>JBPPMV010000032.1:0-5423 GCA_051306235.1 Mycobacterium sp. | reverse complement strand
CACCGGACATCGGGATGGTCACCTGTAGGTCGGCCGCCGCCGCCACCTGGGGCGCCAGACCGTGGGCCTCGGAACCGAACAACCACGCCGTCGGCAGGCTCAGGTCGACCGCAGGCAGTGCGGTCGCACCGTCGAGGGTGGTGGCGAGCACCTGCAGGCCGGAATCACGCAGTGCCGCAATCAGTTCGGATGTATCCGGCGCCTGCAGGACGGGCAGCCCGAAGATGCTGCCTGCCGATGCGCGCAGACATTTCGCGTTATAGGGATCCACGCCGTCACCGGCGAGAATCACCGCGTCGGCACCCATGGCGTCGGCGAGCCGGATCAGCGTGCCCGCGTTGCCGGGGTCGGAGGTCTCGACCGCGACGGCCACCAGCTTCGGTCCCGGGCCGAGCACATCGGACAGGGCGACCTCGGGGATGGTGCACACCGCGATCAGCCCGACCGGAGTCACGGTGTCCGACAGCGCTTTCGCCGCCCGCTCGGTCACCTCGAAAACGGGTGCATCGCGCAGCAGGTCGCCGAACCGGACGTGGGCGTCCTCGGTGACGAAGACCTCGGAAACGAGACCACGCCGCAGCGCGGCCTCGACAAGGTTGGGACCTTCGGCGAGGAAGCGTGCGGCGTGGCGACGTCCTGCGGGTCGCTGCAGCTTGATCGCCGCAGCTACCCGATTGGACTTCTCCGTCAGGAGTGTCAGGCTGCTTCGCCCGACGGTGCGTTGACATCCTCGGGCAGCGCGGCCTTGGCCACCTCGACCAGCGCGGTGAACGCGGCCGGGTCGCTGATCGCGATCTCCGAGAGGTTCTTGCGGTCGACCTCGACACCAGCGAGCTTGAGGCCCTGGATCAGACGGTTGTAGGTGATGCCGTTGGCGCGACCCGCGGCGTTGATCCGCGAGATCCACAGCTTGCGGAAATCACCCTTGCGGGCCTTGCGGTCCCGGTAGGCGTAGGTCAAGGAGTGCAGCTGCTGCTCTTTGGCCTTGCGGTAGAGGCGTGACCGCTGACCGCGGTAGCCCTTGGAAGCCTTGAGTACTGTGCGCCGCTTCTTTTGAGCGTTGACTGCGCGCTTCACGCGTGCCATGAGATTGTTCCTATTCTTGCGGGGAAAGTCTGGAGGGTGAGCGGCCTTCGGCCGTTCGAACCGATTTAGCCGTTCAGCAGCTTCTTGACGCGCGCGGTGTCGTTGGCGGCAACGGTGGTGCGACCGTCGAGACGACGGGTGCGCTTGCTCGCCTTGTGCTCGAGAAGGTGGCGCTTGCCGGCCTTCTGGCGGACGATCTTGCCGCTTCCGGTGACGCGGAAGCGCTTCGATGCGCCGCTGTGGGTCTTTGCCTTAGGCATGTGTCCTCAGTTCTGTGGTGTCTCGGTCGGTGCTGGTGCTGCGTCGGTCTTCGCTTCGTCGGCCTTCGCTTCGTCGGTCTTCGCGGCGCCGGCGCGCTGAGCGGTGGGGGCGTCTGCGTCATGCGCCGCCTTGGCACGGGTCTTCGCACCGCGGTGCGGTGCCAGCACCATGGTCATGTTGCGGCCGTCCTGCTTGGCCGAGGTCTCGACGAAACCGTAGTCAGCCACGTCGGCACCGAGGCGCTGGAGCAGTCGGTACCCCAGTTCGGGCCGGGACTGCTCGCGACCGCGGAACATGATGGTCACCTTGACCTTCGATCCGGCTTCCAGGAAGCGGACCACATGGCCCTTCTTCGTCTGGTAATCGTGATCGTCGATCTTCGGCCGGAGCTTCTGCTCCTTGACGACGGTCTGCTGCTGGTTCTTGCGAGACTCGCGCTCCTTGAGGGCCGTCTCGTACTTGAACTTGCCGTAGTCCATGATCTTGCACACCGGTGGTTTGGCGTCTGGGGCTACTTCGACAAGGTCGAGATCGGCGTCGACGGCGACGCGGAGAGCATCTTCGATGCGAACAATGCCAACCTGCTCACCATTGGGTCCGATGAGTCGGACTTCAGGTACGCGGATGCGCTCGTTGATGCGGGTCTCAGTGCTGATGGGGCCTCCTACGTTGTCTGCTCGTTCCCACGACCGTATGGAGCGCCGGGCCAGCAGGGAGAGACCACACCATCAGCATTCCGCTCCGAAGAGCAGAACGGCCCTGCATATAGCAGGGCCCGATGCCGACCGATCACGGCTTACGCCGTCTGCGGTAAACGCAGAACAGGACATCCGCGGATGCCTGTGATCGGACCGCTGGACCGGTATGGTCAGCGGTGGGAGCGGGACTCCACTTACTGTCCCTGGCGTTCGCCGGGACGGTCGATCGTGCAAGTCTAACAGGCATGACCGATGATCAGAAAACTCCGTCTGTCGAAGACCCGCAGGTACGGGAGCTTGCGGAGATTCCCGCCGTCGAGGTGATCACCCGTTCGGCCGTCATGTTGATGAGCGCCGCGGCCGAAAAGATCGGCCTGGGTTCCGAGGATCCCGACGACAGCCCCCACCGCGATCTCGACGAGGCCCGCCGGCTCATCACCGCACTGGCCGGTCTGGTCACCGCGTCCGCCGAGTTCCTCGGACTGCACGCCGGACCGCTGCGCGACGGACTGAAGAGCCTGCAACTGGCCTTCCGGGAGGCCAGCGCGGCACCCGAGGAACCCGGACACGGCCCCGGCGAGAAACTCACCGGTCCGGTCTGGTGAACGATCCCGGACACCGACCGCGCCCGACGTCGGCAGAAACGCCCATTTCAGCCGCCTAGGGCATATTCTCGCGGCCTATGACGGCCACCACGATCCCGCATCCGTCGACCAACCGGCGCCCGTCCGGATATGCCTGGGTTCCGACCGCCGCGGGCTGGATCGTCGGGGTCATCGCAACGCTGTCCCTGGTGGCCAGCATCTCCCCGCTGGTGCGCTCGGTGATCCGGGTGCCGCGCGAGTTCGTCAACGACTACATCTTCAACTTCCCCGACACCAGCTTCGCCTGGGCGGTGGTGCTCGCCCTGCTGGCGGCCGCGCTCGCGGCCCGTAAGAGCATCGCCTGGTGGATCCTCGTGCTGTACATGGTGGCCGCCGTCGCCGTGAACATCGCCGACCTGGTCGGCGGCGACGAGTCGGTGCTCGAGGAGTTCGGCGAGGTCATCGGACTGGTGTTCCACCTGGCCGCGATCGGCTTCCTGGTGTTGGCGCGGCACGAGTTCTGGGCCAAGGTGCGCCGCGGCGCACTGTTCAAGGCGATCGGCACGCTGCTGGCCGCCATGGCCGTCGGCATCCTGGTCGGCTGGGGCCTGCTCGAGCTGTTCCCCGGCACGCTGGAGCGTGATTACCGACTCGGGTACGCCGTCAACCGGGTGGTGGTCTTCGCCGGTGTCGACTCCGCGGTGTTCGACGGCCAGCACCCCGGCGTGCTGATCAACGCGGTGCTCGGCCTGTTCGGTGCGCTGGCACTGGTGGCCGCTGCCATTGTGCTGTTCCGCTCCCAACGCGCCACCAATGCGCTGACCGGGCAGGACGAGTCCGCCATCCGCGGCCTGCTCGAACTCTTCGGGAAGAACGACTCGCTCGGCTATTTCGCCACCCGTCGCGACAAGTCTGTGGTGTTCGCGCCCAACGGCCGCGCCGCGGTCACCTACCGGGTCGAGGTCGGCGTCTGCCTGGCCAGTGGGGATCCCGTCGGCGATCCGCGGTCCTGGCCGGCGGCCATCGACGCCTGGCTCAAGCTGTGTCAGTCCTACGGGTGGGCGCCAGGCGTGATGGGCGCCAGTGCCGTTGCGGCGCAGGCGTTCCGCGATGCCGGTCTGAACGCGATAGAACTCGGCGACGAAGCAATCCTGTATCCCGACCGGTTCAAGTTGTCCGGCCCGGATATGAAGCCGGTGCGCCAGGCCGTCACCCGGGCCCGCCGTGCCGGTCTGACCGTGCGCATCCGCCGGCACCGGGAGCTCACCGCCGATGCGATGGCGCTGGTGGTCGGGCGCGCCGACGCCTGGCGCGATACCGAGACCGAGCGGGGCTTCTCGATGGCGTTGGGACGCTTGGGCGATCCCGCCGACGGCGACTGCCTGCTGGTCGAGGCGATCCAGGAAAGCGGAGCCGATGACGGCGACGACGGCGAGGTGGTGGCGATGCTCTCGCTGGTGCCGTGGGGTGCCAACGGGGCGTCCCTGGATGTCATGCGCCGGTCACCGCAGTCCCCCAACGGCACCATCGAACTGATGGTCAGCGAGATCTGCCTGCAGTCCGAAGACCTCGGTATCACCCGCATCTCGTTGAACTTCGCGATGTTCCGATCGGCGTTCGAGCAGGGCGCACAACTCGGCGCAGGGCCGGTCGCCCGGCTCTGGCGGGCACTGTTGGTGTTCTTCTCCCGGTGGTGGCAGCTGGAGACCCTGTACCGGTCCAATATGAAGTACCAGCCGGAATGGATTCCGCGGTTCGCCTGCTACGAGGAAGCCCGCGAGATCCCCCGGGTCGGAGTGGCCTCGGTGATCGCCGAGGGATTCCTGGTGCTGCCGTTCTCCGGCCGCAAGGAACACACCGGCGAGCACATCGCGGCACCCAAGAACCTGGTGGACAGCGGCCTACTGCACACCGACGGTAGCGCCCCGGATGTCAGTGCGCTGCAGCACGATCTGCCTGCCGATGACCGCAACCGGCTGCCCGAGCAGGTCCGCGTCCGGATGGCCAAGCTCAAGACGCTGCAGGACAGCGGTGTCGATGCCTACCCGGTCGGCGAGGCGCCCAGCCACACCGTCGAACAGGCGCTGGCCACCACCACCGCCGATGTCACGGTCACGGTGGCCGGCCGGATCCTGCGGTTACGCGACTACGGCGGTGTGCTGTTCGCCGCGTTGCGCGACTGGTCCGGCGAAGTACAACTGCTGCTGGACAATTCACGTCTCACCCAGGGCAGCAACGCCGATTTCACCGGATCGATCGACCTGGGTGACCTGATCGAGGTCACCGGCACCATGGGGCTCAGCCGCAACGGCACCCCGTCACTACTGGTCACCCGGTGGCGGCTGATCGGCAAATGCCTGCGCCCGCTGCCCGACAAGTGGAAGGGCCTGACCGACCCGGAGGCCCGGGTCCGGACCCGGTATGTCGACCTCGCCATCAACACCGAGGCCCGTGATCTCATCACTGCCCGCAGCCGGATCCTGCATGCCATCCGGGAAACGCTGGTCGGCAAGGGATTCCTCGAAGTGGAGACGCCGATCCTGCAGCAGATCCACGGTGGAGCGAACGCACGACCGTTCACCACCCACATCAACGCCTACGACCTCGATCTGTACCTGCGCATCGCGCCCGAGCTGTACCTCAAGCGGCTCTGCGTCGGCGGTGTCGAGCGGGTTTTCGAACTGGGCCGGGCGTTCCGCAACGAGGGCGTGGATTTCAGTCACAACCCGGAGTTCACCCTGCTGGAGGCCTATCAGGCGCATGCGGACTACAACGTCTGGATGCACGGATGCCG
>JBPPMV010000031.1:0-16958 GCA_051306235.1 Mycobacterium sp. | reverse complement strand
TGGTCATCGGAGGTGGACAGCTGCCCCTGGGCCAGCCGTTCCAGCGCCGACAGGGTGGCCTCGATGCGGGACTGGGTGCGGATGACATCGCCGAGTACCTCGACGCGCTGTTCGTCGGGCATGTCCAGGGTGGCCAGCACCTCGAGGTTGGTGCGCATCGCGGTCAGCGGGGTGCGCAGTTCATGTGACGCCACCGCGGCGAAGTCTCTCGCCGATTCCAGCGCGGCCTTGGTGCGCTGCTGCTCGTCGCCGATGCGGGCCAGCATGCCCTCGACGGCCTCGCCGATCTCGCTGGCCTCCCACACCCCGCGCACGTTCACCTCGTCCGGGTTGGACTGGGCGTTGATGGCGCGGGCCTGCTGAGCCAGCCGGCGGAACGGGATGATCATCACCGCCGAGATGATCCACCCGATTAGGGCAGTGCCGGCGATCACGCCGCCGCTGATGAGTAGCACCCGGCGGTGCTGGGAGTCGATCTGATGCTCGGTATCGGTGAGGGTCGCGCCCAAGGCGATGGAAGCCTGCCCGGCGGAGAAGGTACGCACCCGGTACTCGGTGCCGTTGATGGTGGTGGTCTCGAAACCGACCGGGAACTCCGGCAGCACGACATCGGCGGGAATCGACACGGTGGCGCCGCCGATCCGCGCGGTGCGCACCAGGTCGGGGTCGGTCACCGGGGCGTCGGTCTCGTCGGCCATGGCGCTGCTGAGCAGGGTGCTGACGTCACCGAGACTGCTGATCGAGTCCAGCCGCCGGTCCAGCTGGCTGTACTGCTCGTTGGTGATACCGATCCACACCCAGGTACCGATGATGATGACGGTCAGCACGACGCCGAGCGCGGCCACGATGACGATGGTGCGCAGCGACAGGATGCGCTTGGGCAACCCGAGCATCCGGTAGAGGCGGTCGTACAGGTCCACGGGGTCAGTCTGGACTATTGGGTCCGGAGCACGAAGCCCACACCGCGCACGGTGTGCAGCAGGCGGGGCGCCCCGCCCGCTTCGAGCTTGCGGCGCAGGTAGCCGATGAAAACGTCGACGACGTTGGTGTCGGCGGCGAAGTCGTAACCCCACACCAGCTCGAGCAGCTGGGCGCGCGACAGCACCGCGGTCTTGTGTTCGGCCAGCACGGCCAGCAGATCGAACTCGCGTTTGGTCAGGTCCACGTCGGTGCCGTTGACCCGGGCGCGGCGGCCGGGGATGTCGACCTCCAGCGGGCCCACCGAGATGGTCTCCGACGAGAACGTGGCGGTCGATCCGCGCCGGCGTAGCAGCGCCTTGACCCGGGCCACGAGTTCCTGGAGCACGAATGGCTTCACCAGGTAGTCGTCGGCGCCCGCCTCCAGCCCGGCGACCCGGTCGTCGACGCTGGTGCGGGCCGAGAGCACACACACCGGCACGTCGTTGTCCATGGCGCGCAATGCGGTGACCACGCTGACGCCGTCCAGCACCGGCATGTTGATATCCAGGACGATCGCGTCCGGGCGGGTCTCGGTGGCACTGCGCAGAGCCTCGGCACCGTCGACGGCGGTGGACACCTCGAACCCGGACAGCCGCAATCCACGTTCCAGCGATGCGAGGACATCGGGATCGTCATCGACGACGAGAACCCGAGGCGAGGCCGAGGCACCACTTTCCATGGGGTCAATACTGCCTGACGGACCTCGGCATCCGGGGGATGCTGCGCAGACGGCGCTGCGGCGGTGAAAAACCGTGCTAGATACATACCGTGAATTCGCCGTCGGTCGTCGAGCGAGCCAAGGTGCTCATCATCAACCCCGTCTTCGACACGGTCATGATGGTGGTGATCGTCATCAACGCGATCGTGCTGGGTTTGGAGACCTTCGAGCCGCTGGCCGCCGAGCATCACGGGCTGTTCAGCACCCTCAACCACGTCATCCTGGGCATCTATGTCGTGGAGCTGCTGATCCGGCTGACCGCGTTCGGCTGGAATCCGCGCGAGTTCGCCAAGGACCGCTGGAACGTCTTCGATTTCATCGTCGTGGTGGCGTCACTGCTGCCGTGGCTGCGCGAGAACGCCATGCTGCTGCGGTTGATCCGGCTGCTGCGCATCGTGCGGATCGTCCGTTTCCTGCCCGACCTGCGCGTCATCGTCGCCGCCGTCGGACGCAGCATCCCCGGTGTCGCGTCACTGGCCGCGGCGACTGTGTTGCTGCTCTACATCTACGGGATGGTCGGCTGGGTGCTCTTCAGCGCGCACGATCCGGACAACTACGGGAACATCGGCCAGGCGATGCTGACCATGTTCATCATGCTGACGCTGGAGAACCTGCCCGACAACATCGCGATGGGTCTGGACATCTCGGCGTGGACGGTGGTGTTCTTCGTCTCCTATGCAGTGCTGGCCAGCTTCCTGATCTTCAACCTCTTCATCGGCATCGTGCTGAACTCGATGGAGGAGGCGCGGTCGGCCGATCGCAAGGAGCATGAGACCGATGACCTGCTGGCCAGGCTGCGAGCGGCGCGCACCGCGCTGGAAGAGGCCGAGGCCGAGCTGGCGAAAACGCACCGCCGCCCGTAGCGGCGGGGGAGAGCGGAGCGACCCGGGGTTTGACACTGCTGGTAACGGTTTGACCTCACCCATTGTTGAGGTTTTACGGTGGCTTCAGCCCGGTTATTCGGTTGTTCCGCATGGGACCATCGGAGTGGGGGAGTTGGACGCGACATAGATGTCGGAGCCATGCGTTAGAAATCAAGGCGAGCAGGGGAGGTGTGTGCGTGCAGGGTCTTCGCTCGGAGCCGGCCATCGCGCCGCCGCCACGGCGGATCAGGTCGTCCTCGGACATCCTGCGGCTGCTGCCGTATCTGAAGCCGTACAAGCTCCGCTGGATTGCCATGGTGGTGGCGGCGTTCATCAGCCTCGGTGCCACCATCTCCGTCCCGCTGCTCACCAAGGCCGTCATCGACGGGCCGGTGCGGGAGAAGGACGCCGCGGGTCTGTGGACGCTGGGCGCGGCCGCGATGGCCGTGCTGATCTGCGAGGCCGTGCTGTGGTTCATCCGGCGCTGGCTGGTGGCCCGCGCCACCATGGGTGTCGAAGCTGATATCCGTAAAGATCTCTACGCGCGGCTGCAGATCCTGCCGATGTCCTTTCACGGCAACTGGCAGTCCGGGCAGCTGCTGTCGCGGGTGATGAACGATCTGAGCGCCATCCGGCAGTTCCTGTCGTTCGGCCTGCTGTTCCTCATGCTCAACGTCGTGCAGATCATCGCGGTGACCGCGATCCTGCTGGCGATGTACTGGCCGCTGGGTGTGGTCGTGGTGGTCGCCATCGTGCCGATCACGCTGACGATCCTGCACTTTCAGCGCCAGTTCACCCTGCTGTCGCGGCAGTCGCAGGACCAGGCCGGCAATGTCGCCACCCACGTCGAGGAATCCGCGCTGGGGCTGCGGGTGATCAAGTCCTTCGGCCGCGAGCAGTACGCCTACGAACGGTTCGACGAACGCGCCACCGGCCTGTTCGACACCGAAGTGCGCAAGGTCGGGGTGTCGGCCAAGTTCTGGACCCTGCTGGAGGTCATCCCGAACATCACCCTGATCATCGTGCTCGGGTTCGGTGCGTACGCCGCGGGCCACGGGCTGGTCACCATGGGCACCCTGGTCGCGTTCATCACCATGATGCTGTCGCTGGTGTGGCCGATCGCCTCGCTGGGTTTCCTGCTGTCGATGACGCAGGAGTCCATGACCGCGGCCAACCGGGTCGCCGAGATCTTCGACGCACCGCGGGAGATCACCGACGGTCCGGGCGCCGAGTCGCCCCGTGGTGGCCGACTCGAGCTCGTCGACGTGGGCTTCCGTTTCCCCGACAGCGAGACCTGGGCGCTGCGGCACCTGAATCTGACGGTGGAATCCGGCGAGACCATCGCCCTGGTCGGGGCCACCGGCTCCGGTAAATCGGTGTTGGCCGCGCTGCTGTCCCGGCTGCACGATGTCAGCGAAGGCGCGATCCTGATCGACGGCACCGATATCCGCGAGCTGTCGCTGCCCGCGCTGCGCCGCGCGGTGGCCACCGCGTTCGAGGATCCGACGCTGTTCTCCATGTCGGTAGCCGAGAACCTGAGACTGGGTGCCCCGGACGCGACCGACGAACAGCTTGCCGAGGCGATCGGCGTGGCCGCCGCCGAGTTCGTCTACGACCTGCCGTTCGGTCTGGACACCCGAATCGGTGAGCAGGGCATGAGCCTGTCCGGCGGTCAGCGGCAACGGCTTTCGCTGGCGCGCGCCATCATCGCGTCCCCGCGGATCCTGGTGCTCGACGACACCCTGTCGGCGCTCGATGTGCACACCGAGGCCGAGGTCACCGAGGCACTGGGCCGGGTGCTGCGCGATGTCACCGGCATCGTGGTGGCGCACCGCGCGTCGACGGTGCTGCTCGCCGACCGGGTCGCGCTGCTGGACAGGGTTGAATCTTTGGGGGGAACCGTCGCACGGGTGGGCACCCATGCCGAACTGCTGGCCGATGCACCGGAGTACCGGTATCTGCTGGCCGCCGACGAAGAGCTCGCTGGGGTTGAACCATGACGGGCGGGCCAGTGACCAACACCGAATGGCGGGGCAAAGCCGTCTCCGCAGATGACGAGAACCTGCCCATCGACGAATCGATCTCCCTGCGCCGGGAGGCCCGCTCCCTGTTGGGCTCGCTGCTGCGGCCCTACAAGCCGGTGGTGGCCACACTGGCCGTGGTGGTCGTGGTCGAGAACGCCGCCCGGCTCTCGGCGCCGCTGCTGGTGCAGCGCGGTATCGACCACGGCATCCCGCCGATCATGGCCGGCGGCACGGCCCGCGAACTGTTCCTGATCCTGGGCGCCCTGTGCGGGGTGGTGCTGCTGCAGGCCACCAGCCGGATGTACTTCCTGCGCCGCGCCGGACGCATCGGCCAGGAGGTGCTGATCGAGCTGCGCCGCAGGCTGTTCCGGCACTTCCAGCGCCTCGATGTGGCGTTCCACGACCGGTACACCTCGGGCCGGGTGGTCGCCCGTTCGACCAACGACGTCGACGCCATCCAGGACATGCTGGCCACCGGATTCGACGGTCTGATCACCGCGGTGCTGACGATGTTCGGCACCGCCATATTGCTGGTGGTGCTGGACTGGCGGCTCGGGCTGGCCTGTCTGGCTGCGTTCCCGATCCTGGTCGCGCTGGTCTGGTGGTTCCGCAACGAATCGTCGCGCACGTACCTGAAGGTGCGCGAGTCGGCGGCGCTGGTCATCGTGCAGTTCGTCGAGACGATGACGGGTATCAAGGCCGTGCAGGCCTACCGCCGCGAACCGCGTAACCAGCAGATCTTCGAAGATGTTGCCGACCAGTACAAGACGATCAACGAGCGGGCCTTCAAACTGCTCGCGATCTTCATGCCCGCCGTGCGGCTGACCGGCAATGTCATGACCGGCGCGGTGCTGCTCTACGGCGGCTACCTGGTGCTCAACGAGCAGATGACGCTGGGCACCCTGACCGCGTTCCTGCTGTACCTGCGCATCTTCTTCGAGCCGATGCAGGAGATCTCGCAGTTCTTCAACACCTTCCAGTCCGCCTCGGCGGCGCTGGAGAAGATCTCCGGCGTGCTGGCCCAGGACCCGGGTATCGAGGATCCGAAGCACCCGGTGAAGCTACACGCTGTCAAGGGCCACATCGGTTTTCACGATGTGAACTTCTCCTATGTATCCGACCGTCCGGTGCTGCCTGCGCTCACCCTCGACATCCCGGCCGGGCAGACCGTCGCGCTGGTGGGCACCACTGGCGCGGGCAAGACCACGATCGTCAAACTGCTGGCCCGGTTCTACGATCCGGTCTCCGGGTCGGTCACCCTCGACGGCACCGATCTGCGGCACGTCGCGCAGGCCGACCTGCGGTCCCATGTGGTGATGGTGACCCAGGAGAACTTCATGTTCGAGGGCTCCATCGCCGACAACATCCGGTTCGGCAGGCCCTCGGCGACCGATGCCGAAGTCCGGGAAGCGGCTGTCGCCGTCGGCGTGGACAAATTCATCGACACCCTGCCCGACGGGTATCTGACCGATGTCGCCAAGCGCGGTGGCCGACTGTCGGCCGGACAGCGTCAGCTCATCGCGTTCGCCCGGGCGTTCCTGGCCGATCCGGCGGTGCTGATCCTCGACGAGGCGACATCCTCGCTGGACATCCCGAGTGAGCGGATGGTGCAGCGGGCGTTGGCCACCGTGCTGGCCGACCGCACCGCCGTGGTGATCGCGCACCGGTTGTCGACGGTGCAGATCGCCGACCGGGTGCTGGTTCTGGAGCACGGTGAGATCGTGGAGGACGGCGCCCCCGATGACCTGATCGGTGGGGACGGCCGGTTCGCCGCGCTGCACCGCGCGTGGGTGCAGTCGCTGGCATGACGGCCATGCTGCGCGTCTCATCCGTCGCATTGCCGATCGAATTCGGTGACGAGAAAGCTAATTTCGCCGCAGCGCATGCTGCCCTGCAGCGAGCGGAGCCGGGGCCACACCTGATCGTCCTGCCCGAGCTGGCCACCAGCGGCTACGTGTTCAACGATATCGACGAGGCCCGTGCGCTCTCGATGGCCGTGGACGACCCGCGACTGGCCGCGCTGGCCGCCGACGTCCCCGAGGATGCGGTGGCGGTGATCGGGTTCTGCGAGAAGGCCGGTGACCGGCTGCTCAACTCGGCGCTGGTGTTCGACCGCACCGGCACACTGGGCTGCTACCGCAAGGCGCACCTGTGGGACGAGGAGTACCGGTTCTTCAGCCTCGGCGATGAAGCGGGTGCTGTGTTCGACACGCCGATCGGCCGGCTCGGCGTCGCGATCTGCTACGACATCGAATTCCCGGAGGTTCCACGGCGGTTGGCGCTGGCCGGCGCGGAAGTGCTGGCGCTACCGGTGAACTGGCCGCTGGCGGACCGACCCGCTGGCGAGCATGCGCCCGAGACCATCCAGGCGATGGCCGCCGCGCGGGCGTCCCGGCTGCCGATTGCTGTTTCTGATCGCCATGGCACCGAGCGCGGTGTGCAGTGGACCGGTGGCACGGCCGTCATCGACCGTGACGGCTGGGTGGTCGCCGTGCCCGATGAGCACGGTGTCGCGTCGGCTGTGGTGAGCATCGATGCCAGTAAGACCCTCGGCGCCAACAACGATGTGTTCGCCGACCGGCGACCCGAGTTGTACTAGGGAATCAGCCGGGCCCGCCGCGCCCGGGACACCGACTCATGCCGGGTCCTGGTCCCCAGTTTCGCTGCGGCACTGCGCAGATAGCTCTTCACCGTCTCGGTCTTCAGCGAAAGCCGTTCGGCAGCTTCAGCATTGGTGCAGCCCAACGCGATCTGAGAAAGCACGTCGAGCTCCCGCGGGGTGAGATGCAGATCCCCGCCGGTGGGTGCCGACAGCAGATCGGCGAGCCGCTGCAGTTCGGCGCCCGTATCGGTATCGGCCCGACCGGCCAGGCTCCGCAACCCGGCGTACACCTCGCGGATCGTCTCCGGATTGGCCGCGCCGGTCTGCTGCGCCTCGCGCAGCCGTAGCCGGCGGTCCACCTCATCGCGGATGCGCAGTTCGTCGGCGAGCCGTCGGCTGGAATCCACCATCAGATCGGCGGCCCGACCCCCGAAGGGCGCCCCGGACCGGTAGGCGCCGTACAACATGGCCCGCGGCATGCCGTCCACGATCACCGGCACCGCCAGCACCGAACGAATGCCCTCCGAGAGCACCGGGGCGTCATAGTCATGGGTGATCGATGAGGCATTGCGGTAGTCGGCCACCGACAGCGGACGGCCCGCCACCATGCTGGCCCCGCCGAGCCCGGAACGGGAGCGCACCACCAGACCGCGCAGCAGTCCGGTCCTGGTGCCGACGAATTCACTGAGCAGCAGCGCATCGCCCTGGACCTCGCCGCCGAACAGCACCGGCACCCCGCCCTCGACGGCGACCCGGCGCAACTCGGCGCGCACGGCGTCGGTATCGCGGGGCCTCAACAGGGCTTGCACGGGGTTCCCCTCTTTCGGGGGTAGCGGTCGGGTCAGTGTGACGTAGATCCTAGTCGGCATGACCACCAACACCGATCGGTATCGCGCCGCCCGCGATCACCTCGTGGCCGTGATCAGCGACTATGACAAGGCTGTCGGCACCTTTGCCTGGCCGGAGATCAGCGGCTCCTTCAACTGGGCCACCGACTGGTTCGACGTCATCGCAACTGGCAATGACCGGCCGGCGCTGTGGATCGTGGAGGAGGACGGCGCCGAGACCACGGTGACGTTCGCCGAGATGGCCGACCGTTCGGATCGGGTGGCCACCTGGCTCAAAGGCCTCGGCGTCGGTAAGGGCGACCGGGTTCTGCTGATGCTGGGCAATCAGGTCGAGCTGTGGGAGGCCATGCTCGCGGTGGCGAAACTGGGCGCGGTCATCATGCCGACCACCGGCGCGCTGGGACCCGCCGATCTGGCCGACCGCATCGAGCGCGGGAAGGCCCGGTTCGCCATCGCCAATGCCGCGGACACCGGCAAGTTCGACGAGGTGCCCGGCGAGTACATCCGCATCGCAGTCGGCGACACGGCCGGCTGGCATCGCTACGCCGACGCCTCCGACGTGACACCGGACAGGTTCCAGTCGGTCACCAACGTCGACGACCCGCTGCTGGTGTACTTCACCTCCGGCACCACCAGCCGGCCCAAACTCGTCGAGCACTCCCAGGTGTCCTACCCGGTGGGCCACATGTCCACGATGGCCTGGATCGGGGTGACCCCCGGCGATGTGCACCTGGCCATCAGTTCGCCGGGCTGGGCCAAGCACGCCTGGAGTTGCTTCTTCGCGCCGTGGATCGCCGAGGCCACGATCTTCGTCTACAACTACAGCCGCTTCGACGCGCCGAAGCTTCTCGACGAGATCCGGGGCGCGGGCGTCAACACCTTCTGCGCGCCGCCGACGGTGTGGCGGATGCTGATCCAGGCCGATCTCGGCGCGAAACCCGAAGGACTGCGCGAAATCCTGGGTGCGGGTGAACCGCTCAACCCGGAGGTCATCACCGCCGTCGAGCGGGCCTGGGGGCTGACCATCCGGGACGGATTCGGCCAGACCGAGACCACCCTGCAGGTCGGCAACACCCCCGGCCAGCCCGTCAAGGCCGGCTCGATGGGCCGACCGATGCCCGGTGTCCCGGTGGTGCTCGTCGACCCGCTGACCGGAGAACTCGCCGACGAAGGGGAGATCTGCCTGGACCTGTCCGCCCGCCCGGTGAATCTGATGACCGGCTACCTCGGCGACCCGGCCCGCAACGACACGGTGATGCACGGCGGGTACTACCACACCGGCGATGTCGCGAGCCGCGACAGCGACGGCTACATCACCTATATCGGCCGCACCGATGACGTCTTCAAATCCAGTGACTACAAGGTGTCCCCGTTCGAGCTGGAGAGCGTGCTCATCGAACACCCGGCCGTCGTGGAGGCCGCCGTCGTGCCCCAGCCACACGAGACCCGGCTGGCGATCCCGAAAGCCTATGTCGCCCTTGCCGAAGGCTGGGCAGCCGATGCCGCGACGGCGCGGTCCATCCTGGAGTACGCCCGCGATCACCTGGCGCCCTATCTGCGGGTGCGGCGCATCGAGTTCTTCGAACTGCCCAAGACCATTTCCGGCAAGATCCGGCGCGTCGAGCTGCGCACGCGGGAGGATGAAGCGCACGGGTCGGGAACCCCGATCGACACCGAGCACCGCTACGAGGATTTGTTGGGCGAGCGAAGCGACGGGGATAAGGGGCACTGAAGTGATGCAGAGCTACGACGCCGGGTCCACCGAAGTCCCGATCATCGAAGACACCATCGGGGCGAACTTCGAGCGCACTGCCGCTGAGCACCCCGATATCGAGGCGCTCGTCGACGTCACCCAGGGTGTGCGTTGGACCTACCGCGAGCTCAACGACGAGATCGACCTGGTGGCAAGGGGATTGATGGCCCGCGGCATCGCCAAGGGGGACCGCGTCGGCATCTGGTCGCCCAACCGTGCCGAATGGACCGTCGTGCAGTACGCGACCGCCAAGATCGGCGCCATCCTGGTCAACATCAACCCGGCCTACCGCACCCACGAGCTGGGCTATGTGCTCAACCAGTCCGGCGTGCGGATGCTCATCTCGGCAACCGATTTCAAGACCTCGGACTATGTCGCGATGGTCGGCGAGGTGCGCGACGAGGCCCCAGCCCTGAGCGAGGTCATCTTCCTGGGAACCGAGGACTGGGCGGCCCTTCGGGCTGCCGCGGTCCCCGAAGAGGAGCTGCGGGACCGGCAGGCCACGCTGGACAACACCGATCCGATCAACATCCAGTACACCTCGGGCACAACGGGTTTCCCGAAAGGTGCGACGCTATCGCATCGCAACATCCTCAACAATGGCTTCTTCGTCACCGAGGGCATCAACCTCAAGCCGGGGGACCGGCTGTGCATCCCGGTGCCGTTCTACCACTGCTTCGGCATGGTGATGGGCAACCTGGGCTGCACCACCCACGGGGTGACGATGGTGATTCCGGCACCCGGCTTCGAACCCGGCGTCACGCTGCAAACCATTGAGGCCGAACGCTGTACCGGTGTATACGGCGTGCCCACGATGTTCATCGCCATGCAGAACCATCCGAGCTTCGCCGAACGTGACCTGTCGAGTCTGCGGACCGGCGTCATGGCCGGCGCGGTGTGTCCGATCGAGGTGATGAAGCACTGCATCAACGATATGCACATGGCCGAGGTGGCCATCGCCTACGGCATGACCGAGACCTCGCCGGTGTCGTGCCAGACCCTGCACGATGACGATCTGGAACGCCGCACCGCGACGATCGGCCGGGCGCACCCGCATGTCGAGGTGAAGATCATCGACCCCGAGACCGGCGAGGTCGTCGAACGCGGTCAGCCCGGCGAGTTCTGCACCAAAGGCTATTCGGTGATGCTGGGCTATTGGCAAGACCCCGAGAAGACCGCCCAGGCGATCGACGAGGACGGCTGGATGCACACCGGAGATCTGGCGGTGATGCGCGAGGACGGCTACTGCACCATCGTCGGCCGCATCAAGGACATGGTCATCCGTGGCGGGGAGAACGTCTATCCCCGCGAGGTCGAAGAGTTCCTCTACACCCATCCAGATATCGAGGACGCCCAGGTGATCGGGGTGCCCGACGCCAAGTACGGCGAGGAGATCTGCGTCTGGATCAAGTTGAAACCCGGTGCGGCACCACTCGATACCGATGCCGTCCGGGAGTTCGCGAAGGGTCGGCTGGCGCACTACAAGATTCCGCGTTATGTGCAGTTGGTCGACGACTTCCCGATGACCGTCACCGGCAAGATCCGCAAGGTGCAGATGCGCGAGGAGAGCGTGCAGATCCTGGGTCTCTGAACGGCCGTTCCCGCTGCGCGGACGGCGCACTGCTGGAAGAGTTGATGCATGGCGTGGCCGATGGCACTGTGCGGGCGGCGGGTCTGCGCCGTGCTCGCGGTGGCCTCGGCGGTGCTGCATCTGCTGATGCTCGGCCACGCGGGCAGCGCCGTGCTGGCCGTGCTGATCGCCGCGATGGCGCTCACCTGCCTGTTCTGTGGGTACGAGCTGTGGCGGGCCGGGTCGCTGCGGATCTGGTGCATCGTCGGGGTGATGAGCCTGGCCATGGTGGGTGCACATTTGTCGATACCGAGTCTTCAGCACGGCGACGCTCTGGGCCCGCCGGCCGAGCCGATGAGCGCACTGATGGGGCTGGCGACCACCGTGTCGTTGGCCGAGGCCGTCATCGCTGCCGTGGTGCTGTGGGTGGCAACCCGACGCCGTGCGACTGACCTGGTCTGAGGCATCGGCCAGAATGGAGACATGAGCGACGCTTGCGAGCGAATCAATAGATGGACATGCGGCGGCCGAGCCTGCGAGGCGGGTGCATGAGCTACCCCCCACAGCCGCCGGCTCCGGCGCCGGTCTGTTACCGCCACCCCGGTCGGGCGACCTACGTCCAGTGCACCCGCTGCGGGCGCTACATCTGCGGGGACTGCATGACCTCGGCCGCGGTCGGCCACCAATGCCCCGAGTGTGTGTCGGCCGGTGCCGCCTCCATCCGGCCGGTGCAGGGCCGCTTCGGCGGGAAGGCCGCATCGGACAAACCGGTGGTGACCTACACGCTGATCGCGGTCAACGTGCTGATGTTCGTGCTGCAGATGACCTCCGGTCAGCTGGAGAACCGACTGTCGCTGTGGCCGCCCGCCGTCGCCGACGGCCAGTACTACCGCCTGCTGACCTCGGCGTTCATGCACTACGGCATCACCCACATCCTGTTCAACATGTGGGCGCTGTACGTCGTGGGCCCCTCGCTGGAGCAACTGCTCGGCCGTTTGCGGTTCGGTGCGCTCTACGGGCTCAGCGCGCTGGGCGGGTCGGTGCTGGTGTTCCTGATATCACCGCTGAACAGCGCGACGGCCGGCGCCTCGGGTGCGGTCTTCGGGCTGTTCGGTGCGATCTTCGTGGTGTCGCGGCGGCTCAAGCTCGATGTCCGCTGGGTGGTGGGCCTGATCGTGCTGAACGTGATCATCACCTTCGCCGCGCCACTGCTGGGCGCCGGAGCGATCAGCTGGCAGGGCCACCTCGGCGGTCTGATCACCGGAGCCCTGGTGGCGGCCGGGTTCGTGTACGCGCCGCGGGCGCAGCGCAACCTCATCCAGGGGGCGGTGACGGGTGGTCTGCTGGTGCTGTTCCTGGCGCTCATCTGGTGGCGGGCCAATGAGTTGTTGACGATGTTCGGCGGCTACCTGAACCTGCGCTGATCTTGTGCTGAGATTGGGCGGTGTCGCTTCCGAATGCACAGGTTGACGCCGAGCCCGAACCCGCGGTCAGCGCCCGCGCCATCCAGATGCGCGGGCCGTGGGGACCGGTCTACGGCCCCATCGACCTGGACGTCGACGCCGGCGGGGTGACCGCGCTGATCCACCCGGCCGGCACCGGGCGGACCGCGCTGCTGCTGACGCTGGCCGGCCGGATGCGGCCGGTGGCCGGCACCGTGACGGTGTTCGGGCAGTCCGACGCCCGCAAGATTTTTGCGTCGGCGGCGTTGGCCAATATCGACGAGCTCGACAAGATCGACCAATCGGTGACGGTCCGCGATCTCATCACCGAGCAGTTGCGCTGGGACGCACCGTGGTACCGGTTCATCGGTAAGGCCTCCGTCACCGATCTCGCCGATATCTGTGCGAGCACCTTCGGCGATATCGCGCTGCCGGACCTGGGTGCGTACTTCGATCAGATCGGTGAACTGGCACAGGTGCTGCTGCGCATCGCGCTGGCCAACACCGGGACCCCGCCGCTGCTGGTGGTCGGCGATCTGGACGGCATCACCGATGACGACAACCGTGCCGTCGTATTGGCACGGCTGACCGCGCTCGGCGAGCAGCAGACCGTCATCACCGCATCCGCCAACCCGGTCCCCGGAGCCCGCGCTGAACTGAAAGCGAGTGAGTAGCCATGCTTGCCGGAATGTCGCTGGGCACCGACCTGAAGCGCTTCTCCCGCGGGGCCATGCCGCGCATCGCGCTGGTCACCGTCGTGCTGATGCCTCTGCTGTACGGGGCCATGTACCTGTGGGCGTTCTGGAATCCGTTCGACGCGGTCAACAAGGTGCCGGTCGCCCTGGTCAACGAGGACACCGGCACCGTGGTCGACGGGAAGAAACTCGACGCGGGTGCGCAGGTCGCCGACGCCCTGGTGGACTCGGGACAGCTTCAGCTGCATCGGGTTTCGGCCACCGAGGCCGCCGACGGGGTCAGCAGCGGCAAGTACTACTTCTCGGTGACGCTGCCCGAGGACTTCAGCGCCGATATCGCCTCACCGTCCGGCGATTCGCCGCAGCAGGCCCGCATCGACTTCAAGTTCAACGATGCCAACAACTACCTCGGTTCGATCATCGGGCAGAACGCCGCCCGCGAGGTGATCAACCAGGTGAACTCCAGTATCGGCGAACAGACGCTGGGCACGGTGCTGACCGGACTGACCGACGCCGGCGACGGTCTGGTCCGGGCCGCCGATGGCGCGCAGCAGTTGGCGTCGGGCAACAGGGAGGCCAATGACGGCGCCCAGCAACTGGCATCGGGGGCCGGGGAGCTGACTGCCGGGCTGAAGGTCGCCCGCGACGGCTCGGCCCAGCTGATGGCCGGCACCCGGCAGCTCGCGACCCGGGTGGACAGCGCGACCGGCCCGCTGCTGGAGATGCTGGACCGTGTCGGGGGCCTGCAGCTCGACCCGGATGAGGTCGGGCTGCTCGCGCAGCGACTCAGTGGCGCAGTGCGATCCACCACCGACCGGATCGCCGCGCTCAACATCGATCAGGTGCACGCGGCGGCGCTGGTCGATCAGGCGCTGGGCATGTTGCAGACCAATCCGGACCCGACGGTCCGGCACGCCGGTGATGTGCTGGCCGGGGCGCAGCGGCTGCTGCGGACCAACGGTATCGACCCGGCCACCGATGACGGGCTGATCCGACTGCGCGACAGCGCGACCCGGCTCGAAGGCGAGCTCGGTGACCCGAACAGCAAGCTGCGGGTGTTCATCACCCGCGCGCTCAACGGCGGGCTGCGCACCGATGTGGCCGCGCTGCGCGACGGGGTGGACCAGCTGGACAGCGGGGCGCATCAGCTCAACAGTGGGCTGGTGCAGCTGGCCAACGGCGGCGGTCAGTTGTCCAGTGGGGCAACTCAACTCGCCGACGGCACGCAGAAGCTGGCCGACGGCAGCGCCGAGTTGGCGAGCAAGCTCAAGGAGGGCTCGGCGCAGGTGCCGTCCTGGACGCCGCAACAACGCGCCGATGTGGCGCGCACCCTGGCCGCGCCCGTCGCCCTGGATCTGCAGACCGACAACCCGGCCCGCACCTTCGGCACCGGGTTCGCCCCGTTCTTCCTGCCCCTGGCTCTGTTCATCGGCGCGCTCATCATCTGGATGTTGTTGAAGCCCATCCAGTCCCGGCCGATCGTGCATGGTCTCGGCGCGCTGCGGGTGGTGCTGGCGTCCTATTGGCCTGCGCTGCTGATCGCCGTCTGCCAGGTCGCGGTGATGTATGTGGTGGTGCACTTCGGTGTCGGGCTGCATGCCAGGTATCCGTTGGCCACGGTGGCCTTCCTGATCCTCATCGCCGCAACATTCCTGGCCATCATCCAGGCGTTCAACGCGCTGTTCGGGGTGTCGGTGGGACGCGTCGTGACGTTGGCGTTCCTGATGCTGCAGCTGGTGTCGGCGGGTGGCATCTATCCCGTCGAGACCACCGCCAAACCCTTCCAGATACTGCATCCGTTCGACCCGATGACCTACGCCGTCAACGGGTTACGGCAGACCATCGCCGGCGGGTTCGACTCCCGGATGGTGGTGGCGATCGCGGTGCTCGGCGGTCTGCTGGCCGCGGCGCTGGCCGCCAGTTCGTGGGCGGCACGCCGCGACCGGCAGTACACCATGGAGAGGTTGAACCCGCCGATCGAGGTTTAGCCACTCCCCGTCGAAAGTGCAGTCGATGGCGAGATTTCGGCGAAAAGCCACCATGTACTTCACTTTGGGCGGGATTTAGCGACGCACGGCCAGCGCTCCCGGACCGGTGAACACCAGCAGCGCGAAGATGAAGCTGTACATGGCCGCGGTCTCGCCGCCGTTGTCGATGGGCCAGAAGCCGTCCGGGAAGTGCTTCCAGAAGTAGGCGACGGCCATCACCCCGGCGGAGATGAACGCGGCCACCCTGGTGAGCAGGCCGACGGCGATGAGCAGGCCGAACACGATCTCCAGCACCGCCGCCCACCAGCTCGGCCAGGCCCCGAACGCCACCGTCGATCCGCTGGGGAAGCCGAAGAGTTTCACGGTTCCGTGCATGGCGTACATCAGACCGACCAGGATCCGGAACACGCCCAGTGCGGTGGGCACCCTGGAGGTCAGCGGATCCTGAAACCGCGCTACGGCGGGGATGGTGGATGTGGACATGCGTCAGATGTTGGCACGCATGTACCGGAAAGTGGTCGCTACGTCCGTCGGGACACCGCAAGCGAACCGGGGCCGATGAAGACCAGCGTCAGGAAGATGAAGCAGTACAGCACCGCGGTCTCGCCACCATTGTCGATGGGCCAGAAGCCATCCGGGAAATGCCGCCAGAAGTAGGCGACCGCCATCATCCCCGAGGCGATGAACGCCGCAGGCCTGGTGAACAATCCGATGGTGATCAGCAGGCCGAGCACCACCTCCAGGGCTCCCGCCCACCAGCTCGGCCAGGCCCCGAACGCCACCGGGGAACCGCTGGGAAAGGCGAAGAGTTTCGCGGTCCCGTGCATGAGGAACATCAGCCCGACGAGGATCCGGAACACACCGAGGGCGATGCCGGACTTCGATGCCAGACGCGCGTCGACCGCTGATGTCGCGCGGGTGGTGGAGGTGGACATGATGGTGGACCCTTTCGATGGTTTTTCGCGGACGCCGTCCGACGGCTACCAGTTCGTCTCGGATCCAAGTCTTCTGGCTGGGCGGACCCGACCGCGACGCTCATAGAGGATTCAAATGTGCAGAGGGGTGACCTGAGTCCGGGCAGCGGCGACAATGGTCCGGTGATGTCCGTACCGGCCGATGATCAGGGGCCCCGCCGTGCCATCCTCGGTCAGCTGCCGAGGATGTACCGCGCCGACGGGTCCCCGATCAGGGTGCTGCTCGTCGACGATGAGCGCGCGCTGACCAACCTGGTCCGGATGGCGTTGCAGTACGAGGGCTGGGAGATCGACGTCGCCCACGACGCCGCGGAAGCCGTGGCCAAGTACCGCGCCGGCACACCGGACCTGCTCGTTCTGGACATCATGCTGCCCGATACCGACGGCCTTGGCGTGCTCGCCCGGATCCGCGAGTCCGACACCTACACCCCGACGCTGTTCCTCACCGCCCGCGATTCGGTGGCCGACCGGGTCAACGGATTGACCGCCGGCGGTGACGATTACATGACCAAACCGTTCTC
>JBPPMV010000030.1:0-8564 GCA_051306235.1 Mycobacterium sp. | reverse complement strand
TCGAAATCCCGGGTGTCCTCGAACGGAAGTCCGTCGCGGTGCGCGAGGTTGGCGGCGGCGATGGTGGCGGTGGGCGGCTTCTGCTCCATGAGTACGAGCCTGCCACGCACAGTTGTTCTGCGCGGCGTATTACGGTGCCAGCACGCTGATTTCCCGGCCTCCGTGCCCGTCTGCCACCGCCTTCTCGACGATGCGGGCAAACGCCTCCAGCGCACCGGCGTCGACGCCGGACTCCTGTGACGTCGCCACCAGGTGATGCAACGAGACAGCCACCGAGGAGACCGGTGCGCTGGCATCGTCATGCTGTCCGGCCTCGACGCGTTCGGCGATCTCGGTGAAGATCGGCGTCAGGATGTCGACGATGCCGCTGGCATGCGGCAGCAGCTCCGCCGCGCCAATGCCGTGTGCCTTGGCGATCCCGATCGCGTGCAGGAACCCACTGACCGAGGTCCAGAACAGGTCGAGCAGGGCCATGTCATAGGCGGCGGCCCGGGCGAAGTCGGTACCCAGCCAGGTCGGCGTGCCCAGCGCGGAAAACACCTCGTGGCCGGCGTCGTACCCGTCGCGCGGCCCGGCGAACAGGATGCTCGCCTCCGGTGTGCCGATGGTCGTCGTCGGCGTCATGATGGCGCCGTCGAGATAGTGTCCACCGAGTTCTGCGACCAGCGCTGCGGTGCGCCGCGCCCGCGCCGGAGTGTCGGAACTCAAGCCGACGATGACCTTGCCGGTGACGGCTGCACCGGCGGCGGTCAGCACTGCGTCGACAGCGTCATGGTCGACGACGTTGATCAGGTTCACGTCGCCGGCCGCGATGGCGTGGGCGGGGCTCTGCGCCGCGGCGGCGCCGCGGGCCAGCAGCGATTCGGCCTTGGTCGCGGTCCGATTCCACACCGTCACGGGGTATTTCGCGTCGAGCAGGGCACCGGCGAGCGCCTGCCCCATCGGCCCCAGGCCAAGCACTGTCACCGATCCGGTCATGCTGCACGCTCCTGATTCCTGATGCTCTCGATGATTCGGGCGAAGCCTTCGGTGCCGTGGCCGGCGTCGATCTGCCGGTGGATGAGCCGTTGCACGACGTCGACCACCTCTGTGCTCACGCCCTGATCGCGGCTGGCGTCGACGATGTCGCTGATATCGGAGAACAGCAGGCTCTGCTGGCCCGGTGCCGCGTAGTCGGTGCCGTCGATGACCGCGGCGAACTCCGGTAGCGCATGGGCGGTCACCTGCACCCACGGCACGGCCATCGCCGAGAACTCCGCGGCGGGTACCCCCGCTGCGGCGAGCATCGCCGCGCCGTGGAAGAACCCGGCGAACATGACGTACATCGCCGAGAGCAGGGCCAGATCGTACAGCGAAGCCATTCCGGCATCCGCACCGAAATACTCTGCGGTTCCCCAGAGCTCGAGGATCGGCCGGTAACCCTCGAGGACGGCCGCATCGCCGCTGTAGAAGATGCGGGACCCCTCGTCGCCGATCATGTCCGGGGTGGCCAGGATGCCGCCGTCGAGGTACTGCGCGCCGAGGCCACCGGTCCAGCGCGCCAGCTCACGAGCGCCCTGCGGCGACGTCGTGGTGAGGTTCAGAATCCGGGCACCGCCGAGGCGCTCGGCCACCGGGTCCAGGACGTCGTGCACCGAGCGGTGGTCGAACAGGCAGACCACGACGAGCTCCGCGTCCAGCACTTCGGTGAGGGCGCCGACCACCCGGGCGCCGCTGATGCCGTGCGCCTTGACCGCGGTGCGGTTCCACACCGTGGTGGGGTGGCCCGCTGCCACGGCGGCGCGGGCCAGTGCCGAACCCATCTCGCCGAGGCCGATGAAACTGATCCGCTGCTGTGCCGTCGTCATGGCACCATCGTCTATGGGACGCGGAGTTTTCGACAAGTACTCACTTAAAAGTGGTATACATACTTTTCGGTAACTAATGGCCTTGAACTGCGGGAAGGCATCACCATGGGACAGTTGGGCAAGTACACCTGCGGCCTGGACGCGGCCTTCGCAGTGGTGGATGGCAAGTGGAAACCACTCATCCTCTGGGAGCTGGAGGGCGGGGCCAAGCGGTTCAACGCCCTGCACCGCAGCCTGGCCGGGGTCTCACAGAAGATGCTCACCCAGCATCTCAAGGAACTGCAGCGACACGGTGTGGTGCACCGCGAGAGCTACCACGAGGTGCCACCCCGGGTGGAGTACTCGCTGACTCCCGCCGGCCAGAGACTACTGGAAGCTCTTGAGCCGCTGAGCAACTGGGCCGAAGGGCATATCGATCTGATCTGCGCCGCTACAGCCGATGCAGGGTGACCTCGGTCAGCGCGCCGCCCGCCACCGTCGCCGTCTGGTAGGTGCAGAACGGCTGGCGCCGCCGATCGGTCGGTGAGCCGGGATTGAGCAGCCGCAGACCGGTGGCCGCCGTCGCGTCCCACGGAATGTGGCTGTGGCCGAACACCAGCACATCGGTGTCCGGGTAGAGCCGGGCCATCCGTTCATCGCGGCCCGCCGCGGCGCCCGTCTCGTGGACGACGGTGAATCGCAGTCCGCCGATGGTGGCATCGGCACGTTCGGGTAGCCGCGACCGCAGTTCGTCGCCGTCATTGTTTCCCCAGCACGCCACCAGCAACCGAGCACGCTCCTGCAGCCGGTCCAGCAGCGCAGGCGCCATCCAGTCACCGGCGTGTAGCACCACGTCGGCGGCGTCCACCGCATCCCATACCGCGGCCGGCATATCCCGTGCCCGATTCGGCACGTGGGTGTCGGAAATCAGCAAAAGCCGCATTCTTGGCAGACTATCGCAGCCGGCTTATTTTGCTGGACCGCGCGGGCCATTCACCGCCGGAAGCACTCAATCGGCATCTAAGCTGCATGTAATGCCCCTGATCAGAGCCAACGCCCCGTATGCCGCCGGTATGGCGGTTTACCTGGTGTTCGTTTGCTGGTTGGCTTTTGGTTGGGGTGGCCTGCAGGTGACGACCGTGGTCAGCTCGGTCGGCTTCGTTGCGTTCAGCGCCTTCACCTGCGTGTCCGCCGCGATGGCTGCACGAAACAGTCGGGGCATCGTCCGCGTCGGCTGGACCGCGCTCGCCCTCGGTTTCGTCGGGTGGGTGGGCGGCAGCCTGATCTGGGCGTACCACCAGCTGGCCCAGCAGGCCGCCCCGCCGTTCCCGTCTGTCGCCGATATCGGCTTCCTCGCCCTGCCGGCGGCGGTCGGCGTGGTCTGGGTCCTGCGCACCGCGACGGGCAGACTCTCCGCCTTCCGGCAGCTGCTCGACGGCACCGTGATCTCCTCGGCACTGTTCCTGCTGGTCTGGGTGACGGTGTTGCACGACATCTTCCTCGACCACCACATGGGCCTTCTGCGCGCGGCGCTGATCGCGATCTACCCGATCGCGGCACTGACCATGGTCACGATGTCGATGCTTGTGCTCACCACCGTGCCGCCGGGCCGGCGACACATCCTCGGTGTCGTCACCACCGGCCTGGTCGCCCTCGCCATGGGCGACATCACGGCGCTGTACGAGCAGTTGCACGATGTGCAGCCGACGAGCCCGTTCCCCATCATCAGCAAGGTCACCGGGCTGCTGATGATCGCGGTCGGGGCACACCTGTCGGCCACCGTGGAACGCGCGCCGAGCGCCGAGGACCACCAACCGCTGCCGACGACCATCATGTGGCTGCCGTACGCCCCGATGCCGTTCGCGGTCGTCTCCGCCGTGGCATATCTGTGGCCCGACGCAGACGTCCGCCCGGTCCTGCTGTCCGCGGCGATCCTGGTGATCGCCGCGTTGATCCGTCAGCTCACCGTGCTGGTCGAGAATCGGCGTCTGCTCGAAGAGGTCGCCCGGCACGCTTTTCACGATCCGCTCACCGGACTCGCCAACCGGCTGTTGTTCACCGACCGTCTCGAGCACGCCTTGGAGCTGCAGCGCCGCGACGGCCGCCAGGTGGCGGTGCTCTCCCTGGACCTCGACGATTTCAAACTGGTCAACGACAACCTCGGGCACCATTCCGGCGACGCGCTGCTGCGCGAGATCGCCGACCGGCTGGTGACCAGCGTCCCCGTCGGTCACACCGTCGCCCGGCTCGGCGGTGACGAGTTCGCGATCGTCATCGAGGCAGGCCCGGATTCCCCGGAGGAGATCGCCCAGCGGGTGCTGCACGCCTTCGACGAGCCGTTCCGCCTCGACGACGAGGACGTGTACATCCGCCCCAGCATGGGACTGGCGATCGCGCCCGCGGCGCAGGAGGCCGCCATCAGCACCGAGGAACTGCTCAAGCACGCCGACGTGGCGATGTACGTGGCGAAGCGGACCGGGCTGGGCGATGTCCAGCTCTTCGTCCCCGGCATGCAGATCGGGCACGCCGACGGATCCCCGGCGTGGGATGACAGCGGGCGGCTGCGGATCCCGCCGGTATCGGAGATCCGCCTGCTGGGCCAGCTGCGCCGCGTCGTCGACAGCGGTGAACTCCGGCTGGCCTACCAGCCCCAGATCTCGCTGGCGACCGGCGATATCGTCGGCGTCGAGGCGCTTGTGCGCTGGCCACATCCCGAGCTGGGTGTGCTGACGCCCAACCAGTTCCTGCCGTTGATCCGCCGCAACGGGCTGATGGGCGCCGTCACCGATCTGGTGCTGGACCACGCGGCCCGCGACGCCGCCGCCTGGTACCGACCCGGGCATCGGGAAGTGCCGGTCGCGATCAACCTGTTCGCACCGTCGTTCAACGATGTGACGCTGCCCGAACGGATGGGCGCGGTGCTGGCCGGCCACGGCCTGCCGCCGTCCGCGGTGACGATCGAGATCACCGAGCACTTCCTGCTGGCCAATATCCGTCAGGCCCGCCAGGTCATCGAACAGCTGCGCGAGGCCGGCTTCCGGGTGTCCATCGACGATTTCGGCAGTGGCTACTCGACGATGAGCTATCTACGGGATCTGCCCATCGACGAGGTGAAGCTGGACAGGCATTTCATCGCGCCGATGCTGCAGAACCCGAGGGCGGCCGCCATCGTGCATTCGGTGATCCAGCTGTCGCACACCTTGGGCATCAACAGCGTCGCCGAGGGTGTCGAGAATGCCGAGACCGCCGAGCTGCTGCGCGGGTACGGCTGCTCGGTGGCGCAGGGCAACTACTTCGCCGAGCCGGTGTTCACCACGGCACTGCACGCCGCGATGAACGTCAATGCGGCGCGAGCAGCTCCGCCATCTTCGGTATGACCGCCTGCAGGCCCTTGAACGGCCTGATCATCACCTTGAACGAGACGATCTTGCCGTCCGCGTCCCAGTGGATCATGTCGATACCGTTGACCAGCACCCCGTCCAGGGTGGCGGCGAACTCCAGGATGGCCGACCGTTCGCTATACCACTGTTCGACGTAGTGGAAGTCGGTGCCGCCGAACAGTTTCGCGGCGGCGTTCAGGTACGTCGCGGTGGTGGCTTTGCCCTGTTGCGGCGTGAAGACCGCAGGCGAGTAGAACACCGCGTCATCGGCGAGCATCTCGTCGAGAACGACCGGATCGTGATTGTCGATGTAGTCGATCCAACGCTGGATCACCTGCGGGGTCATGGACCCATCCTGCCTGAGTGCGCCCGAAGGGATTCGAACCCCTAACCTCTTGATCCGTAGTCAAGTGCTCTATCCGTTGAGCTACGGGCGCCTGGTAAAGCTTGGTACATCTGTCGAACTATTCAGTTATGCAGCGGAGGCGAGAGGATTTGAACCTCCGGTCCGCTTTAAGGCGGACAACTCATTAGCAGTGAGTCCCATTCGGCCGCTCTGGCACGCCTCCTGAACGAATCTGAGGGTACCGGACCCCCGGAACCGCCGAGCGCACAGATTACACAGGCCGGACGGCGGAAGGCAAAGCGCGCCATCTGCGCCCCTAGAATGGCTGGGTGACCGCCCGTCTGCGACCCGAGCTGGCCGACCTGCCGGCCTACACCCCGGGACGCACTGTGCCCGGCGCCATCAAGATCGCCAGCAACGAGACCGTGCACGGTCCGCTGCCCGGCGTCCGGGAGGCCATCGTCGCCGCCGCCGAGACCATCAATCGGTACCCCGACAACGGCTACCGGGATCTACGCGAGCGGTTGGCCAAGCACGTGAACGTCGCCCCCGAGAACATCTCGGTGGGCTCGGGATCGGTAAGCCTGTGCCAGCAGCTCATCCAGATCACCTCCACGGTCGGCGATGAGGTGATGTTCGGCTGGCGCAGCTTCGAGATCTACCCCCTGCAGGTACGCACCGCCGGAGCCACCCCGGTGGCGGTGCCGCTGAAGGACCACACCCACGATCTGGACGCGATGCTGGCGGCGGTCACCGACCGCACCCGGCTGATCTTCGTGTGCAACCCGAACAACCCGACCTCCACCGTCGTCGACCCGGCCGCCCTCGAGGCATTCGTCGCGGCCGTCCCGTCGGACATCCTCATCGTCATCGACGAGGCCTACGTGGAGTACATCCGCGACGGTCTGCTGCCCGACAGCCTGGGGCTGGTCCGCGCGCACCCGAATGTCGTTGTGCTGCGCACCTTCTCGAAGGCCTACGGGCTGGCCGGGCTGCGCATCGGGTACGCGGTGGCCGACCCGGACATCATCACCGCACTGGGCAAGGTCTACGTCCCGTTCACCGCCACGACCATCTCCCAGGCCGCCGCCATCGCCTCCCTGGACGCTGCCGACGAACTGCTGGCCCGCACCGATGCCGTGGTCGCCGAACGCGCCCGGGTGAGCGCCGCGCTGCGCGCCGCCGGATACGAGCTGCCGGCCTCGCAGGCCAACTTCGTCTGGCTCCCGATGCCCGGACGCTGCGATGAGTTCACCAACGCCGCCGCCGACAACCGGCTCCTGGTGCGACCCTATGGGCAGGACGGGGTCCGGGTGACGGTCGCCGCCCCGCACGAGAACGACGCGTTCCTGGCATTCGCCGAAGAATGGATCCGAGGAGAACAAATATGACCTACCGCAACATCTTCGACGACCTCAAGGACCGCGAAGGGCAGATCCCCGACGCCGAACTCGACGAGTTCTGGGCGGCGCTGAAACCCGCAGACCTCGACTTCATGATCGGCGAGTGGGCCGGCGGGGAGTTCTTCACCGGGCACAAGGCCAATGGGTTCATGAAGAAGCTCAACTGGTTCGGCAAGACCTTCGTCTCGGCCACCGATGCCAAACCGCTCATCTGTCTGGACGCCGAGGGCAACAAGTTCTCCAACACCGAGGCAATGAACGGTGAGGCCAGCTTGTGGCTGGAGGACTTCCGCGGCGAGTCGACGGCCTCCATGGTCTACGACGGTCGGCCGGTGCACGACCACTTCAAGGTCGTCGATGACAACACCGTGCTGGGCATCATGAACGGCAAGGGCGCTGTGGTCGATGGACGCCACCTGTACTTCTTCCTCGAGCGCGTGCAGCCGTGATCACGCCCCGGGTCGCCGTCGCTTCTGGCCTACTGATGCTCGGGGTGCTGACCGGCTGCTCGCAGAGCACCGAGGGTGTGGTGGCGCAGACCACCGAGCCCGGCCCGCCGCTGACCTCGGAGCCGACCACCACCCGCAAACCCGTCATCCCGGGCCTGCCGGAGATCCCCGGGCTGCCCGATATCACCATCCCAGGCTTCCCGACGCAGGGCTCCGATGTGCCCGATGTCCCGGCGCCGCCGGATGCGCTGACGATGACATGCGCGGATTTCAACAAGCTCGATGAGGCCACCAAGAAGGCGGTGGTCAAGGCCATCCTGGAGGGTGAGGACTCGATCCTCGGGCCGGACAACGTGGATATTGCCCGATCGCTCGCCGATGCGGTGTGTCAGTTCCTCACCGACAGCACGGTCAGCGAGGTGCTGCTCGGTGGGCCGGTTCCCTAACTCGTTAACCTGACGCCCATGGCTTACGAATCCGTGACGGTGGAGATCGCCGACCATATCGCCCGGGTGACCCTGATCGGCCCCGGTAAGGGCAATGCGATGGGCCCCGCGTTCTGGGCCGAGTTGCCTGAGGTGTTCGCCGAACTGGATGCCGATCACGAGGTGCGGGCCATCGTGCTGACCGGCTCCGGGAAGAACTTCAGTTACGGCCTGGATCTGGCCGCCATGGGCGCTACCATGCCCGGCCTTGACGCCGGCGCCAAGGACCGCCTCGGCTTCCACACCAAACTGCTGAAGATGCAGGGCGCCATCAGCGCGGTCGCCGACTGCCGCACCCCCACCATCGCCTCGGTGCACGGCTGGTGCATCGGCGGCGGCGTGGACCTGATCAGCGCGGTGGACATCCGCTACGCCAGTGCCGACGCCAAGTTCTCGGTGCGTGAGGTCAAGCTCGCCATCGTCGCCGATGTGGGCTCGCTGGCCCGGCTGCCGCTGATCCTGTCCGATGGTCACCTGCGCGAGCTTGTCCTCACCGGCAAAGATGTGGATGCATCGCACGCCGCGCGCATCGGTCTGGTCAACGATGTGTACGACGATGCCGAGGCCTCGCTGGCCGCCGCGCACGCCACCGCCGCCGAGATTGCCGCCAACCCGCCGCTGACGGTGCACGGTGTCAAGGACGTGCTCGATCAGCAGCGCATCGGCCGAGTCTCA
>JBPPMV010000029.1:0-18146 GCA_051306235.1 Mycobacterium sp. | reverse complement strand
AACCGGCGACGGCGGCAAGTCGTTCCAATGGCGCGATGGCCGCCCGGACCACGATGGTGACGCCGACGGCGGCAGCCAGCAGCACGGTCACCGAGGACAGCACCACGATCAGCCGCAACTGCCGAAGCAATGCCGTGGTGGCCGAGGTGTCCGCGACCAGGACCAATCGGTCACCGGTGGGCAGCCGGTGGTCGATCGCGGTCGCAGTGGCCTCCACCGGCGGGCGCGGTGGTGCCGGCGGTCGGCGCGGCGGGCCGCCCTCCGGTCCGGGACCCGGCGGTGGCGGTGGGGCCGGGGGAGCGGCCCGGGACGAGGGATCGGTCGTCACGGCAGGATCGCCGAAGTTCACGCCGTCCGCGGTGGTGAGCCGGGCGCGGATACCACCGCCCGCTATCTCGGTCACCAGCTGTGCCGGCGGCGTACCTTGCTCGGCCAGTGAATCCGCACGGGCGACCGCCGCCATCAGTCGGTCGTGGAGATCGTTGCGGGCCTGGGTGCCGACCACCGCATCGATGGTCACACCGAGCAGGACGAGCAGTACAGCCAGCAGGGCCAGAACCGCAAGGACCACCCGCCGTCGCAGCGACGGAGTCGGCGTCGTCACGTGCTGACTTGCAACCGATAGCCGATCCCGCGCACGGTGTGAATCACCCGGGGGCCGTGAGCTTCCAGTTTTCTGCGCAAGCTGCTGATGTGCACGTGCACCAGGTTGTCGTCATAAGCGGTGTAACCCCATACGGCGTTGAGGATCTGGGCCGCACTAACGATCCGGCCACGCTGGTGCACCAGGAACTCCAGCATCTTCAGTTCCGTCCCGGTGAGCGACAGTGCCTGCCCGGCCCGGGTGGCGAGCGCCGCTGCTCTGTCGATCAGGAGATCGCCGATTTCTATTGTGGCCGTGACGGTTCCGCGACGTCGAAGGACCGCACCCACTCTGGACATCAGCTCCGACATCTCGAAGGGTTTGACGACGTAGTCATCGGCGCCGTCGTCGAGACCCCGCAGACGATCGGGCAGGCCGTCGCGCGCGGTGAGCATGACGATGCCGACATCACCCCACGCGCGCACCACCTTGATCAGTGCGAATCCGTCGCGTCCGGGGACCATTACATCGAGGATCACGGCATCGGGACGGTGCCCGTCGAGGTGACCTTCGAGGTCGCTTCCGTCGGGATAGGCCGAGGCGCTGAACCCGGCGTCGCCGAGCGCCTCCACCACCATCTCCCTGATGGCATCGGAATCTTCGATCACCAACACGTGCGGTGCACGCGGCTCGGTGCTCGAGGTCGGTGACACCCGTCCATTGTGGCGGGTGGTTCCTGAAACACAGCTGAAGATCGGGGAATGGGCGTTCGTCTTCAGGAAGGCTTCAGCACGACCTCTTAGCGTCATCGTCGTCCACGACACCGAGACGCAGGAGCAGCAATGACGAATGTCGAAGGTAATCAACACGATCCCGCCGAGCCGGCGGCGTCCGCGGTCACCGGACCGGTGGCATATACCGAGGGATCGCCGGACCAACCCGAACCGGCGGAGTCGCGGCCCTCGCGCGGCGAGGCTCTGCGGGAGCCTCTTCGGCGTCATCCGGTCGGTTCGGCGGTGGCCGTTGCCGCGGCGGGACTTGTCATCGGGTTCCTCGGCGGGGTGGCCGTCGACTCGCATCCCATGATGTCGCTCACCGTCGGGAGCACGCCCGCGCACGCCGGCTTTGCGCCGGCGCCCCCGGCCGTACCGGGGCCCGGACATGGCCACGGGCCGGGCGGACCGCCCGGGGCACCCGTGCCGCCGCCCGTTCGGCCCGGCCCGGCAGGTCCGGCTGATGGCGGTCCCGGTGGACCGGCTGGTCCCGGTGGCCCCGGCGGACCTGCAGGTCCCGGTGGACCGGCACAGGTGCCCGGCCCGCCGCGACCGCCGGAGGCAGAGGGAGCCCCAGCGCCGAAGCCCGCACCGCCTGGGCGGGATACGGCCCCGCAGTCGCCGACACCCGCGCTCCCCGCGGAGCGGCCCGACGCTTAGTGCTTGATACCCGGGAGTTCCGGTAAGTACACGATGCGGTGCTGGTTGCCGCCGCTGCTGCGCGCCGTCGCCATGGCCTCACCGGCGATCCGCAGCAGCGTGTCGGTCAGTTCATTGGGCGGCAATGCAGCCAGCGGTGTGAGGGGCGTGACGACCGCCCCCACGCTCGCGGTCAGCTCGGGCGCGGCGGTCGGGACCCCCGCGTTGATGCGGGCGCACAGTGGGTCGGGATCGCTGGTGTTGAACACATCGGCGAGAACGAACTCGGAGTCCGCGGTGTGGGCGATGACGGTGTCGCGGCGCGCCTTCTCCCGCAACATCTGCGCGACCAGCACGCGCAGCTGGCGTGCCCGGCCGGCGCCGGCGATGTCGGCGACCGCGGAGAAACTGTCGAGGTCGACGACGACGATGACCAGATAGCGGTCATCGGTCCGGCCACGCGCGGAGATGGTGATGGCCACACCGTCGTCGAAACCCTCGCGGCTGAGCAGCCCGGTGATGGGCTCGATGGCGCCGGCGAACATGTCTGCGTCGATCAGCCCGATCAGCGCCCGCACCACGAACGTCGTGAAGATGATGCTCAGGGCGATCGTGAGGCTGAGGCCCAGCGCCATCGCGGGATCGTTGGCGCCGAGCCTGGTGCCGGTGATGACGATGACGGTGGCCGCCGCCACCAGCACCAATCCCACGAATCTTCGCGTGTGGAACATCGTGGCGTAGGTCGCGACGGCCGAGAACACCGCCGTACCCATCAAGCCGAGCAAGGGGTGGGGCATCAACAGACAGGTGGCCACCCCGAGCAACGTTGCGATCACCACGCAGCCTGCGGACTGGCGTTTCGTCGGCCACAACCCACGCACCCACAGCAGACCCAGCAGGCCGCTGGCGAGGCTGATCCCGGCCGCGGCGGCCCGCAGTGACCACTGCGCCGAGTTGGTGGCACCGAAGATGATGAGCACCGGCGCCAGGCCGCCGACGATCATCCACACGGCGATGAAGCGGGAGGTGGCAACGCGGGCCCCGCGGGCGTCGAGCCGCGATGTCATCCAGTGATAGTGATCGGGATGCCGCGGGTCCTGCCAGTTAGGTGCAGTCATGAACGGGGCGTGGACTCCCGCCCGCAGAACTGGTGGACATGTTGCGCAGCTTAAGGCCGGTAGCCGACGGCGGGAGCTGATCGGCGAGTTCGTGCGTTCGCCGGCCGGGTGAGACAGTGGCTGTACGGCGGGCGGACATACCCGCACAGCTGGAACGCATCGTTTCCGATACAGGCTCGTGAGGCCGGCCCACGGCTCTACAGTGCGGTTCATGAAGCACAAGATCGCCCCCTCGGTGTTGGCGGGGATCGCCAAGCAGGTCGCGGCCCAGCCACCCGGCAGTGCTGAACTCATCGACCATGCGATCGAACTGCTCGCCCAGGCCTATCCGGATCTGATCGACGCGGTGCCTGGCCGCTGGGTGGGCAGCAAGGCCGGTGGGGTGCTCGGGAAGGTCCGCTTCCTGTACTTCAGTCCCCGCGAGTACATCGTCATCTTCGGTTCTCCGACTGGCACCCAGGGCTTTTCGGGCCGCTACAAACATGTCGACATCCACAAGTTCCTGCTTGCCGGGCAGATCGATTCCTACGATCTCGACTCCGATGACACCGAACCGCTGCCCGCGTTGGTGCCCGGTGAGGGCACCTGCCTGCAGCGCGGCCATGCACGGGGACTGACCATCCACCCGGGCTCCTGGCATATCGAGTACGGCAGAGGGGCGGTGGCCACCACGCTGCCGTTCGCGATGGTGGACACCCTGCTGGTGTCACTGGAGTTCGAGTCGGTGAAGCGGTCGACGGTCGAGTTCGGCAAGCTCGTCCGAAAGCGCCTGCAGCGCCGCTCTACTTGAGCATGCTCCCGGCATCGATGGTCACGGGAAGACCTGTGACATAGCGGGATTCGTCGGAAGCAAGGAACAGTACGGCGTTGCTGATGTCGACGGGTTCCACCCAGCCGATCGGTAGCACGTGCATCATCTGCGCGACGACCGCCATATCGTCGGGACCCGGGTTTTCCAGGTCCGGACGGAAGAGTCGCATCGTGCCCTCGTTCATGAACATCGGGGTGTTCACATTGGTGGGGCAGACGGCATTGACCCGGATGGAGAGATGGCCGAGTTCCACGGCAAAGGTGCGCATAAGGCCGATGACACCGTGCTTGGCCGCGATGTAGTGGCCGGTATGGGGATAGGCCTTGAGCCCGCCGACGGAACTGGTCAGCACGATCGATCCGCCGTTGCCGCCCGAAATGAGATGCGGAACAGCAGCCTTGACCGACTTCCACACGCCTGTCAGGTTGATGCCGATCATATCGTCCCAGTCTTCTTCACTGGTCTTGTCCAGCGTCTGACCGCCGTTGCCGATACCGGCGTTGGCGACGATGATGTCCAGGCGGCCCAGCTGCTCGATACCGCTGTCGACGGCGGCCTTGAGCGCCTCGAAGTCCCGTACGTCGACCTCGGCGGTCACGATCCGCCGGTTCAGGCCTTTGATCAGGTCCGCGGTCTGCGCCAGATCGTCGGGAGTGGACGGTGCGATCTGAGCGTCTTCGCTGATCGGTCCGCAGATGTCCACCGCGATGATGTCGGCGCCCTCCTCGGCCAACCGAACTGCGTGCGAGCGTCCCTGCCCGCGTGCGGCGCCCGTGACGAACGCGACCTTGCCTTCTACTCGCCCTGATCCCATCTGGCCACCTCAATTCGCTTGTCGACCGACCACTATTGGTCGATCGATCAGGAATCGTGACACCGTTGTGGAAGACTGTCAAGCCTTGCAGCACAGTTGAATACGCACACCTTGCTTGACCGGACGACGCCGTCCATGGTAGGCAATGCACACAACCAAGTTGATCGATCGATCAGGATATGGTGAATCCGGTGCGAGAAAGCGGTAGGCGTGATCACAGGTAAACGGCTCTGGGTCGATCCGCGCCTGTGCGAGGGGCACGCGCTCTGCCTCGAATCTGCCCCCGAGATCTTCGACCTGTCCGACGATGATGTTGCCGAATGTGTCAGCCAGCCGGCCGCCGATGTGTGGGACCAGGTCAGTGCGGCCATCGACGCCTGCCCACGTGGGGCGATCAGCCTCATCGATGACCCGAAAGGACAGTCCGCCCCATGACCGATCTTGCTTCCGTCGATTTCTTTTCCGACCCGGCTGTGAGCCAGAGTCCCTACGAATACTGGGATTACCTTCGCGAGCAGGGTCCGGTGACCAGGGAGCCGCATCACGGCGTGGTAGCCGTCACCGGCTACCAGGAGGTGATGGCCGCCTTCAAAGACCACGAGTCGTTCTCCGCGGTGAACGCCATCGGTGGGCCGTTCCCGCCGCTGCCTTTCACGCCTGAAGGCGATGACATCAGTGAACAGATCGAGGCGCACCGGCATCTGTTCCCGATCTACGAGCACATGGTCGTCATGGACCCGCCGGCTCATGAGAAGGCGCGCTCGCTGCTGAGCAAGCTGCTGACGCCGCGGCGGCTCAAGGAGAACGAGGACTACATGTGGCGGTTGGTGGACAGCTCCATCGACGCCATCATCGACAAGGGCAGCTGTGAGTTCCTGACCGAGTACGCCAAGCCGTTCGCGACCTCGGCGATCATCGACCTGCTCGGTGTGCCGGAGGCCGATCGCCCCGAGTTTCTGGCAGCGCTCGGCGCCGAACGTCCGGACGGCAACCGCGTCGGGGCCCTCGACGGTGAGCCCGTGGGCCTCGATCCACTGAAGTACCTCGATGAGAGATTCGTCGGTTATCTTGCCGAACGCCGCAGGGCGCCACAGGATGACGTCCTCTCGGGTATGGCTGCCGCGGTATATCCCGACGGATCGACACCCGAGCTGATCGAGGTCGCTAAGCCGGCCACGTTTCTCTTCGCCGCCGGTCAGGAGACTGTCACCAAGTTGCTCAGCGCGGCAGTGCAGACCCTCGGCGATCGACCGGAATACCAGCAGATGCTCCGTGCCGACCCGGGTGGCATTCCGACATTCATCGAGGAAGCGTTGCGGATGCACTCCCCGACGAAGATCGACTTCCGGTTGGTTCGCCGGACCACCACGCTTGGGGGTGTGCACCTGCCCGCCGGGACGATCGTCATGCTGTGCCTCGGAGCGGCGAACCGGGATCCGCGGAAGTTCGAAGACCCGCACGAGTTCCGGCCCGACCGTAAGAACGTACGCGAACACATCGCCTTCGGCCGCGGCATTCACACGTGTGCGGGGGCTCCACTGGCTCGAGTCGAAGGGCAGATCACCGTACGCCGGATGCTGGACCGGATGAGCGAGATCAGGATCGACGAATCGGTCCACGGTCCGGCCGATCACCGCAACTACACCTATGAACCCACATTTCTACTGCGCGGGTTGACGCAGCTGCGTATCGAGTACACGCCGGCCTAAGGCGGCTTGCGTACCTGCACGCCAAGGCCGTATCGACCCGCTGTAGACGGACCGCTGGATGACGTCGCAAAGGCTTTCGTCGGTGCGCAATGCAACTGGCTGCGCCACGTTCTCTCGGCAACCTAGGCGCTGAAGGCAGCGAGCTGAGCCTCGACGAAGGCGCGTAATTCATCGTGTCCGAGGGTGACACCGACCGCCTCCTCATTGCACAGGCTGCGGGCCGTCTGGGCGATGAGCATGGACACAGCGACCGGCGGGAACTTGCCGAGGTCGATACCCCTGGACCGCAAAGCGACGGTGACGGCCGCTGTCTCGATATCGCGGACTCGTTCGGCGTACGCCCGAAGTTCGGTGCGAATGATCTTGCGATGGTTGGCAAGTGCCATGAACTCGGTGTTCAGTCCGGTCAGCCGGGAATCGCTGTTCATTTCCCACAGCGAGCGCAGCGGATCGTCGTCGGTCAGCGCGGCCCGCATCTTCTCCAGGGAAGCGTCAGCTCCGGCCCGGAGCACTTCCACGAACAGATCGTCCATGGTGGGGAAGTAGTAGTAGACCAACGCCTGTTTGACACCGGCTTCGGCAGCTACCCGGCGTGACGTGGCGGCCGCGTAGCCCTCGTCCCGCATGAGTTTCGCGGTGGCCTCGATGAGACGGAATCGGGCCCCGGTATCAGCCGATTTGGGCGCGCGGGCGGTTGCCACTCAGTTGCCCTGCGAGATCGGGCCCGGCCGAGGACCGCCGTGAACCAGGTAAGGCATGGCGAATTGTAACAGTGTGATCGATCGATCAAACCTGCTACCGGACGCTCAGCCCATCCCGATCCGGATGCTCTTGGTCTGCAGGAACTCCTGCAGACCCTCCACGCCACCGGTGCGTCCGAAGCCGCTCTGTTTGTATCCGCCGTACGGACCTTGAGGTGCGATGTTGCTGGTGGTGTTGATCCAGACCGACCCAGACTCCAGCGCTCGTGCCACTCGGTGCGCACGGGTCAGGTTCTGGGTGTGGACAAACGCATTCAAGCCGTACGGGGAATCATTGGCGATCCGGATAGCCTCGCTGTCACCGCTGAACTTGATGATCGACACGACCGGCCCGAACGTTTCGGTCTGCGCCAGCACCGATGAGTTGTCGACCTTTCCGAACACCGTTGGCTCGACGTAAAAGCCGTGATTGAGTGGATCTCCGAGTCGTCCGCCACCGAGCAGCAGCTCGCCTGCACCGGTGCGGATTGCCTCGTCGACGGTGTGGAGTATGCGTTCCAGCGACGCCTCGCTGATCACCGGACCGAACCGGACGGCCGTGTCGAAGGGGTCGCCCACCGTGGCTGAGGCGACGGCGAGGAGAAATTTCTCGACGAAGGAGTCATATATCGAATCCTGAACCAAGATCCGGCTGGCGCACGCGCAACTCTGCCCCGACTGCATGAGCGGTCCCTGGTGGGCCGACAGCGCAGCAGCCCGGTCGAGATCGGCGTCGGCAAAGATGATGTTCGCCGACTTGCCGCCGAGTTCGGCGACCACCGGGGTCAGGTTATCGGCCGCGGCCTTGATCACTGCGCGCGCAGTTCCGCCTCCACCGGTGAAGTGCACCTTGCCAATTCCGGGATGGCGTACCAGAGCATCGCCGCCCTCGGCGCCGGCGGGCACCACGTTGACCAAACCGGGTGGCAGGCCTGCTTCGAGGCACAGCTCGCCGAACCGCAGCGCGGCCAGCGGTGCGAGTTCGGATGGCTTGAACACGACCGCGTTCCCTGCTGCCAGGGCCGGGGCCACGCATGAACCGGCAACTGCCAGTGAGCCGTTCCACGGGGCGATGACGCCCACCACGCCGTAGGGTTCCCGTTCGACGAGGTTGACATCGAAGGAGCCTTGGACAGGTGTGCTGGATCCGTACGTCTTATCGGCGTACCCGGCAAAATGGCGCAGGAATCGTTCCAACATCACCGCGGTGCCTGCGAACGAGATCGGCACCGCGTAGTCGTGGACATTGAGGACAGCCAGCTCGTCGAGGTGATCATGGATCACCACCGCGAGATCGATCAGTCGGTCGCGTCGTACGTCGACGGTCAGTGCGGTCCACTCCCGCTGCGCTTCCCGTGCGGTCGTGACGGCTAGGCCCATCTCGTTTTCACCCGCCAGCGTCACGGTGGCATTGGGTTGCCCGGTTGCCGGATAAATGTGCTGATGCGAGGACCCCGAAGAGGTGATGCGGTCACCACCGACCAGTAGGCCGACCGGTTCGTCGAGGGCCACGGGCAGGGTGGTTACGCTCGTCATCGGGCCGGACCGTCCTGCTCGGCCGCCCACTCGGTGAGTACGCGTTGCTTCTGTTCGCCGATCACCTGATTCAGGTGGGACCCCTTCGGCCAGCCGTAATACGCCGCGAACTGCAGGGCCAGCTCGTCCATTTCGTCAAAGGACACCTCACGGCTCTTCAACGCTGCGTACACGTGGCTGAGGATGGGGTAGGGCGCGTCCTGAAAGGCCACGCATGCGACGGTGATCAACCGACGTTCCTTCATGCCCAGTCCGGGCCGCAGCCACATCTCGCCGAACACGAAGTTCAGGATCCCGGCACCCTGGAACGGATTGTCCTGGTCGGGTGCGAACGCGAGGCAGTTGATATCTTTGAACGACTGCGCACCGACGGCGATGCGGGCATCAGGATCGCTCGGTGTCGGTAACGGCAACAACGGCTTCGGGGGTGGAACCTGTTGGCCTCGGTCGCGATGAATCCGCGCCCACTGTTCGTCGACGACCATGTTGAAGCGCGATGCCTTGGGCCATCCGGCATAGACCGCGAAATGCAGCACAGCCTCCTGCATTTCGACGATGCTCAGGTCACCACTGTTCAGTGCCGCGTATACGTGATCGCGGAGCGGGGCTTCGGCATCGGCGTCGGCCACACAGGCCAACGTGACAAACCGGCGATCGCGGCGGCTCAGCGCGGGCCGCTGCCATACTTCGGCGAAGACGAAGTCGAGCATGCTCGTGGTGGCCGGTGCGGTGTCCTCGGGTGCAGGGAAGGTCATCACCTGAGCGAAGGCCTGTCGGCCCCGTTCGAGTCGGTCCGTATCTATCAGCGTCACAGTCGTTTTCCTTCGTAGCATCCGGTCATCTGATGGTGACGCCGGCGTCGACCTTGAACTCGAGTCCGGTCACGTAGCGCGCTTCGTCGGAGACCAAGAACAGCACCGCATTGCTGATGTCGATGGCCTCGGCCATCACGATGGGCAGCGCGTTCTGGAAGATCGGGCCCAGATCGGGTCGCTTTTCCACCAGCAGGGTGTGCAGCGATGCGGGTTGCATGCCGGTTTCCACGCCGGTGGGATGCACCGTGTTCACCCGAACATTCACGGATGCAAGCTCATTGGCCAGCGCCTTGCTCATGCCGACGACACCGTGCTTCGACGCGGTGTAGGGGGTGTGCAAAGGGCTGCCCTTGATGCCGGCGGCCGAGCTGATATTGATGAGGCTGCCGCCGTTGTCGACCAGATGCGGCAGCGCGGCAGCACAGGTGTTCCAGGTGCCGATCAGGTTGACGTCCACCACTGTCCGCCATTGGGCCGACGTGGTGGTATCCCACGTCCCCGCGGTCAGCACCCCGGCGTTGGCCACCGACGCGTCCAGTCCACCCAGTTCGGCAACACCCGCATCGACGGCGGACGCGAGCATCTCCGCGTCGCGGACATCGACGATATGGGTGACCACTCGGCGGCCGAGTTCCCCTACGAGTCGGGCCGTCTCAGCCAGATCGTCCTCGGTGGACAGCGGGTACTCGACGTCGGGGAGCGATGTGCAGATGTCGATCAGGATCAGATCGGCACCCTCCTGGGCCAACCGCACGGCATGACTGCGGCCCATACCGCGGGCCGCGCCGGTGATCAGTACGCGTTTGCCCGCGACGCGCCCACTCATAGCTTGTTGCAGAAGCCGGCGTCCACGGGGAAGGTGACCCCGGTGACGTACTTGGCCGCGTCGGAGACCAGATAGTCGACCGCCGCGCTGATGTCCTCGGGTTCCAGCAGTGAGACCGGCATCGGGTTCTGCAGATGTGGTCCGCCGCCGGGGTAGTGCTCCAGAAAGGCGGTCATCGCCGGATTGACGGCCATCATGGTGTTGACCGCGGTCGGGTGCACCGTGTTGACCCGGATACTGTGCGGAGCAAGGGCATTGGCCAGCGTTCGCATCAGGCCCACCACGCCGTGCTTGGAGGCTGCGTAACCGAGGCCGCCACCTTGCGAACCGCCGAAACCCCGCAACCCCGCCGTCGAACTGGTGAACACGATGGCGCCACCGCGTTCACCGGCGATCAGATGTGGAATGGTGGCCTTGGCGGTATGGAACGAACCGACGAGGTTGACGTCGATGGCCGCCGACCACATGTCGAGGTCTTCCTCGATGCTCGTCTCGCGAAACGCGGTGGGGGCAATACCCGCGTTGGCGCAGACGATGTCGAGTCGACCGAAGCGCTCCACCCCGGCGTCCACGGCGGCTTTGACCGCGTGGAAGTCCCGGACATCGGCGACCGAGCCGAGCATTTTGCCGCCGACCGACTCCACCAGCGCGACGGTCTCGTCGAGTTCGGCTCGGGAGGCCATCGGGTATCCGTTGGCGGGAATGTCGGCGCAGATGTCGATCCCGATGATGTCGGCGCCTTCGCCGGCCAACCGGAGCGCGTGGCTGCGGCCCTGACCACGTGCCACGCCGGTGATGAAGGCGACCCTGCCATCCAATGAGCCCATCGATCCTCGCTTCGTTGCGTGTGCCACAACTTTGTGCGGCGAACCGGAGTAACCGGGTTACAGCGAGTACGGTAACCGAGTTACTGCACGCGGGCAAGGGGGTGGACGATGCCGACGACGGATGACCGGCTGCTCGGCGTGGTGGTCGAGATCCTCGAAACCGAGGGCTATGACGCCGTCCAGCTGCGAGAAGTCGCCCGCCGCGCGCGGACATCGCTGGCCACCATCTACAAGCGATATCCCACTCGCGAGGACCTGATCTTGGCGGCACTGGAGGCGTGGCTGGACGAGAACCGGTACTCGGAGGTCACCCCGCACCGGCGCGCACCGGGAGAGTCGTTGCACTCGGCGATGATGGCGCTCTTCCGGACCATCTTCGAGCCATGGGAAAAGCACCCCGGCATGCTGACGGCGTACTTCCGGGCGCGGTCCTCGGCTGCGGGCGGGCAGCGACTGTTCCGGCGCGGGCTGGACATCGTCGGGCCCGCGGGTCTGGAGCTGATGTCCGGGGTCGATGAGCAGTTCGTCGCCGACCTGGAGAGTGTCATCTCCAGTGTCGTCTACGGGCTACTGGGCCGCTTCGTGGCCGGTGAGATAGCGACCAGCGAGATCCTGGCCACCCTGGACCGCACGGTGTACTGGCTCACGACCGGGTACGAATCGACGAAAAGCCCTGCGGCCGAATAGCTTCAGTGGAGTTTCTGCTCCAGCAGCGACAGCGAGTCCGCCAGTGCATTGTCGGGCATCGGCGTGTTGTCCGAGGCCGCCATCAGCACGCCCACGATCGCTCCTGCGATCACGCGGCGTCCGAGTTCATCGTCCGGTGCATCGGGGCGTTCGGAAAGCGCCTCGGCGATCAGGTCGATCAACCGGATGTACTCGGCATAGAGCAGCCCACGCGCCTCGGGAATCTCGAACGTCAACCGCTGGCCGGCCTCGAAAATCGCACGGTCCCCGGGGGACAGCGCGCCGAACACCTCGGCAACCCCGTGTCGGTAGGCCGCGACGATCGACAGTTCCTGCGGCGCCTTCGCGAACGCCGCGACGATGGGCGAGATCTGGTCATTGCCGATCAGCACAGCTTCCTTGACGCCGAAATAACGATAGAACGTCCGTGGCGAGACATCCGCGGCCTCAGCGATCTGCTCGACGGTCGTGTCGGAGTATCCCCGTTCGGCGATCAGCTCGAGAGCGGCGCGGCGGATCGTGGCGCGAGTACTGATCTTCTTGCGCTCCCGCAGGCTTTTCTCGGACTCAGGTGTCGACACCAGCACAGTGTCTCTCACCAACCTGGCGGTTGAGTATCTACCGGGTCAGCCGACGAGCGTGTGCATTGCTCGGCGCTAGAGTCGTGGCGTGCCTGATGACCTCTGGACGGCTGCGACCCGCCACCCCTTTCTCGATGCGGTGCGTGATGGCACCATCACCGACATCGCCTTCGACCGGTGGTTACGCCAAGACGCGCTGTTCGTCGCCGACCTGCTGACCTTCCAGTCCCGCCTGCTGGGCCGCGCCCCGCGTGACGCGCAGGGTGTCCTGGTCGGTGGCTGCGCCGCGCTGGTGGCCGAGCTGGACTGGTTCTCCGAGCAGGCCGCACTGCGCGCCATCGACCTCGACGTTCCGCCGCTGCCCACCACGCTGCGGTACCGCGATCTGTTGCAGCGTCTCGACGATGAGCCCTACCCGGCGGCGGTCACCGCGCTGTGGGTCATCGAGCGGGTGTATCTGCTCGGCTGGACCTCGGCCGCGCCCGCGGCCGCCCCGTTGGACGGGTTCGTCGAGCATTGGACCACCCCGGAGTTCGCCGGCTATGTCGAGGCACTGGGCGAACTCGCCACCGCCGACGCCTATCCGGGCCTGATCGACGAGGTGCTGCACCTCGAGGTGGAGTTCTGGAACATGGCTTGGGAGGACGCGGTATGAGCCTGTCCGCTCAATTGTGGTCGGAGAACGCCGATATCGTCACCGACGTACTGGCCAACCCGTTCGTCCGCGGTATCGGCGACGGGTCGCTGCCGCGTGAGCTGTTCGCCGGATACATCGCTCAGGACGCCTTCTTTCTCGAATCATTCGCTCGTGCCTACGCTTTGGCGCTGTCCCGGAGCGACGACACCGAGACGCTGCTGACCTTCGCCGATCTGCTGGCCGGCGTTCGCGAGGAACTCGGTTTGCATGCGGGCTATGCCGCCGAGTGGGGTATCGATATGGCCAGGGTGCAACCGGCCCCCGCCACCCTGGCGTATACCGAGTTTCTGCTCGCCACGGCGGCCACCCGCGGCGTGGGTGTGGTGTGCGCGGCGATGACACCGTGCATGCGCCTCTACGCCCACATCGGATCCTCGCTGGACGCGAGCACCGCGGGACCGTACGCACAGTGGGTGCAGACCTATGCCGATCCCGGTTTCGAAGAGATCGCAGCACTGCTGGAGCGCCTGCTCGACCAGCACGGTGAGGACAACCCGGATCTTCGCGCGGCATACCGCCGGGCGATGCACCTGGAGTTGGACTTCTTCGCCGCGGCCTTCACACCAGGCTCGTGAGCGCGACCTACTGTCGGGCCATCGCCACCCGGAAGCGTTCGTCGGGTGTGATGTAGTGGTCGGCGTCCTGGGCATCCTCACCGAGGTCGATCCGAACCCAGGCGATCTTGCCGGTGAACTTGCTGGTGTGCGCGGTGTAGTCCGGGCTCACCGTCGTGCCGGTCTCGCGGCCGACGTCGGTGGTCTCGTCGGCTGAGAAGATGAAGCCCTGGGTCAGTTCGACCCGTCCCGTGCCGACTTCCTTGCCATCGCTGTAGAGCGTCACGGTGCCGCCCTTGGCGAATCCGCCGCCGTCGTAGGCGAACTCCATGCGCACCTGGGATTTTCCAGTCGGAATGGGCTCGGTCGCCTCGATGCCAAAGGACTTGATGCCGAGCACGTTGTAATGGAACTTCGCCCGACCGTCCCTCGCATAGAGGCTCCATCCGCCGAAGCGGCCGCCTTGGGCGATGATCACGCCCTCGGCGCCGTCGGCGGGTACGTCCACCTCGGCGGTGACCGCGAACGACTTGTTCTTGATGTCGACGACGCTGTTCTCCGACAGTCGGCCCATGTTCCCGAACAGTAGCTGGCTGTTGCCCTTGATCAGTGAAGGCCGCCCTGCGGATGTGGGGTTGATGCGCTCGATCTGGCGGTCGTCCAGCGGTAACACGTTGTACTTGACCGCCTCGATCAGCCAAAGGCGTTGCAGTTCATGTAGTTTATCCGGATTCTCCTTCGACAGGTCGTTCGACTGCGTCCAGTCGCTGTTGCCGTCGTAGAGCTCCCAGACGTCATCGTCGAAGGCCGGCATCACCGCGCCACCCATCGCCCACGGCGTGCGGTGCTTGGTCACTGCGCTCCAGCCCTTGTGGTAGATGCCGCGATTGCAGAACATCTCGAAGTACTGGGTCTCGTGGCGCTCGGGCGCATCAGCATCGTTGAAGCTGTACAACATGCTGGTCCCCTCGTAGGGGCTCTGCATGACACCGTTGACCATCATCGGCGCAGGGATACCCGCCGCCTCCAGCACCGTTGGTGCGAGGTCGATGACATGAGTGAACTGATTGCGGTGCCCACCCTTGTCCTCGATCCCCTTGGGCCAGTGCACGATCGTGCCGTTTCGGGTGCCACCCCAGTGCGACGCCACCTGTTTGGTCCACTGATACGGCGAATCCATCGCCCACGCCCAGCCCACCGCGTAGTGGCCGTACGAACCCTCACCACCGAACTCGTCGATCTTCGACGCCAGGAACTCCGGGGTCTCGATGTCGGCCATGCCGTTGAAGTTGGCCATTTCGTTGAACGCACCTTGCAGAGTGCCCTCCGCCGAAGCGCCGTTGTCACCGATGATCAGGTATACCAACGTGTCATCAAGGATCGGTTCCAGTGTGTCCAGCAGTCGACCGACGTGGTGATCCGTGTGCTCCATGAACGCGGCGTAGACCTCCATCTGACGTTCGAGCGCCGGCTTCAGCGCAGGGTCCATGTCGTCCCAGGCCGGGATCTCCGCATCGCGCGGTGTCAGCACGGCGTCCGGGGCGATCACGCCAAGTTCCTTCTGCTGCTCAAAGGTGATCTCCCGCTGACGGTCCCAGCCGTGAGCGAACTTGCCCTTGTATTTCTCGATCCACTCCTTGGGCACATGATGCGGTGCGTGCGTTGCGCCTGGCGCGAAGTACATGAAGAACGGCTTGTCGGGCAGCAGCGCCTTCTGTTGGCCCACCCAGTTGATCGCCTTGTCGGTGAGGTCCTCGGTGAGGTGATAACCCTCGGCCGGTGTCTTCGGCGGCTCGATCGGCGTGGTGCCTTCGTACAGCGCCGGGTCCCACTGGTTGTTCTCCCCGCCGATGAAACCGTAGAAGTACTCGAACCCACCGCCGCCCGTCGGCCACGCCGTGAACGGTCCCGCCGGGCTCGTCTGCCAGACCGGAACCTCGTGGCACTTGCCGAACTGCGCCGTCGAATAGCCGTTGAGCTTGAGCGTCAGCGCCAGCGGGGCCTTTGTGTTCGGCAGCACCGATGTGTAGCCCGGTGCGGCGGTGGCGGTCTCCGTGATGTTGCCCATCCCCACCGAGTGGTGGTTGCGGCCGGTCAGAAGCGCTTGGCGGGTCGGCGAACACAGTGCGGTGGTGTGGAACCGGTTGTACTTCAACCCACCCGCGGCCAGCCTCTCGAAGTTGGGCGTGTGACAAGGTCCTCCGAAGGCGCTACTGGCTCCAAAGCCCACGTCGTCGATCAGGATGACGAGCACGTTGGGTGCAGTCGCGGGCGGGCGCACATCCCTGATCGCCGGGTAGCTGGTATCGGGATCTTTGGCGTCGTACGTCGTCAGGCCCACATGCGGAACGTCGGGAATGGGGAGGACCGTACGAGCGATGTGATCAGCGGACATGACAGGTGCCTCCCAGCCGGCTGCGTCTCAACCGCTGACAGAATAGAAGCAAACGCGCCCGCGCGCGGTCGCAATACGCCTACCGGGACGAGGCGGGCACCTTCGCCACGGCGTCGATGACGGCGGCGCTGAACGCCGGCAGATCATCCGGTGAGCGACTGCTGATGAGGTTTCCGTCGATCGCCACTTCCTGGTCGACGACATCGGCTCCGGCATTGCGCAGATCGGTTCGCAGACTGGGGTAGGAGGTCAGCGTCCGGCCCTCGACCACGTCGGCCTCGATCAGCGTCCAAGGGGCGTGGCAGATGACTGCCACCGGTCGGCCGGACCCGACGAAATCGCGAACGAACGAGACGGCGGTGTCATCGGCGCGTAATTTGTCGGCGTTGACGGTGCCGCCGGGAATGATCAGTGCGTCGAACTCGTCGACGGTCGCGTCCTCCACGGTGCGGTCCACCCGGAAGGTGCCGGCCGGCTGCAGGTCGTGGTCGCGGGCATCGATCATGCCGGCATGTAGGGACAGCAGTTCGACTGCGCCGCCGGCGTCGTTGACAGCCTCGCGCGGCTCCTCCAATTCGCGCCGTTCGACTCCGTCGGTAGCGAGGATGGCGACCTTCTTACCGTGTAGCTGCGCGTGCTGTTCGGTCATGTCCGAAGGCATGCCCGCTGCGGGGTAACCCAAACATTCACAGGTCCGCGCCGTGCGTCAGGAAAGCAAAGGGTGGTCAGAATGTCACCAGTGTGTCTGACTTGAGTCAATTACTGCGATCAGTCCGCCAGATCGGATGGAGGATGGCATCGAGGCGATATTGTCGGGTGCAGCGAATCCGAGCTATCGGCGACCCGGAGCGCGGACACGGAACGGAGCGGACATGGCGGTGGTGAGCGGCCCATCGGCACGCGAGACGAAGCGGCTGCAGACCCGTGAGCGGTTGATGGGCGCCGCAGTCGCCGAGTTCAAGCGTTCCGGGATGGCCGAGGCCGACGTCGCCGCCATCGTCGCCGCCGCTGGGGTTGCGCACGGCACCTTCTTCTTTCACTTCCCCACCAAGGAGCACGTTCTCCTCGAACTGGAGAAACGCGAAGAGGACCGGATGGCCAAACAGTTCGGCCGCTACATCGACAACGGTCACGACTTGGAGGCCGCGCTGACCGAGGCGGCGCGGTTGGTGCTGGGCCTGGAGCGCAGGCTCGGTGAACTCTTGTTCAAGGACTTTCTCGCGCTGCACTTTTCCCAGACCCGCCCGGCCGCCGAGGATGGCGGTGATCACTCGCTGGTACTGCTGCTCGCCAAACGCATCGAGCAGGCCCGCTCGCAGGGTGAGGTGGCTGAGGATGTTCAGCCGATCAACAGTGCGGTGTTCTTCCTGCTGTGCCTCTACGCTCTGGCCATCACCACCAATGACCCGATGCGGCGAGACCTGCTCGAAGATTTGGTGAAGCGCACCATGCGCAGTGTGGCCGTCGGCTGACCCACTCTTGTCGCTCGGCCATTTCCATGACTAGAGTCAGCCAACATGCGTACGCCCGCCCGCTCGGCGACCGGACTGCCCTTCGATGAACACATGGAGGAGTCGCGACTTGCGCAGCGCCAGGCCGACAAGTGGTTGATCAGCGGCAGCATCCTGATCGGCACCGCGGCACTCGGGATCTTCGGTCTTCCGCTGTTCCTGCGCGGAGTGTGGCTGTTGCGGCGGGCCCAGCAGAACGGTCTTTCCGTTCGGCCGATGATGGTCACCCTGCTCGGGTATTTGGTCATCATCGATGCCGCTATCAACACCGTCGGCTGGGCGCTCGATCTGATCGGCAGTCATACCCTGCTGGCCAGAGTGCTGCTCAACGGCTGGGGGCACATGTTCGATGCCGGATACTTCTGGCATTTCAACGAACTCTGGGTCGGCGGTGCCTCGGGTCCCGGTGAGAAGGCCATGGAAGTGGGGATGATCCTCACCGTGTTCACCATGCGGATCGCCGCCGCGATCGGGTTCCTCCAGATGAAGCGCTGGGGCCAGCAGTGGATGATCGTCACCTGCTGGATGGG
>JBPPMV010000028.1:0-8758 GCA_051306235.1 Mycobacterium sp. | reverse complement strand
AACTGGTGGCCATCTCGACTCACATCGCGGGGGAGCGGTACGGCATGAAGAAGCTACTCGCGGCAGCTGGCGCCTTCACCATGAGCGCGTTTCTGGCCATCGGCGTCACCGGCCCACTGGGCGTCGGGATCTCAACCGCCGACGAGCCACCGCCCGGCCCATCCGTTCCAGGCCCGTCTGTTCCCGGCCCGGCCGGCCCGGGCGCAGCCCGCATGATCGAGGGCCGCGGTTACGGCCTCGGTGGCGCCCATGTGCTGGGTATCCCGTATGACGAATACATCATGCGCACCGGAGCCGGGTGGTTTCCCGGTCTCGACCGGGAAATCGTCGATTACCCGGCGGGGCAGGTCCAGGGGCACACACTCGAACGGCTCTTCCCGGGAATCGGTCGCCTCGACGACAACTTCCCCGGGCTCGGTATCGATGGTCCGAGCTACGGCGAGTCGATCGATGTCGGCGGCCCCAACCTGCTCAACGCGATCAAGGCAGGCGGTCCGGGTATGGCCCTCGGCCTGTCAGAGGGGGCGTCGGTGCTCGAGGACGTGAAGGCGCGCCTGGCCAACGATCCGACCGCCCCGCCCCCGGATCAGCTGAGCTTCGCCACATACGGCAACCCGGTCGGAAAGCATGCGTTCGGTGAGAGCTTCCTGAGTCAGAATTTTCCGGTCGGCAGCGTCGTACCATCGCTCGACTACCGGATGCCCGCTCCGGTGGAGAGCCAGTACGACACGCATCTGTTCGTCTCGGCCTACGACAGCATCGCCGACTGGCCGCAGCGTTCGGACAACTGGATCTCCGTCGCCAATGCGATCGTCGGCCTGGCGACCGGTCACACCGCGGTCGCGTTCACCAACCCGAGCACGGTGCCTGCGCAGAACATCCGGACGACGGTCAACTCCCGGGGCGCGCGGACGACGACGTACATGATTCCCGAGCAGCACCTGCCGCTGGTGCTGCCGTTCAAGTACCTCGGTGTCGATCAGAAGACCCTGATCGATCTCGACAATGTGCTCAAACCCTATGTGGACGCAGGTTATACGCGAAATGACGATCCGTTGACCGCGCCGATCACGGTGGACCCGGTCAATGGATACGATCCCGCCGAGGTCACCGCACCGGTCACCGCGGCCGCGTTCGGCGGCGGTGCCGATCCGGTGTCCCAGTTGATGGCCGGCCTGCAGTACGTGCTGAACAACTCGCCCAAGTAGCGGTCACAGCGCGGCAAGGCCGACCGCGAGCAGGACGACGCCCACCACTGCCACCAGGACGGCGACCCCGCGTCGGCCCTTCGCGCGCAGCCAGTCGTTGAGGGCCTCCAGCCGGGCGCGGGTGCGGTCCGGGGCGATCAGGTATGCCAGCAGCGGGATCTCGATGAGGGCGAAGGCCACCACGTTGAAGGCCAGCAGGGCGGTGATCTGGGTGGCGAGTGTGGCATCGGCCGTGCCGATGACAGCCAGCGCCGCCAGGTAGTCGACCGACGGCAGGGCGATCAGAAGTCCGGCCGCGCCTGCGACCCACAGTGATTGACCGTCGAGCAGCCGGCTCAGCCAGGCCGGTGGGGTGCGGGGTCGTCCCTTGGTGACCGCCAGGATCGCTGCGGCCAGCAGGGCCAGCACGCCGATGGCGATCTGCACCCGGGGCAGGGTGAAATGCGCCGACGCCGATAGCCGCGAGTCCAGGACCAGCAGCACCAGCGCCCCGACCGTCATGCCCATCAGGAAACCGCCGCACAGGAAAGCGGTCAGCTGCAGCAGCGGGCGCGGACGGTTGAGCATCACCACCGACATGCCGATGCGGAACGGCTCGAGGCTGACGGCGATGGCCATGACCAGCAGGGTGATCCACATCGCGGGCGCCGGTCAGGCGTCCAGTCGCACGAATTGTCCTTGTCGATGTTGCTCGACACATGCCGAGCGACGGATCTTGCCACTGGTGGTGGTGGGGATGGATCCGGGCGCCACCAGCACGATATCGGCGACCTGCAATCCGTGTGCACGCGAGATCGCGGCCGTCACATCGCCTTTCACATCGTCGAGGTCATCGTCGGCACGTTTCTTGAATTCGACGATGGTGACCAGTTTCTCGCTGTGCTCCTCGGCTACCGCGATGGCCGCCACCCGGCCGCGGGTGATCTCGCGGACCGTCTCCTCGATGTCCTCGGAGTAGTGGTTGCGGCCCCGCACGATCAGCATGTCCTTGATGCGTCCCACGATGAACAGGTCGCCCTCGGAGATGAAGCCCCGGTCCCCGGTGCGCAGCCAGTCGGTCGCCGGAAGGTCGGCTGGACATCCACCAGCGTCGCGCCGAAACCGGTTCCGGTCTGATCGGGTTTGCGCCAGTACCCGGCGGACACGTTATCGCCGTGCGTCCAGATCTCACCGACGGTGCCCTCCGGGCACGGCCGCCCGGTGTCGGTGTCGACGATCAGCACCAGCGGAGAGGGAGGCAGCCCGTAGCGCAACAACGGCGTCCCGCCGGGTCCGCGCACGGCGCTGCCCTCAGCGAGCGCCTCGATGCCGAACTCGACGGCCTGGGGTGCCCGGCCCTCGGCGCCACTGGCCACGAAGACCGTCGCCTCGGCCAGACCGTAGGACGGCATGAGGGCTTCGGGCCGAAAACCGCGGGGGCCGAAGCGTCCGTTGAACCGGGTGACGGTGGGCGGGTGGACCCGTTCGGCGCCGCAGATGATGCTCTCGACGCCGCTCAGGTCGAGGCTCTCGAGGTCCGCGTCGCTGGTGCGCCGGGCCGCGAGATCCAACGCGAAGTTGGGTCCGCCGGTCACGACCACTTTGTGCCGGGACATGGCCTGCAGCCACCGCGGGGGGTGGGTCAGGAAAGCCAGCGGGCTCATCAGGTCGGCTTCGCGCCCGCCCAGGATGGGTGCCGCCACCCCGAGCATGAGGCCCATATCGTGATAGAAGGGCAGCCACGAGACCAGACCGGTGCCCGGGGGGAACATGCCCCCGTATCGCTGTAGGTAATCCGGCATCAGCTGGTCGAAATTCGCGACCAGGTTGTGGTGGCTGATCATCACGCCCGCCGGTGCCCGCGTCGAGCCCGAGGTGTACTGCAGATAGGCGATATCCGGGCCTTCGGGCACGTCGGCGGCTGCGGGTTCGGGGGTGTCCAGATCCAGGGTGTCCACGGCGATGACCGCGGTCATGGCGGCGCCGTCGTCCACCTACTGGGCGGCGACGTCGAACAGGGCGGCGGTCGTCAGGACCACCGCAGGCGACGTGTAGGCGACCACGGCGCTGGTTCGCTCGTCGTGGGAACCGGGCACCGGGGCCGACAGCGGGACGGCGATGAGCCCGGCCTGCATGGCGCCCAGGAACGCCACGATGTAGGGCAGCCCCTGGGGCGCGATGATCAGCGCCCGATCCCCCGGTGACCCGTACTGGGCGGCCTCGGAGGCCATGTTGAGGGTGCGCCGGTACAGCTGCGTCCACGTCAGCGTCTCGACGGCGCCGCCGGGATCCCTGTCGTAGTCGGTGTAGGTGAACGCGAGCGCGTCGGGTGTATCGCCGGCGCGTTCCCGCAGCACGGTGAGTATGGACGCGTTGGGCATGGGGGTCAGGCTACTCATTGCGTTCAGGGTGAGCATGACCATGGGCGCCGAGGCGTCCGCGGTGGAGGATATTGCGTGGTTTCCGTGCAGACGGCGCTGCCCGTTGTCGATCTACTTCTTCAATCCGCGGCTGGACGCGCAGTTGCCGGTGCTACGGCTTGCCGAGGAACTCGCGGCCCGGGCCAGAGGGGTCAGCGACGACCCGTCCAATGACAGCATTTACGCGGTATACGGCCGCAATGCGTGGAATAGCCGGGTACGGGCACACCCCGACGTGGCCGCCGCGCACGATTACATGTGAAGATGGATGTGTTATGAGCGACACAGAACTGAGCCCGGCCTCGCTGCGTGAGGCGTTCGGGCATTTCCCGACCGGAGTCATCGCCATCGCAGCCGAGGTGGACGGCGTCCGGGTCGGTCTGGCGGCCAGCACCTTCGTGCCGGTGTCGCTGGACCCGCCGCTGGTGTCGTTCTGTGTGCAGAACTCCTCGGAGACCTGGCCCAAGCTCAAGGATCTGCCCTCGCTGGGGATCAGTGTGCTCGGCGAGTCACACGATGCCGCGGCGCGCACCTTGGCGGCCAAGACCGGCGATCGCTTCGCCGGCCTGGAAACCCAGTCCCGCGACAGCGGTGCGGTGTTCGTGCACGGCACCAGCGTGTGGCTGGAGAGCACGATCACCCAGGAGGTACCTGCGGGCGATCACACCATCGTCGTGCTGCAGGTCAGCCAGATCGTGGTGCACGACGTGCCGCCCATCGTTTTTCACCGCAGCACGTTCCGCAAGCTCGGAGCCTAGGGCTTACTGCCCAGCTGCTCGCGGTACCCGGCGATCCGCTGGTCGATCTCGGCGGCGTCCTCGGGCCTGCCCTCCTTGCGGGCAAGCTCCGCGCGGGCCGTCAGCTCGCGGATCGCGGTGCGAATATCGTTGACACTGATGGTTTCTCGTCTGGTTTGTTGCTGTGACATGCTGTGCCTCTTCAGGGTTGATTGGCCGCTGTCACAACCGTACGCCCGATCTGACGAGGCGTCAGGAACCTCCGCGAATGCCCACCGTAGATATCCGGCCCGAAGGCTGCGCGCCTACGTGGGTTCAGTCTCGCGGCGGGCGGGGTCGCCACACTGCGCCGACGTAGCTGTAGGCCGCGTAATACCGCCCGGGGTTCAGTCTCCGGACGCCGCGTCCCGTGAGACTGAACCCTGGGCGATCAGCGTCGGAAAAGCTTGTTACCCAGCCACACGATCGGGTCGTACTTGCGGTCGGCAACACGTTCCTTCATCGGGATCAGCGCATTGTCGGTGATCTTGATGTGTTCGGGGCACACCTCGGTGCAGCATTTGGTGATATTGCACAGACCCAGACCCTGTTCCTCCTGCGCCAGGTCCTTGCGGTCCACGGTGTCCAGTGGATGCATGTCCAGTTCGGCGATGCGCATGTGGAAACGCGGACCCGCGAAGATCTCCTTGTTCTCCTCGTGATCGCGCACCACATGGCAGACGTTCTGGCACAGGAAGCACTCGATGCACTTGCGGAACTCCTGGCTGCGGTTCACGTCCTCCTGCTGCATGCGGTACTCACCGGGCTGCAGATCCTTCGGCGGGGTGAACGACGGGATCTGGCGCGCCTTCTCGTAGTTGAAGGACACATCGGTGACCAGATCGCGCATCACCGGGAACGTTCGCAGCGGCGTGATGGTCACCGTCTCGTTCTCGTCGAACGTCGACATGCGCGTCATGCACAGCAGCCGCGGGCGGCCGTTGATCTCCGCCGAGCACGACCCGCATTTGCCCGCCTTGCAGTTCCACCGCACGGCCAGATCCCCGGCCTGGGTGGCCTGCAACCGGTGGATGATGTCGAGCACCACCTCGCCGTCGTTGACCTGAACGGTGTAGTCCTGCAGGTCACCGCCATCGGTGTCGCCGCGCCAGACCCGCAGCTTCGCGTCGTATGCAGCCATTGTCAGCTCTTCCGCTCGGGGTGTTCGACCAATTGATCTTCGGTGTAGTACTTCTCGAGTTCGGAGAGCTCGAAGGTGGCCAGCAGATCCGGCCGCATCACCGGCTGCTGTTCGGCCTCGACGGTGATGTCCGGGACGACCTGATGGTCATCGGCGACCGCACGGCACACCAGCAGCTTGTTGCGCCAGACGGCGTCGAGCTGCGGATGGTCATCGCGGGTGTGTCCACCCCGGCTCTCGGTGCGCTGCAGGGCCGCCTTGGCCACGCATTCGCTGACCAGCAGCATGTTGCGCATGTCGATGGCGAGATGCCAGCCGGGGTTGAAGATCCGGCCACCCTCGACCACCACGTTGGCGTAGCGCTTCTTGAGCTCGTCGATCTTGGCGAGCGCCTCCTCCAGTTCAGCCTCCTTGCGGATGATGCCCGCCAGGTCGTTCATCGACTGCTGCAGTTCGGCATGCAGGGTATAGGGGTTCTCGGCGTTGGCCTTTGGCGTGAACGGGTCCAGTGCCAGTTGGGTCGCCGCGGCGAGGGCGTCCTCGGAGACCGCAGGCCGGTCGGTCAGGCCCCGCACGTAATCCGAAGCCCCCAGCCCGGCCCGTCGGCCGAACACCAACAGGTCGCTCAGCGAGTTACCGCCGAGGCGGTTCGAGCCGTGCATGCCACCGGAGCACTCGCCGGCGGCGAACAGGCCCGGCGTCGCCGCGCCGCCGCTGTCCGGATCGACCTCGATCCCGCCCATCACGTAGTGACAGGTGGGCCCGACCTCCATCTCGTCCTTGGTGATGTCGACCTCGGCCAGTTCGATGAACTGGTGGTACATCGAGGGCAGCCGGCGCTTGATCTCCTCGGCCGGCATCCGGGAGGCAATGTCGAGGTAGACGCCGCCGTGTGGGGTGCCGCGGCCGGCCTTGACCTCTTCGTTGATGGCGCGGGCCACCTCATCGCGGGGCAGCAGGTCGGGGGTGCGGCGCGCGGAGTCGTTGTCCTTGAGCCACTGGTCGGCTTCTTCTTCGGTCTCGGCGTACTGCCCCTTGAAGACATCGGGGATGTAGTCGAACATGAAGCGCTTGCCCTCGGAGTTCTTCAGCACTCCGCCGTCGCCGCGCACACCCTCGGTGACGAGGATGCCCTTCACCGACAGCGGCCAGACCATGCCGGTCGGGTGGAACTGGATGAACTCCATGTTGATCAGGCCGGACCCGGCGCGCAGGGCCAGGGCGTGGCCGTCGCCGGTGTACTCCCAGGAGTTCGACGACACCTTGAAGGACTTGCCGATACCGCCGGTGGCCAGCACGATCGCCGGGGCCTCGAACAGCACGAACTTGCCGGTCTCGCGGTAGTAACCGAACGCCCCGGCGACCTTGCCGTCGTCGAGGATCAGTTCGGTGATCGAGCATTCGTGGAAGACCCTGATGCGGGCGTCGTAATCGCCGAGTTCCTTGAAATCCTCCTGCTGCAGCGACACGATCTTCTGCTGCAGGGTGCGGATGATCTCCAGGCCGGTGCGGTCACCGACATGCGCCAGCCGCGGGTAGGTGTGCCCGCCGAAGTTGCGCTGGCTGATCTTGCCGTCCTTGGTGCGGTCGAACAGCGCGCCGTAGGTTTCCAGCTCCCAGACCCGGTCCGGGGCCTCCTGGGCGTGCAGTTCGGCCATCCGCCAGTTGTTCAGGAACTTGCCCCCGCGCATCGTGTCACCGAAGTGCACCTGCCAGGAGTCCTTGGTGTTCACGTTGCGCATGGCCGCCGCGCAGCCGCCCTCGGCCATCACGGTGTGCGCCTTGCCGAACAGCGACTTGGTCACGACCGCGACGCGCAGGCCGCGTTCGCGGGCCTCGATCACCGCGCGCAGTCCCGCACCGCCGGCGCCGATGACGACGACGTCGTAGGTGTGCCGTTCCAGGTCACCCATTGAAAATCCTCACTAAAGTCGATATACGAGTCGGAATTGCTGTGTCAGCCAATGAATCTGAGGTCGCTGATGGTGCCGCTGGCGACCAGCATGATGTAGAAGTCGGTGAACATAAGGGTGCCCAGGGTGATCCACGCATACAGCTTGTGCCGGACGTTGAGCCTGCTGATCTGCGTCCACAGCCAGTAGCGCACCGGGTGCTTGGAGAAATGCTTGAGCCGCCCTCCCGCGACGTGGCGGCAGGAGTGGCAGGACAGCGTGTAGACCCACAGCATGATCACGTTGACCAGCAACACGATGTTGCCCAGGCCGAACCCGAATCCGGTCGGCGAGCGGAACGCCAGGATGGCGTCGTAGGTGTTGATCACCGAGATGATCGCCGCGATGTAGAAGAAGTACCGGTGGGTGTTCTGGATGATCAGCGGTAGGCGGGTCTCGCCGGTGTACTTGGCGTGCGGTTCGGCGACCGCGCAGGCCGTGGGCGACTGCCAGACGGACCGGTAGTAGGCGCCGCGGTAGTAGTAGCAGGTCAGCCGGAAGAGCAGCAGGAACGGCAGCGAGAATGCGGCGTAGGGCAGCCACCACACATCCGGCAGGATCTGGCCGAAGTGGCTGGCCTCCGGGATACAACCGGACTGGGTCGCCTCATTCCACTTCACGACGCACGGTGAGTAGAACGGCGTCAGGTAGTGGTAGTCGGCGACCCAGTAGTTGTCCTGTAGGAACGCTCGCACCGTCGCGTAGATGACGAACGCGGCAAAGCCGAGGTCCGTGATCAGAGGCGACTTCCACCAGGCATCGGTGCGCAACGTGCGCTGCTTGATCTGCGCTCTGGTGGGTGAGAAGACGCCGGTACCTTGAGGTTTCGAGGTCGGTGCGCTCACTGAGTTCCTCTTCTTCTGTTGTGTCGGGGCGGTGAACCCCGTGCGGTCTAGCGGCTGCCGCCGAGACCCTCGTCATCGACGCCTTGCCAGAAGTCCCTGGTGTAGTCGGTGTCGGGGATGGAGACCTTCTCGGCAGCGCGGGGATGTGCGGGTGTTCCGCGCATCTCCAGTTCCGCGGCATCGATGTCCAGCCGGTCGATATCGTTGAGCATGCGTTCGGCGTCGTTGACGATGCGGCGCATCGCCGGGGTGTCGCCGTAGCGGGCCCGCAGCGATGTGACGCAGCGGCGAAGATTGCCGATCAGCTCGTGCAGTTCGGCAAGTTCGGTCGTGGTGGACAAGGGTGACCTCCTTGGGCTGAAGGGTGTCAGGAATCACATTACGCACTCGATGTTAGCCACAACATGGACTTGAGAGTGAGACAGATCACGTCTACG
>JBPPMV010000027.1:0-4267 GCA_051306235.1 Mycobacterium sp. | reverse complement strand
CGCCGCCGGCCTCGCGTACCTACACGGTGGTCTCCGGCGACACGCTGTGGGCGATCTCGGAGCGTTTCTACGGAGACGGCAACCAGTACCAGCGCATCGCGGATGCCAGTGGCATCGCGAATCCGGACCTGATCCACCCCGGCCAGGTGGTGACCATCCCGTAATTCCGTCGTTCGACAACGGCCCGGCCTCGAGTAGATGGCCGGGCCGTTGTTGCTTGTGTGACACGCGAGTCGTTATGAGACCTGTGGTGTAACGAGATCTGCCCGTTACACGATTCACTCCACAGCACCCCGGTAGCGTCGATTCCCGTGTGGGGTGGAGGATCGGAGGGCTCGATGCGTGCACGCCTTTTCCTGACGTTGCTCACGGTGGCACCTGCCGCCGCGATGGCGGTGGCAATCGCCCCGGTGGCAGCGGCGAATCCCGCGGTCACGGTCCATCCCGGCATGGAGATCCGACAGGGCAGCACGCTGTGCACGCTGGGTTTCGTGGACCCGGCGGCCATGGTCGCCTTCACCGCCGGGCACTGCCGCGGCGAAGGCCCGGTCACCGACAAGGCAGGTAACGCCATCGGCGTGATGTCGCTGTTCGATGACAACACCCCCGACGGTGCGACCGTCACCGGTGACCACCAGATCGCCGACTGGGGTGCCATCACGCTCGCCGCCGATGTCAATGTCGTCCCGGTACTTCCCGGTGGACGGGCGTTGGTCATCGATGAGACACACGCGGTGAAGGCGCCCGGTCAACAGGTGTGCCACTTCGGTGTGATCACCGGCGAGAGCTGCGGCACGGTTGCCGCGGTCAACAACGGCTGGTTCACCATGGGCAGCGGAGTCGTCAGCCAGAAGGGTGACTCCGGTGGCCCCGTGTATACCGTCACCCCGGATGGGCGTGCGGTCATCGTCGGACTGTTCAACAGCACCTGGGGCGGGGCCCCGACCGCGGTGTCCTGGCAGTCCACCGGTCAGCGCATCCGCGAGGCCGTCGCGACTCAGCCGGCGAGCTCGAACACCGGGATCGAAGCGGCGATCTCCTTCACCTCGGAGTCCGTCGAGGAGGGCGTCAGCCCGCCCGAGTGACCTTTGACCTCCCAGTACCACCGCTCCAGATACCGCCGGATCAGTTCGGGTTTGGCGGCGTCGGGAATCTCCCGGACATCCACCTGACGCCGGTTCCACCGCGGCCCGGTCTGCACGCTGCCTGCCGCTCGGGCATTGCGCACCCACTGGGTGTTCCCGCGCGGGGAGACGACGTACTCATGGCCGTCGATATCGAGCACGTTCACCACCACCGACCGCCACTGGCCGGTATTTCGGCCGCGCACCCGCAGCGCGCGGCTGCCTGCGATGCCGATGCCCAGCTCCGCCAGGTGCCGGATCGCCTCGTTGAACACGCGGGCAGTGCGGTTCGGTCGGTCATAGCGCGTTGTCATATCATCTCCTCCAATTAGAGAGCGGTGCTCTTGAATCCAGCGTGACACGCGACGCCGGAAAATTCAAGAGCAGTGATCTCGTTCTGGCACACTGGCCCGGTGGGCAAACGACAGCAGGCGCGCGACCGGACCGAGGCGCAGATCATCGAGGTCGGCCGGCGTCATCTGGTGACCGACGGGGCGGCCGGGCTTTCGCTGCGGGCGATCGCCCGGGATATCGGGCTGGTCTCCTCGGCGGTGTACCGCTACGTCGCCAGCCGCGACGACCTGCTGACCCTGCTGCTGGTGGACGCCTACACCGATCTCGCCGACACGGTGGACGCCGCCGCGGGTTCGCACTCGGGCGACTGGGCGCAGCGGTTGATCCTGCTGGCGCACGCGGCCCGGGGTTGGGCCATCGACCAACCGGCGCGCTGGGCGCTGCTCTACGGCAGTCCGGTGCCGGGCTATCGGGCGCCGGCGGATCTGACGGTGGGGCCCGGCACCCGGGTGGTCGGCACCCTGTTCGCGGTGATCGCCGACGGGATTCGCGCGGGTGATATCGACAACCCGAAAGATTCTGCGCCGGAACCGATCTCGACCGATATGGATGCGGTCCGGGCGGAGTTCGACTTCGACGGTGGCGACCCGGTGCTGCTGCAATGTTTCCTGGTGTGGGCGACGCTGGTCGGTGCCATCAGCCTGGAGGTGTTCGGTCAGTACGGCGCGGACACGCTGTCGGCGCCCAGTGTGGTGTTCGACGGCCAGATGCGGCTGCTGGTGCAGACGCTGACCTCGACGGTGGGCGCGTCCTGGCCGACAGCCGAGCGAAACTAGAACACGTTCTAGCCATTGCGGCGCCGTGGAGATATCCTCACTGGCGATGCCTAATCAGACACCTGTCCAGGTTGCGTGGGTGACCCGCGACCTCGACGCCACCGAGCAGATGCTCACGGCGTTGCTCGGCGCCAAGAAGTGGATTCGCATGCCCGAGGTCCACTTCGGCCCGGACAGCTGCACCTACCGTGGCAGGCCCGCCGACTTCGTCGCCGACATCTCCCTGAGCTATGCGGGTGATCTGCAGCTGGAGCTCATCGCCCCGGTACGCGGCGAGGGCATCTACTCCGAGTTCCTGGAGACGTCGGGGCCGGGTTTGCATCACATCTGCATGGCCACCCTCGATGATGATTCCTTCGAATCCGCGGTGCGGGACGCCGAGGCCGGTGGTGCGACCGTCGCCGCCCGGGGCGTCATGCCGGGCGGCCTGCGGTTCGCCTACGTCAGCGCCGTCGATGCCGGGGTGCCGTTCGTCGAGATCGCGTACATCCCGCCCGATATCCAGGCCGTCTTCGACTACATCAAGAACGAACAGCAGTGACCGCTTCCACTAGGAGAAACTTGTGACACTCGAACAGATCCCGGACACCATCGCCGTCGCGGATGCGACCGACTGGTCCGATGACGTCGACGTCGTGGTCGTGGGTTTCGGCATCGCCGGCGGGTGCGCCGCGGTGTCCGCCGCCGCGGCCGGTGCCCGGGTGCTGGTGCTGGAACGCGCCGCCGCCGCCGGTGGCACCACCTCGATGGCCGGCGGCCACTTCTATCTCGGTGGCGGTACCGCCGTGCAGGAGGCGACCGGGCACGCCGATACCGCCGACGCGATGTACGACTACCTGGTCGCGGTGACCGAGGATGCCGAACTGGACAAGATCCGCGCCTATTGCGACGGCAGCGTGGACCACTTCAATTGGCTTGAGGCGCTGGGCTTTCAGTTCGAGCGCAGCTACTACCCGGGGAAGGTGGTGGTACCGCCGGGCACCCAGGGGCTGTCCTACACCGGCAACGAGAAGGTGTGGCCGTTCAACGAACAGGCCGAACCGGCGCCGCGCGGTCACTCCGTACCGGTGCCCGGGGAACTCGGGGGCGCCTCGATGGTGATCGACCTGCTGCTGAAGCGGGCCGCCGAACTCGGTGTCCAGTTCCGCTACGAGACCGGTGCCACCAACCTCATCGTGTCCGACGGTGCGGTGGTCGGAGTGAACTGGAAGCACTTCACCGAAACCGGTGCGGTCAAAGCCAAGTCGGTGATCATTGCCGCCGGTGGTTTCGCGATGAACCCCGAGATGGTCGCCCAGTACACCCCGGCCCTCGGCCAGGAACGCAAGACCAAGAGTCACGGCATGGTGGCCCCCTACATCCTGGGCAACCCCAACGATGACGGGTTGGGCATCCGGCTGGGTGTGTCGGCCGGCGGCGTCGCCAAGAACCTGGACCAGTTGTTCATCACGGTCGCGGCCTATCCGCCGGAGATCCTGCTGACCGGGCTGATTGTCAACAAGGACGGGCAGCGGTTCGTCGCCGAGGACTCCTATCATTCGCGCACCTCGGCGTTCGTCCTCGAGCAGCCCGATCAGGCCGCGTATCTCATCGTCGACGAGGCGCATATGCAGATGCCGGAGATGCCGCTGATCAAGTTCATCGACGGGTGGGAGACAGTTGCCGAGATGGAAGCGGCGCTCGGCATTCCGGAGGGGAAGCTGGCGGCGTCGCTGCAGCGGTACAACGAGAACGCCGCGGCCGGAACCGATCCCGACTTCCACAAGCAGCCGGACTATCTCGCGGTGCAGGATGCCGGACCGTGGGCGGCCTTCGACCTGACCCTGGGTGTGGCCATGTACTCGGGCTTCACGATGGGCGGGCTGACGGTCTCGATCGACGGCGAGGTGCTGGACGCCGATGGCAGCCCGGTGGCCGGGCTGTATGCCGCCGGCGCGTGCGCGTCCAATATCGCCCGCGACGGCAAGGGGTATGCCAGCGGTGTGCAGCTGGGCGAGGGGTCGTTCTTCGGGC
>JBPPMV010000026.1:0-20374 GCA_051306235.1 Mycobacterium sp. | reverse complement strand
CGGAACCGGGTGCTCACCAGATGGTTGAGCGCCAGCGCGGTCCGCTTCATCGGCAGCCACCGGTTCTCCATCACCATGGAGAAGCTGGTGTCGACGAGTAGCGCGACGGCCGACTGGGTGCGGGTCTCGGTTTCGGAGATCTCGACGTCCTCGACGCTGAACCGCACCGGCCCGTCAGCGAGCCCGCTACCCGCTTGCCGTAGCACCGCATTGGTGATCGTGCGGGTGACATTCCACGGTTCGGTGTCCCCGAACGCCCACTGCCGGGTGGCACCGGTCAGCTCGCCGGCCGCACCGGCGCGGCGGGTCTCCCGTTCGCCGTGCCGACCGGAAAGCTGTTGTGCCACATCGCGTAACGCGGTTTGCCCGAGCTGCCGCATGGCCTTCGGCGACAGTCGGAACTGACCGTCGGAGCCGCGGTCGAGGAATCCCTGATCGGTGAGCGCGCGCTCCAGATCGGCCAGCGTGCGGGCGTTGACGGCGGCCTCATCACCGAGTTGACGGGCGAGCATGTCCAGATCGACATCCTCCATGGTCGCCCCGGCGTAGCTCTGCGACAGTTGCTCGGCCAGCTGTTCGAGTTCACTGATATCGGCCAGCGCCTGGGTGCCCTGGCCCATGCCCATCGGATCGTCACCGCTGAACTCCTCCGAACCCGACCAGTCCTCACCGGGCCGGGCGGCCTGCAGGTTTCCGTCCAGCCGGTTCAGCGCGTTCATCAGCGACGGGGATCCGAAAGCCTGCTGCGCCAACGCATCCAGCTCTGCGCGCTGGGTCTCGGACAGGCTGTTGCGGAACCGTTGGGCGGCTGCGGAGCGTTTGGCCAGCGAATCCATCAGCTCATCGACGTTGCGCGGATTCTCCGGGAAGTGCTGGCCGTGTTCGGCCATGAACTTGTCGAAATCCTCTTGGGTGTCTTCACCCGCTGCGTGTTTCTCCAGCAGGTCGTTGAGATCGTCGAGCATCTTGTTGACCGCTTGGCGGTCCTCGTCGGTGGCGTTCTGCAGCGCCTCCTTCATCCCGGCGAAGCGTTGGTCGAGCATCTCCTGGCCGAGCAGGTTCTTGATCTCGTCATACTTCTGCTTGGCCTCGGATGAGCGCCAGTCGTATTCGGCGAGTTCCTGCACAGCCTTCGCGGGTGAGGGGGACAGCGCCTCGATTTGCATCTCGTTGAAGCGGGCGTCGTCGTCCAGGGCGCGGGCCAACTCCTTACGCTCGGCCAGCACCGCCTCGTCGAGCAGCTTCTTGACATCGGCGAGAGTTCCGTCGAGATTGTTGCGCTGCAACAGCTCCCGACGCCGCTTGTTGATCTCGGCAGCCAGCTTGTCCGCTCCGGGCATGTTCTCGGTACCGCGACGCATCAACTCCTGCAGTGCCCGGCGCGGCGACGCCCCGGACATGACGTCCTCACCGATGGCGTCGAGCGCCTCCCGCAGATCGACCGGGGGCGCCAGCGGATCAGGGCCGCCGGAGTACCGCGAATACCTGGAAAGGCGTTTAGCCATAAACGGTTTCACCCTCATCGGATTGCTTGTCGATGCGCTTGGCCAGGTACAGGCCCTCCAGCACCAGTTCCACCGCGGCCGCGCGCTGGCCCTCGGATTCGGCGTTCAACCGCTCGGCGATCTCGTCGAGCACCGGCAGTTCGGGCAGCGCCGCCAGCACATCCTTGGCCGACACCCGCTCCCCCGTCGTCACCGGGGAACCGGCCTCCACAGCCGTCACCAGCGGGCCGACGTCGATACCGCCGAGCGCGCGGGAGGCGGTCTCGGCGGTGGCCCGGCGCAGCAGGTGTTCCATGACAACCTGTTCGCGGCCCTCCTCGCCGGATTCGAATTCCAGCTTGCCACGCAGCACGTCGATCACCGTGGCGAGGTCGACGACCCTGGCCACCGGATCCTGCTCGCCCAGGATTGCGCCGCGGTGCCGCGCCGACGCCGCGACGGTTTCGGCGGCGGCAATCGCGAACCGTGCCGAGACGCCCGAACGCTGGTCCACCGCGGTGGATTCGCGCAGGGCGCGGGCGAACCGCGCTATGACCGCCAGCAGGTACTCGGGGACCTCGGCGGACAGGTGCGCTTCCTGCGCGATGACGGCGACCTCGGCGTCGAGTTCCAGCGGGTAGTGGGTGCGGATCTCGGCGCCGAAGCGGTCCTTGAGCGGGGTGATGATGCGGCCGCGGTTGGTGTAATCCTCCGGGTTGGCGCTGGCCACCACGAGCACGTCCAGCGGCAGCCGCAGGGTGTAGCCACGGACCTGGATATCGCGTTCCTCCATCACGTTGAGCATCGCGACCTGGATGCGCTCGGCGAGGTCGGGCAGCTCGTTGACCGCAACGATGCCGCGGTGCGAACGCGGAATCAGGCCGTAGGCGATGGTCTCCGGGTCGCCGAGGCTGCGGCCCTCGGCCACCTTGATGGGGTCGATATCGCCGACGAGGTCGGCGACGCTGGTGTCCGGGGTGGCGAGCTTCTCGGTGTAGCGGTCACTGCGGTGCAGCCACCCGATCGGCAGACCGTCGCCCGAGGCGGCCGCCTGGCGGATCCATTCGGGTGTGATCGGGCTGTACGGGTGCTCGCGCAGCTCGGATCCCTCGATCACCGGTGTCCACTCGTCGAGCAGACCGATCAGCGAGCGAAGTAGCCGGGTCTTGCCCTGGCCGCGCTCACCGAGCAGGACGAAGTCGTGGCCGGCGATCAGTGCGCGCTCCACCTGCGGCAGCACGGTGTCCTCGAAACCGAAGAGGCCGGTCCAGATCTCCTCGCCGTTCGACAGTCGAGCCAGCAGGTTCTCCCGGATCTCCTGTTTGATCCCGCGCTCCTGATGGCCGGAGGCGCGCAGCTCGCCGAGGGTGCGGGGCAGATCATTAGGTGACGTCACAAGCTCCACGCTACGACTGCTCTCGGCTGCGGGCTTGCCCACCTGACCGATCGCCGCTTCGCCCTGAGAAAACTACCCAGTACCATGGGTACCGTGAACTTGCTCGAATGGCGCGATCGGCCCAGCACAGTGAGCTTCGGCCCGGCATCGTGGCAGTCCCGCCTCCTGGGTGTCCTCACCTCACTCACCCTGCGTCCGGTGCTCGGACTGCTCACCTGCCTGGGCCTGCTCATCAACCGGATCTGGCCGGCCGGCCTGCAGCGGGCGCACCTCGACATCATCGACCGCCCGCTGCGCCTCATCAGGGCGCTGCCCGGCACCGTCGTGACCCCCGAACGGCTGCCGCATTGCCCCGCCGAGTGGGTGGTGGCTCCCGGGTCGACAGAGTCCGATCAGGTGATCGTCTATTTCCACGGATCGGCGCTGGTGACGCTCGGACTGAACTCGCACCGGCGGTTCGTCTCGAAGTTGTCCGCCGCCACCGGCGCCCGGGTTCTGAACGTCGGGTACCGGCTGGCACCGCAGGCGAGTATCGACGAGGCCGTCGAAGACGGTGTCGACGCCTACCGGCATCTGCTGGAGTTGGGCTTTGCGCCCGGTCGCATCGTGTTCGCCGGGGATTCGGCCGGTGGCCTGATCGCCGCCGATACCGCACTGGCCGTGCGCGACGCCGGCCTGCCCGTGCCCGCGGGCCAGGTGTTGTTGTCGGCGTTGACATCCGCCGATATGGACCTCAAGTACCGCGCGCTGCGCGATCACAAGGATGTGCTGTTCCCGTTCATGACGGTGAAATTCATCTACGACGTCTTCGCCACCGTCAACGGCACCCGGCCGGTGCCCGTGATGCCCGCCGAGTCGAATGCGGCAGGCCTCGGCCCGTTCCTGTTGCAGATCGGCACCGACGAGATGCTGCGCAATGACACCTTCGTGCTGGCCGATCAGCTCACCGCGGCCGGGGTGCCGGTGTGGGTTCAGGTGTGGGACAAGGCGATGCACATGTTCCAGCTGTCCTTCGACGTCAACCCCGATGCGCGGCGTGCCGTCGGGGAGATCGCATCCTTCGTCAGGCATGTGACTTCGGACTCATCCCGCCGAGCGGCCAGTTAGAGCACGCATTCTCGTGCTCTGCGTGCGATAGGTGGCCATTGGGCAAGATCGATAGTTATCCACAATCGGCGATCGATCCCCAGCATGAGGCGAGCGCTGCTGTGACGGCGGACATCGGTCGGATAGCTGCGCGACGGTGCCCTCATGACCCTCCCATTTCTGGGCACCGAAGCACTGAGCGCCGGAATCGTGAGCCGACGCATGTTGAAACACCATCAGCCCGTACACCGCAACGTGTACCTGCCGCCGGGCGCTCAACTGACCCCGGTACTGCGGGCCCGTGCTGCGTGGCTGTGGTCTGACCGAGATGCGGTCTGCGGCGGCCTGTCCGCCTCCGCACTGCTCGGCGCCCGCTGGATCGATGCCGACGCTCCCGCTGAACTGTTCCGAGTGAACGGCAAGCCGGTAGCCGGCATCATCATCCACCGCGACGCGCTCCAACCCGATGAAGTGTGCAAGGTCGGCGATATCGGCGTGACCTCCCCCGCCCGAACCGCTTTTGATCTGGGTCGGCGTAAGGGACCGCTCCGCGCGCTGATCCGGGTTGACGCGCTGGCGCACCGGACAGGCGTGACCGCCCAAGCGATAGCGCCGCTGATCATCCGTCATCGCGGTGTTCGCGGGCTCGTCCAACTACGAGAAGTATTGGAAGATATGGACGGTGGCGCCGAGTCACCACAGGAGACGTTGACCCGACGGGCCCTGACCAAAGCAGGCCTGCCGAAACCGCGGACCCAGATCGTGGTTCGCGACGAAGCCGGCACATTCGTCGCTCGATTGGACATGGGCTTCGATGAATTCAAGGTCGCTGTGGAGTATGACGGCGGGCAACACTGGACCGATCCCGTACAACGAGCGAAGGACATCGACCGGTGGGCCACGCTGGCTGAGCTCGGCTGGGCCGTCATCCGGGTGAGTTCGGACATGCTGCGCAACCGTCCGCACGTCATTGTCGAGCGAACATGCGCGGCCCTGCGTAAAGCGGGCGCTGAATGGCCAGTTATCACACGGATTTTGCGTGATTGCGTGTCATAACTGGCCACTCGACGGGAAAGCTAGTGCGCGAAGTGCCGCGCCCCGGTCAGGTACAGCGTGACACCGGCCTCGGCCGCGGCGGCGGTGACCTCATCGTCACGCACCGAGCCACCCGGGTGCACGATCGCCTTCACCCCTGCGGCGGTCAGCACCTGCAGGCCGTCCGGGAACGGGAAGAACGCATCCGAGGACGCCACCGCCCCCTGGGTGCGCTCACCGGCCCGCTCGACCGCCAGCCGGGCCGCATCAACCCGGTTGACCTGTCCCATACCGACACCGACGGTGGCGCCGTCCTTGGCGATGACGATGGCGTTGGACTTCACCGCCCGGCCGGCCCGCCAGGCGAACACCAGGTCGGCCAGCATGGCCGGGTCGGCGGGGTCGCCGGTGGCCAACGTCCAGTTGTTCGGATCGTCACCCTCGGAGTCGAGCGCGTCGCGCTGCTGCACCAACAGCCCACCGCTGATCGGCCGCAACTCGGCCTGAGCACCGAGCGGCTCCGACGCGACGAGGATACGGATGTTCTTCTTCTTCGACAGCGCCTCGACAGCACCCGGCTCGTACGCCGGCGCAATGATCACCTCGGTGAAGATATCGGCCACCGTCTCGGCCATCTCGACACTGACCGTGGTGTTGGTGGCGATCACACCGCCGAAGGCGGACAACGGATCACAGGCGTGCGCCTTGGCATGCGCATCGGCCACCGACACCGAGGACACCGCGATCCCGCATGGGTTGGCGTGCTTGATGATCGCCACACACGTCTGCTCATGGTCGAACGCGGCCCGCCACGCGGCATCGGCATCGGTGTAGTTGTTGTAGGACATCTCCTTGCCGTGCAACTGATCCGCGTGCGCCAGGCCCGGCCAGCCGGTGTCATCGCGGTACAGCGCCGCCTTCTGATGCGGGTTCTCGCCGTAGCGCAGCACCGCGGTGCGGCGCGAGGTCGATCCCACCCAGCGGGGCAGCTCGGATTCCTCTTCGGGTGCGAGCACCGAGACCATCCAGCTCGCCACCGCCACGTCGTACTCGGCGGTGTGCTGGAAGGCCAACGCCGCCAGCTTCTTCCGCTCGTCGAGGGTGAACCCGCCGGCCCGCACCGCGGCCAGCACACCGTCATAGCCCAGCGGGTCGACGACCACGCCGACGCTGGGATGGTTCTTGGCGGCGGCGCGCACCATGGACGGGCCACCGATGTCGATCTGCTCGACGCACTCGTCGGGGCCGGCCCCGGAGGCGACCGTCTCGGTGAACGGGTACAGGTTCACCACCACGAGTTCGAACGGTTCGATCCCCAATTCGGTCAGCGCCGCCTCGTGCTCGGGCTTGCGCAGATCGGCGAGCACACCCGCGTGCACCTTCGGGTGCAGGGTCTTCACCCGACCGTCGAGCACCTCGGGGAAACCGGTGACATCCTCCACCGGCGTGACCGGAACACCGGCGCCGGCAATGGTTTTCGCGGTGGATCCGGTGGAGACGATGCTCACGCCCGCCTCATGCAGACCGCGGGCCAGTTCCACCAGTCCCGTTTTGTCGTACACGCTGATCAATGCGCGCCGGATCGGTCGCTTGTTACTCATCCCAGAATCGCCTTTCGTCCGGTCCAGGTCACACCGCGCGTGGCCAGCGCGGCCAGCACGTCCACCAGTAGTCGTCGTTCGACGTCCTTGATGCGTTCGTGCAATGTCTCTGCGGTGTCATCCTCGTACACCGCCACGGCCTCCTGGGCCAGGATGGGCCCGGTATCCACACCACTGTCCACCAGATGCACGGTGCAACCGGTCAACCGGACGCCGTATTCGATGGCATCGGGTACCGCACGCGCGCCCGGGAAGGACGGCAGCAGCGCCGGATGGGTATTGACGACCCGGCCCTCGAAGCGCGAAAGGAATTCTTCCCCAAGTATTTTCATGAAGCCCGCACTGACAATGAGGTCCGGCTCGTGCCGGGCGACGGCCTCGGTGAGCGCAGTGTTCCAGGCGCTGCGATCGTCATGGTCGGCCAGCCGTACCTCGAAGGTCGGGATCGACGCCTGCGCCGCGATATCCAGTGCCCGGCACGCCCGGTCGGCGCCGACGGCCACGACCCGCCCCGGATAGTCCCCGACCGCGGACTCCAGCAGCGAGGTCAGAAGCGAACCGGTACCGGATGCCAGGACCACCAGCCGGGCCGGCGCGGTCGCCGGCACTCGAAGTGGTCGCTGCTGCACTCGCAGCAGCCTAGTCGCCCTGCTCGCGGGGTTTTTCAGCGGTCACGCCGGGAACATCCCCGTCGACCATGAAGTGCTCCTCGGGATCCAGCGCGGGATCGTCCGGGAAGGCCGGCTCCAGCTCGACGACATCGGTGACCGGCTCGTCGGCGTCGACCAATTCGGCGTCGATCAATTCAGCGTCCACGAATTCGGCGTCGATGAAGTCCGGGTCCCTCACGTCGGGCTCAGCGAAGGGGTCGATGAACTCGGTGTCGTCGAAGTCCGGGTCCCTGACGTCGTCATCGACGACGTCAGCCTCGGGCTCGGGCACCGGCACCGGCTTCACCCTCTTCGGCCGGCGCACCAACCCGCCCGCCATGACGACCGTCAGCCCACCGATGGTGACGAACCACAGGAACACCGCGGGTCCGAAGGTGACCTGATCGACACCGACGTCACCGAAGTTGCCCAGCCGGCCACCACCGGCATATCCGAGCAGCGCCATCACGAGCGCGGCCACCAGCGCCGCCACCACGAGCTTGGCGCCGGCGGTCGGCCAGGGCGCGGCGCGGCGCGCGCACTGCTGCCCCAGGGCCACCGCCGCTGCCGCGGCGACGATCAACAGCGCCACCCAGATCGGCCCCAGCGGGGGTGTCGGCACCGCGGCGAGCACCGGCACCGCCGGGATGTCCCCGCCCAGCACGGTGAACGAACTGAAGTTGGCCAGCCCGATGTGCGCGCTCGACCCGACCGCGACGGCCGCGGTCCCGACGAGCACGTTCGGGATGTAGAGAACCGACAGCAACGCCAGGCTGAACTGACCGAACATCGAGTCGGTGATGCCGAACAGATCGTGCATGGTGCCCCAGTGCACGACGATCGAACCGGCGGCCACCACACCGGACAGGCCGAGCAGTGCCAGCACGCCGGCAGCGGCGGCCCGCAAGGCCTCAGGCAGCCAGCACGGCAGCCAGGACAGGCTCAGCAGGCGCCCGGCCATCGCCACGCCGATCAGCGCGCCGATGGCGTGGACCGCGAGCACCCCGGCGAATGCCCGGGAGGCGTCGGGGGTCTGCAACTCGGTGATCACCGAGGCCGCATCGTGGATGACGGCCAGGGAGATGGCCGCGATCAGCAGCGGACCGCCCAGCGCCGAGGCCACCACCCACCGGATGACGAACCACGAGGACCTGGCCGCGGCGGCCGCGGTGGTGCGCGCCGTGCCCCACACCATCAGCAACACCGGCAACAGCGGCATCACGCCGAGTTCGCGGCCGCCGATCGAGACCGGGACCTGATGCACTCCAAGCCACATGCTGGCGATGGCGCCGAACGTGCCCGTCAGATCGCTGTTGGCGATGACGAGTTGCACCAGCGTCACCGCAGCGATCACACCGAGCGCGACAACCGACGGCCCGAACGCGACCCTGAGCAGGTCGCGAGCCTGCCGGGTCCCGACTGACCGGTTGTCCACCACTGGCTGGGTTGCTCCTCGCACGAGTCGGCACACCCGACAGCCGGATGCGCGACGCCCAGACTACGACGAAGGCGTGCCGGACTGCGGTGAGGACTCGGAGTGCGGTGTCGCCGATTGCGGCTGCGACGGAACCGCCGTGGTGGGCGCCTGGGAGGCCTGCGGTCCGGTCACCTCGCTCGCCCGGGACGGCTGGCCGAATGCCGGGAAGCCGGTGGGCGGGGTGGGCGGACCGCTATGGTCACCGTGCGCGCCGGGTGCGGACTGGAATCCACCGGTGCTCGGGCCGCCCTGATATCCGTACTGCGACGGGTAACCGGGGCGCTGCTGTTGCGGCTGGTGACTGCCGTAGTCGGGCCCGCCGTACTGCGGGTTCGCCGGCTGGCCTCCACCCTGATGACCGTAGTACGGCGCGCCGTACTGGCCGTAGGGCTGCTGCTGCTCGTAGCGAGGCTTGGGCGCGGGCGGGGTGAGCACACCGGCATCGAAGAGCAGTGCGGCGATCGCGGCACCGGCCTGCAGGAGGGTGGTGGCGATGATCAGGTACAGCCCCCAGCCGATCGACAGCCCGGCCGGAGCGTTGATCACCTCGGCCAGCACCAGCAGGAACGACAGCGTGGAGATGACGGCGATGAGGCCGGCGCGGGCCTTCTGCCTGGGCACCAGCGCGATACCGGCCAGCAGTGCGGCGAGCACCGAGGCCGCGACGGCGAGGCCGAGGCCCGGCGTACTGCCACTGGCGCTGCCGAACTGCGGGAAGTCCGAGTTGCTGATGGTCAGCAGCGGGCCGAAGTTGAACGCGTAGGTACCCACACCGAACACCGCGACGGCGGCGGTCAGGTAGGCGGTCAGCTTGCTGGGTCCGGCCGCGGCGGGCTCGGGGATCGTCGAACCGGCGTGGGGCTCACCGACCTTGCCGAACTGCTGGGTGGGCGCGGCGTACTGGCCCTGCTGTGCAGGCGGATATCCGGGGTTACCGGGCGGGTAAGTCATGACTCTCCTGTGTGAGCGATTTCGGACCCACGCTAGCGCACCCCACCGGGCGGCTGCTCTGGCCGAGACGAGCACCGGGGTCTCGGCTCCACCGTTCGAGGCGGATCGTTCGGACTCTTCGATTTCCCGGACGAGCGGCAACACCTTTTCGCCGAAGTACTCGATTTCTTCCTGGAAGTGGAGGAAGCCGCCCAGGATGAGGTCGACACCGCGTTTGCGGTAGGCCGCGATCCGCTCGGCGATCTGCTCCGGGGTGCCGATGAGTTGGGTGCGGAATCCGTCGTTGTATTGGACGAGGTCCTCGAAAGACGAATCCGCCCACATCCCCTTCTTGTCGCCGGTTGAGCTGCCGGCCTGCTGCACGGCCCCGCGGAACCCCTCGACGGCCGGCTTGTTGGCCTTGGCGATGATCTCCCGGAGTGTCTCGCGCGCCTCCTTCTCGGTATCGCGGGCGATGATGAAACCGTTCAGCCCGACCTTGACTTCACGCCCCACCGTGCGGGCGTGATCGCGGACCTCAACCACCTGTTCGGTGATGCCCTCGAAGTCCTTGCCGTTGGAGAAGTACCAATCCGAGTACAGGCCACCGTTGCGACGCGCGGCGGTGGAGTTTCCGCCCTGGAAGATCTCCGGGTTGGGGCGCTCGGCGGTGTTCAGCGGCTTGGGCTTGAGGGTGAAGTCGTGGATGCGATAGAAATCGCCCCGGAAATCCACGTCATCCTCGGTCCAGATCTTGCGCAGCACCTGCAGGAACTCCGCGCTGCGGCGGTAGCGCTCGTCGTGTTCGAGCCAGGGCTCGCCCAGGTGGGTGAACTCGTCCTTGAACCAGCCGGAGACGACATTGACGGCGAACCGACCGCCCGAGAGGTGGTCGGCCGTCGCGCCCAGTTTGGCCAGCACGGCCGGCTGCCAGAGTCCCGGGTGCACGGCGGCGATGACCTTGAGCCGCTCGGTCGCCAGTAACAACGCGAGGCTGAAGCTTGTCGACTCGTGCTGGTACTCGGCGCCGTAGCTGGCCTCGTAGCGGACCTGGGACAGCGCGTACTCGAAACCGTTGTTCTCGGCGGTCCGGGCCAGTTTCTTGTTGTACTCGTAGTTCCAGTCGGTGCGCTGCTCGATATCGCTGGTCACAAGGCCGCCGCTGACGTTGGGCACCCAGTAGGCGAACGTGGTGTGGTCGGCGATGCGTTCGGTCGTCATGGCTGCCATGGCACCAGTCCGGACATCGGGAGTCACCGGTATCAATCTGGCTGAGCCGAAGGTTTGAGCACCCCGGCCTTGCCCTGCGGACTAGAACACGTTCTAATTCTGGGCATGGACTACGGGCTCGTACTTTTCACCAGTGACCGCGGTATCGCTCCGGCACCAGCGGCCAAGCTGGCCGATGACCACGGCTTCACCACCTTCTACGTGCCCGAGCACACCCACATTCCGATCAAGCGGCAGGCCGCACACCCGACCACCGGTGACGAGACACTGCCCGACGACCGTTACATGCGCACCCTCGATCCGTGGGTCTCCCTGGGCATGGCGGCCGCGGTCACCAGCCGGGTGCGGCTCTCAACCGCCGTCGCGCTGCCGGTCGAGCATGATCCGATCACGCTGGCCAAGTCGATCGCGACCCTCGATCACCTGTCCGGCGGGCGGGTCAGCCTCGGTGTCGGATTCGGCTGGAACACCGACGAACTGGCCGATCACAACGTGCCGCCGGGTCGCCGCCGGACCATGCTGCGCGAGTACCTGGAAGCCATGCGCACATTGTGGACCGAGGAAGAAGCCCAGTATGAGGGCGAATTCGTGAACTTCGGCCCGTCGTGGGCCTTCCCCAAACCGGTGCAGTCGCATATCCCGGTTCTGGTCGGCGCAGCGGGTACCGAGAAGAACTTCAAGTGGATCGCCAAGTCGGCCGACGGCTGGATCACCACACCGCGCGATTTCGACATCGACGAGCCGGTGAAACTGTTACAGGACACCTGGGCGGCCGCCGGTCGCGACGGCGCTCCGCAGATCGTGGCGCTGGACTTCAAGCCGGATCCCGAAAAGCTGGCCCGCTGGCGCGATCTCGGGGTCACCGAGGTGCTGTTCGGCCTGCCGGACAAGCCCGAAGCCGAGGTCGGCGCCTACGTGGAGCGGCTGGCGGGCAAGCTCGCCCAGCTGGTCTGAGGGGCTCAGGCCAGGGTCGCCACGTTGATGCCGTCCTCGGTGGACTTCACCTCGATGCGCGCACCGAGCGGATCGCCGTCCGAGAGCAGCGCCACCAGTGCCTCATCGGTACTCAGCGCCATGAAACGGGAATTGTCCGCCTCGAGCCGGCCGATGATGACGCCGGTGGTCTCGGGCCAGTCGTAGCGCACCGAGTACGTCTCGATGACGCCCGCACCGTCGGCGTCGCGCGTCACCGCCACCACGGGCAGTGCGGCGATCTCGGCCTGCACGCCCTTGCTGTTGTCGGCCGCCCATTCGGCCGGAGTCGTGGAGTACACCCCCACCGAATACTTGCTCATGACACCACCATTGGCGCCGACGAGGCCGAATGCACCTGGCTTGGCGCGCATGGCCGCGACCGTCTCGGCGATCCCGTGTACGGAGTAGCTGTTACCGGGTCCGCCGAAATACGGCAGGCCGCCGGTCAGGGTGAGACCACGGGGATCGTCGGTGGCCAGCCCGGCCGAATCGCAGACGGAGAACACCGGGAACGGGAAGCAGCTGTACAGATCGAAGGTGGACACATCGGAGAGCCCGATTCCGGCCACCCGAAGTGCTTCTGTGACAGCCAGTTCCGCGGAGAAGCTGGCGCTCAGATCCGCCCGGTCGAGCAGCTGCTGCTCCACCATGTCGGCGTGGCCGTGCAGGTAGACCCATTTGCTCTCGGGCACCGACAGCCTGCGGGCGGCGGCCACCGACATGATCAGCACCGCGGCGCCCTGGTTCACCTGATCCCGCGCCACCATCAACCGCGGGTAGGGGTCGCAGATCATCCGGTTGTCCGCTGTCACGGTGAGCAGTTCGTCCACTGAGCGTTCCACCGGTGAGGACGAAAGCGGGTTCGCCGCAGCGACTGTGGAGAACGGGGCGAACAACTCGGCCATATCCCGGCGGTAGTCGTCCACCGTCGCGCCGAGGCGGGCCCGCCGGGCGTTGTCCAGCAGCCCGTACTGCACCGGCGCACCGGTCAATCCATGCTTGGCGGTGTACTCGTTCATGTACTGATCGAATCCGTATCCGCGGTCCTCGAGCTGACCGCCGACCTGCTCGGAGTGATCGGGTTTGTCATCGCGGCCGGCGAAATAGCGCAGTGTCGAACCGTTCTCGGATCCGAGCACCAGAACCACCTCGGCGTCCCCGGCGGCGATGGCACCGGAGAACTCCGTCACCACCTTCTGCGATCCGTGCCCGCCGAGCGGTTCGAGCACCGCGCGGGCCGGATCGGCGCCGATACGGGCCGCGACCGAGCGCGGGTAGTTGTCCGAGCAACCCAGCGGCGCCTCGGAGAACGGTGTGCAGATTTCGAACTGCCGCAATCCGACGAAGACCTCGATCGCCTCCGCCACCGCCCGCACGTCGGCCTCGGTGTCGGCGAGCGCCGCACGGACCGCCTCGGTGGCGAGGTCGACCGATGACATGCCGCGGTAGCCCGGCAGATCGACGCGCTCGGTGAACTGGCCGACACCGACGATGACCGGTGTGCGTGGATCCACCATTACAGGCCTCCTGACACGTGTTAGTTCGTCAGGCTAACCGACCGTGCCCACAACCAGCAAAGTAGCGCCGAGCTCAAGCCTGGCCGCACACACAGCTGCTCGGCCCCCGCGGAAGCGGTAAGACCCACACCGCCGCGGCGGTGCTACACCGAACCCTGGACGGAGGATGCGCTGGCGATCGGCAGTTACGGCGACCTGATCGTCGAACTGGCCCGTGGTAGTGGACCCCGTACGGTCACCGATCTCGCTGCCGCGGTGGGGGTTTCGAATCAATCCGCGGCAGCGGCGCTGGGCAGGCTGACGGCCGCGCGTTGGGTCGTCGCGGCCAAATCGGAGACCGGCGACCTGCGCGCCACCTGGTATGACCTCACCGATCCCCTGATCCGCCGCATCGTCCAGTACCGCGAGGGCGCCCGCCTCACTTGACTGTCCTGTCACTTAGTGACACTGTGGAGTTGTCACTAAGTGACAACCACGTCGAGAAAGGACCTCGTGACCGACACGACGAACGCCCGGACGACCACTCCGACCATCTCCGTCGAGGACTTCTTCAGCCCGCCCGAGCGTGCCGGCGCGACGATCTCCCCGGACGGCACCCGGATCGCGTATCTGGCGCCATGGCGTAACCGCCTCAACGTCTGGGTGCAGGATCTGGAGGGCAAGGAGGAGCCCCGTTGCGTCACCGCCGACGAGACCCGCAGCGTGTACTTCTACAGCTGGACCCACGACTCGCGCTGGCTGCTGTACATGCAGGACAGCGGCGGTGACGAACACTGGCACGTGTACCGGGTGGACCCCGATGCGCCGGACGCCCCGGCGGTGGACCTCACCCCGTTCCCCCGGGTGCGCGCCTCCTACGAGCTGCTCAAGGCCCGTCCCGGCAAGGCACTCGTGCAGCACAACGCGCGCAATGCCGAACTGGTCGACGCCTTCGAACTCGATATCGCCACCGGCGAGCTCAACCTGCTGGCCGAGAACCCCGGCACCGTCGTCAGCTGGATCGGTGGGCCCGGCGGTGATCTGTTCACCAACACCCTGACCGCCGAAGGCGATGTCGAGATATCCCAGTGGGATTCGGCCACCCGGACACTGCGGCCCATCCGGGTGTACGAGGGTAGGGACTATCCCCTCGGGATTCACCCCATCGCCGTCACTCCCGACGGCACCGGCATTTGGCTGGGGTCCTACCAGGGCAGCGAGCTCCTCCGACTGGCCCGCATCGATGTGGCCACCGGCGAGGAGACCGAGGTCGACAGTCACCCGACGCTCGACCTGGGCGCGCAACTGGTGTTGCCGTCACCGTTCATCATCAGCGAGCGGACCGGCGAGCTGATCGGCGCCCGCTATTACGGTGAGCGACAGGTGATCCACGCATTCGACGACGAATTCGCCGACGTGCTGGGCAAGCTCACCGAACTCTCCGATGGTGACCTCGCCGGAATGTCCTGCGATGACAGCGGACAACGCTGGGTGGTCAATTTCAGCCACGACCGCGATCCGAACGCCACCTACTTCTACGACCATGCGACCGGCGAGAGCCGCTTGCTGTTCCGGCCCTACCCGCACCTGGATCCCGCTGCGCTGGCCGAGATGAAACCGGTTACCATCACCTCCCGCGACGGGCTGGACCTGCACTCGTACCTGACCCTGCCGGTCGGGGTGCCTGCGGAGAACCTGCCGCTGGTGCTGCTGGTGCACGGCGGCCCGTGGTCACGGGACTGCTGGGGCTATCAGCCGGACGTGCAGTTGCTGGCCAATCGCGGATACGCGGTGCTGCAGGTCAACTTTCGCGGATCCACCGGGTACGGCAAGGCCTTCACCCAGGCCGCGATCGGCGAATTCGCCGGCAAGATGCACGACGATCTGATCGACGCCGTGGACTGGGCGGTCAAGCAGGGTGTGGCCGACCGGGACCGGGTGGCCATCTTCGGTGGCTCCTACGGCGGATACGCCACCCTGGTCGGCGTCACGTTCACCCCGGACGTCTTCGCCGCGGCAATCGATTACGTCGGGATCTCCAGCCTTCCCAATTTCATGCGCACTCTGCCCGATGTCGGTCGCCGGTTCCTGGCCAACAACTGGAACCTCTACGTCGGCGACCCGAAGGATCCCGCACAGGAGGCCGATATGCTGGCCCGCTCGCCGATCACCAAGGTCGATCAGATCCGCACCCCGCTGCTGGTAGTGCAGGGCGCCAACGACTCTCGCGTCGTGCAGGCCGAGTCCGACAATATGGTCGCCGCCCTGCGCGCCCGCGGCGTCGAGGTCGAGTACATGGTCAAAGAGGATGAGGGACACGGATTCCTCAACCCGGACAACAACATCGACATGTATCACGCCGTCGAGAAATTCCTCGCCAAGCACCTGTAGAGCCGGTCCACGAGAAAGCCCCTGGAATCTTGTTGATTCCAGGGGCTTTTCGCGTGCTTGGGGTTACAGGCCTGCGAGCAGCTCGCGCGCCTTGGCGGCAGTCTCCGAGGGGGTCTTGCCGACCTTCACGCCGGCGGCCTCCAGGGCCTCCTGCTTACCGGCCGCGGTACCCGCACCGTCGGACACGATGGCGCCGGCATGGCCCATCGTCTTGCCCTCGGGAGCGGTGAAGCCCGCGACGTAGCCGACGACCGGCTTGGTGACGTTGGCCTTGATGTAGGCGGCCGCCTTCTCCTCGGCGTCGCCACCGATCTCGCCGATCATCACGATCAGCTTGGTCTCGGGATCCTTCTCGAACGCTTCGATGGCGTCGATGTGGGTGGTGCCGATGACCGGGTCGCCGCCGATGCCGATGGCGGTGGAGAAGCCGAGATCGCGCAGCTCGTACATCATCTGGTAGGTCAGCGTGCCGGACTTGGAGACCAAGCCGATCGGCCCCTTGCCGGTGATGTTGTTCGGCGTGATGCCGACCAGCGACTCACCGGGGGTGATGATGCCGGGGCAGTTCGGCCCGATGATGCGGGTCTTCTCGCCCTTCTCGACGTTATAGGCCCACGCGTACGCGCTGTCCTGCACCGGGATGCCCTCGGTGATGACAACGAGCAGCGGGATCTCGGCGTCGATGGCCTCGATGATCGCGTCCTTCGAGAAGGCCGGCGGCACAAAGGCGATCGACACATCGGCGCCGGTCTCCTTGATGGCCTCGGCCACCGAACCGAACACCGGCAACTCGATATCGTTGCCATCCTTGTCGACGTGGGCGACGGTGGTGCCGGCCTTGCGGGCGTTGACACCGCCGACGACCTGGGTGCCGGCCTTGAGCATCAGCTTGGTGTGCTTGGTGCCCTCACCGCCGGTGATGCCCTGGACGATGACCTTGGAATCCTTGTTCAGGAAGATAGACATCTGTGTTGGCTCCCTTACTTGTTGGCCAGCTCGGCGGCCTTGTCGGCGCCGGAGTCCATGGTGTCGGCCTGGATGACCAGGGGGTGGTTCGCTTCGTCCAGGATGCGGCGACCCTCTTCGACGTTGTTGCCGTCCAGTCGGACCACGAGCGGCTTGTTCGCGCTGTCTCCGAGCTTCTTCAGCGCGCCGACGATGCCGTTGGCGACGGCGTCACAGGCGGTGATGCCACCGAAGACGTTCACGAAGACACTCTTGACCTGCTCGTCGCCGAGGATGACGTCCAGGCCGGCGGCCATCACCTCTGCCGAGGCGCCACCGCCGATGTCCAGGAAGTTGGCGGGCTTCACGTTGCCGTGACGCTCACCGGCGTAGGCGACGACATCCAGCGTCGACATGACCAGGCCGGCACCGTTACCGATGATGCCCACCTCGCCGTCGAGCTTGACGTAGTTGAGGTCGTTCTCCTTGGCCTTGAGCTCGAGGGGATCGGTGGCGTCCTTGTCCTCGAACTCCGCGTGGCCGGCCTGACGGAAATCGGCGTTGGCGTCCAGGGTGACCTTGCCGTCCAGCGCGAGGATCTGATCGTCCGGGGTGCGAACCAGCGGGTTGACCTCCACCAGGGTGGCGTCCTCACCGATGAAGACTTCCCAGAGCTTCTGGATGGTCACGGCGGCGGCGTCGAGCACCTCGGCGGGCAGGTGGCCCTTCTCGGCGATCTCACGCGCGAAGGCCAGGTCGACACCCTTGACGGCGTCGACGGGCACCTTGGCGAGGCGCTCCGGCTTGGTCGCGGCGACCTCTTCGATCTCCATGCCGCCCTCGACCGAGCACATGGCCAGGTAGGTGCGGTTGGAGCGATCGAGCAGGAAGGAGATGTAGTACTCCTCGGCGATATCACTGGCCTCGGCGACCAGCAGCTTCTTGACGATGTGGCCCTTGATGTCGAGGCCGAGGATGTTGGTGGCGTGCTCCAGGGCATCGGCAGGGGTGGCCGCGTACTTCACACCGCCGGCTTTACCGCGTCCGCCGACCTTGACCTGCGCCTTGACCATGACCGGCTTGCCGATTTCCTCGGCGATCGCCTTGGCGTCCTCGGCGGAGTCGGTGACCCGGCCGGGCGTGGTGGGTACGTTGTGCTTGGCGAACAACTCTTTCGCCTGATATTCGAAAAGATCCATGAGCTTCCTAAGTTGCGTCGGTGCGAATGACTTATGAAGTGGGCCGCCGGACCGACCGGAAGGCCGCGACAGGCTCGCTGGCACTGTATCCACCCCGGTGTCGGCCGCCGTCATCGCCTACCTGTCATGTGGCACATCTCACCGGGACCCTTTGGTGATACAAGTCACATTCCCTATGGGAATGCTCACTTAAGTTGCCACCAACATTGGGATTTGGTTAACGTGCCTACTGGTCTTGATAACGGACAGGTCACGACACAAAGGACATTCCAGGTTGGCTGAGCACAGTTCGTCCCGATCCCTCCGGGGGGTAGCGACGAAAGGGCTCTCCACCCCCAGCCCGGCGGAAGTCACCGACATCATCCCGTTCAACGAGTTCGGCGACCTGCATGACCTGGACTTTCGGGACAGCTCAGCCTTCGACAAAGAGCAGCGCGTGATCGCCGCCCCCGAGCTCGACGACCTCCATGACACCGACGATCTGGTGCCATTGCGGCTCGTCGTTCCGAGCGAGTTCCGGTCACGGTCGACGGCAGGCAGCGATGCCGGCAAGGATCCCGGATCCTCGCGCGCCTATCGCGATAGTCACACCGATATGAGTGACGGCAACGCCCTCACCGATGTGATCGACATGCGTGAGCTCGGGCAGCCCCGCACGGGGGCCCATCGCAAGCAGACCGTCGGCGCCGTCAAGAGCCGCCTGATGATCGCGGCCATGGCTGCCGGTGCGACCGCTTCCGGCGCCTACTCGCTGAGCAACCCGACCACCACGGCGCCCGACACTGTGCTGGCCGCCGACAATGCCCTCATCAACGGCGCCGCCATCAGCGGTTCGCCCGATGGCATGCAGATCATCGCGGTGCAGCCGGTCGCCTCGTCGGCGATCCACGCCGAGGAGATCAACAAGGCCGCTGCGTTCGCCCAGGAGCGGGCCGAGCGCGAGGCACGCCTGGCACGTCCGCTGTTCGCGATGCCGACCAGGGGTGTCTGGACGTCCGGATTCGGTTACCGCTGGGGCGTGCTGCACGGCGGTATCGATATCGCCGGACCGATCGGCACCCCGATTCTGGCCGCCAGCGACGGCGTCGTCGTCGAGGTCGGCCCGACCGCCGGTTATGGCGCGCTGGTGAAGCTGCGCCACTCCGATGGCACCGTCACGCTGTACGGTCACATCAACACCTGGCTGGTCAGCAAGGGCCAGCGCGTCATGGCCGGCGACCAGATCGCCACCATGGGCAACCGCGGCAACTCGACGGGCCCGCACCTGCATTTCGAGGTGCTGACGAACGGCTCCAACCGGATCGATCCGGTGCCGTGGCTGGCACAGCGGGGGCTCAGCCCCGGCAACTACGTCGGGTAATCACGTCCGCCGCGTTTTAACTACCTTGGGTGATGTGACCCCGGATCCACCCGCACAGCCCTCTCCTGATTCACCTCGCATCATCCGCCGGACCCCCACCGGTTCCTTCCCGGCGCTCGCCCCACCTTCGCTGCAGGACGACGCCACCTCCTATGTGCGCACCCCCGCCGAGCCCGAACAGACCGCCTACATCCCGCGGCCCACTCCCGTCGCGGTGCCCTCGCGGCGGGCTCCCGGTCCGGCAACCGCCATCGCCGCCGCCACCCTGAGCATCCTCAGCGGCTGGGCCACCGCCGTCATCGCCACCGACCTGATCGCCGGGTGGTGGAGCACCGATCTGCTCTTCTGCATCGCCATCGGCTTCCTCACCGCCATCTCGGCTGCGGCCGGTATCGGCGGGCTGATCGCCCTGCTGTTACAGCATCGGATGGGACGGCTGCTGATCGTCGTCGGCGCCGCGATCGGGCTGCTCATCTTCGGCAGCCTCTTCCTCGCCGGCGCCAAACTGCACCCGGTGGTCTATGCCATGCCGGTGCTCCCGATCGCGGCGATCGTCCTGAGCCTGCTACCCGCGACCCGACTCTGGGCGCGTAGCTGATTTCAGTTCTACAGCTTCTGCACCGGCGCGTGATTGTGCATCAGCTTGACCCGTCCGGCGCTACCGAAGTCGATCAGGGACATCGCAGACTCGCCCATCCCGCTGACCTCCTCGACCCGGCCCAACCCGTACTTGTCGTGGGTCACCCGGTCCCCCGGTTCCAGCGTGATCATCGCGCGATTGCGGGCCTTCACCGGCGCCGGCCGCACATTCTCGGTGAACCGGCCCGCTGAGCTAACCGGGGCACTGCGCGACGGCGCCGTATCGACCCGACGCCAGTTGATCAGATCCTCCGGGATCTCCCGCAGGAAGCGCGATTCCGGGTAGAGCCTCGGCTGCCCCCAGGACGAGCGCACCTTGGCGCGGCTGAGATAGAGCCGCGGCCGCGCCCGGGTGATGCCAACGTAGGCCAGCCGGCGGTCCTCGGACAGTTCGGGCGGCTCCCCCAGCGCCCGCATGTGCGGGAACAGGCCGTCTTCCCAGCCGGTCACGAACACGACCGGGAATTCCAGACCCTGCGC
>JBPPMV010000025.1:0-3981 GCA_051306235.1 Mycobacterium sp. | reverse complement strand
CGCGGCGAGGCCGATCGCCTGCTCGCCGATGCCAAGTCCGCTGCCGACCGGATGGTCGCCGAGGCGCGGGCCCACAGCGAGCGGATGGTCGGGGAGGCCCGCGAGGAGGCCGGCCGCATCGCGTCGACCGCCAAGCGCGAGTACGAGGCCGCTACCGGGCGCGCCAAGGCCGAAGCCGACCGGCTCATCGAGAACGGCAACATCTCCTACGAGAAAGCCGTCCAGGAGGGCATCAAGGAGCAGCAGCGCCTGGTGTCGCAGACCGAGATCGTGCAGACCGCGACCAGCGAGGCCACCCGGCTGGTGGACACCGCGCATGCCGAGGCCGACCGGTTGCGTGGCGAATGCGATATCTACGTCGACAGCAAGCTCGCGGAGTTCGAGGACTACCTCAACGGCACGCTGCGCTCGGTGAGCCGTGGCCGTCACCAGCTGCGCACCGCCGCAGGTACGCACGACTACGCCACCCGGTAAGTATCCAGCACGACGATATGGTCGCCACCCGCACACTGGGGTGGCGACCATATCGTCGTTCTCGGCCTGTCTAAATCTGGCCGTGCCGAGGTGGTTTCGTGCCAGACAGGGTGTGGCGACCGATGTGCTGCACCTTCCACCGGGTCGCATCGTGCAGTGTGTGGGTACGGGCATCACGCCAGTACCGCGACAGGTTCGCCGACCCCGAGGCGCTGCGGGTGCCGCCCAGTTCGAACAGCGTGCTCGACGCCTCCAGTGCCGCCCGGGTGGCCGCCACCTTGGCCACCGCCACGGCCACCGATGCTGTCGCGGCACTGTCGCCGTCGAGATCGGCGGCCGCGGCGTCGACGGCGCGGCCCGCCTCGATCAGCAGCGCCTGCGCGCCACGCACCGTGACGGTCAGTTCCCCGGCGACGTGGACCAGTGTCGGGTCATCGCCCGCGGCATCCACACCGGCCTCGAAATGCGGACGCGCCCTGGCCGCCTGGCGCACACCCTCGGCCAGCGCCGCGGTGGCGATACCGACATCGAGTGCGGCGTGGAACAACTGGGCGCGTGCGCCATACACGCTGGGCTGCTTGAAGATCGGGGTGAACGCCAGCACGTGCTCGGCCGGTACGGATACTGCATCCAGGGTGACGGTGCCCGAGGCGGTGGTGCGCTGCCCCATCCCGTCCCAGTCGTCGACGACCTGCAGGCCTTCGGCATCGGCGGGCACGAAGGCCAGCGCCTTCGGCGTCGACGATGTCGGGGTGTCCCCGGGGCGCTCCGGCAGCGATGCCCGCACGATCACCCAGTCGGCGAACAGCGCGCCGGTGCAGTAGAACTTGCGGCCCGCCAGCACATAGCGGTCACCGTCGGGTACCAGCGTCGTCGTGTCGATATCGATGGGGCCCTCGCGCTCGGACTGCGCGTTCGCGAAAAGCGATCCACCCATTACCTTTTCGAAGAAGAACGCCTGCTGCGCCGCGGTGCCCTGCAGCCGCAGCGCCTCCAGGAACGTGTAGTGCGAGTGCGGGATCTGCGCCAGTGACGGATCACCGTGGGCGAACAACCGGAACACCTCGGCGATGACGGGCGCCGGCGCGGCGATACCGCCATGCTCGACCGGGACCGAGAGGGCGAGCAGCCCGGAGTCCTTGAGCGCCCGCACCTGATCGTGGGGCAGATCGCGATCGGCATCGCGGGCACCGGATTCGGCGGCGAAGGCGGCCGACAGTTCCGCCGCGACGGCCAGCGCCTGCTCGACGTCGGCGATCCTGTTCGCCGTGCCCGACGTGTCGGAAGCCACGGAATGGAGGCGCGGAGGGGTCACGTCGGGAGTGTGCCCGCCTGCACGCGGCCGGTCACCCGTTCGGCTCAGCGCGATTCTGACCCCCGGCTTGCCGCGAAATAGAATTCCACGTCGTGATTTGGCCCGAAAGCGTCGTGGAATTCTATTTCGGCGCGCGGGAGTCAGCGCTGCAGGAACCGGGCCAGGCTGTCGTCGAGCTCGACCCACCACGTCGAACTCGGGACGGGGCCGACCGTGCCGGTGCACGGTGAGGCGAACGATTTGTCCCGGTAGCCGGTGATGCTCTCGTCCTTGTCGTGCTCCCACGTGACGAAGTGTTCGCGCACCATGTCCAGATCGAACGCCTGATAATCGGTCAGCGTCATGAGATCGCGGACGTAATCGGTCTGGAAGTCGATCTGCTCCATGACGGTGTCCACCGCCGCGTACTTGGTCAGCCACGCGTCGACGTCGGCGGCCATCGCATCGGCCTCGGGTAGTGGCAGCCGGCCGAGCACCACATCGCGGGCGACGAACGCCTGCGCGTCGAACATGTTGAAGGTGTAGTACTGGTCCTGCATGCCCAGGTAGATCAGCTTCGGGTTGGCCGTCCACACTACGCCCTTGTACAGCCCGCCGGGATAGAGATTGTTGTCCGTCATCAACCGCAGCGCGGGGTCGATGAACGGGAAGTGGTGCCGATAACCCGTGCACAGGATGATGGCGTCGACATCGCGGGAGGTGCCGTCGGCGAAATGCGCGGTGCGGCCGGCGAGGTGTTGCAGCGCAGGCACTTCGGTGATGCCGTCGGGCCAGCCGAATCCCATCGGTGCGTTGCGGTAGGCGACGGTGATCGAGGCGGCGCCGTACTTGAGCGATTGCAGCGCGATATCCTCGGCGGAGTAGCTGCTGCCCAGGATCAACAGGTTTTTCCCGGCGAACTCGACTGAGTCGCGGAAGTCGTGCGAATGCAGGATGCGGCCCGGAAAGGTCTCGAAACCCGGGTATTGCGGTACGAACGGCATCGAGAAGTGTCCGGAGGCGACGATGACGTAGTCGAATGCCTCGGTGTGCAGCACGCCGGTCCCGGTCTCCCAGGTCTCGGTGGTGACGGCGAACATGGTTCCGTCGAAGGTGATATCTCGGACCGCGGTGTCGAACTGGATGAACTGACGGACACTGCTCTTCTTGGCCCGCCCGACGATGTAGTCGTAGAGCACCTCCCGCGGCGGGAACGACGGGATGGGGCCGCCGAAATGCTCGTCGAAGCTGTAGTCGGCGAACTCCAGGCACTCCTTGGGCCCGTTGGACCACAGGTAGCGGTACATGCTGCCGTGCAACGGATCTCCGTGCGCGTCCAGGCCGGTGCGCCAGGTGTAGTTCCACAACCCGCCCCAGTCGCTCTGCTTCTCGAAGCACACCACCTCGCCCACGTCTACGCCGTCCTGGCGGGCCTGCTCGAACGCGTGCAGCTGGGCCAGACCGCAGGGTCCGGCACCGATCACGGCGGTTCTGGTCATCAGATTCTCCTCGTATTCCTAGAAGCCGGGGGCGTCATGAACGGGGTCGGGTCTTGTCGGGGTCGTAGAACGGGAAGGTGGTGACGGTGGCCGGGATCCGCTTGCGGTGGCCGTCGAGTTTGCCGACCTCCACCCGGGTGCCGGGCTCGGTGTACTGGATCGCCATGCGGCACAACGCGATACTTGCGCCCAGGATCGGTGACCGCACCCCACTGGTGATGACGCCCACTTGGGCGCGGCCGATGTGCACGCAGTCGCCGTGCGCGGCGGTCTCGTTACCGTCCAGACGCAGCCCGACCAGCGCCCGCTGCGGGTGGGCCTTGCGCTCCAGAAGTGCTGCCCGGCCGATGAAATCGTCGGTCTTGGTCTTCAGCGGGACGGCGAATCCGATACCTGCCTCGAATGGGTCGGTCTGATCGTCGAATTCGTGACCCGCCGCGACCAGGCCGGACTCCACCCGCAGTATCTCCAGGGCCTCCAGTCCCAGCGGTGCGAGTCCGTGCGGTTCGCCGGCTGACCACACCGCGTCCCACAGCGTCTCGGCGTCAGGGGGATGCACCCACAGTTCATAGCCGAGTTCGCCGGTGTACCCGGTCCGCGATACCAGCAGCGGAACACCGTCGGGGCCACCGAGGCGGCCGATCAGGAACCGGAACCAGCCCAGGTCGCGCAGTGCGGGCTGGGTCGGCGGCGTCCAGATGAGGTCGGCGAGCA
>JBPPMV010000024.1:0-3899 GCA_051306235.1 Mycobacterium sp. | reverse complement strand
GACGTCGTCGAGGAGCCACTCTTCACGGTCACGAATCCGCCCGGCACGGTCACGGTGTCGGCGCATTTCGACGGTCGGGTGCAGCGCATCGAACTGTCGCCGGAGGTTGCCACCACGTCCGAAGATCAACTAGCCGCCGAGATCGTGGTGATCGCCGGGCTCGCCACCCAACGGGCCAGGGCCGCCCAGTTCTCGTACATGCTCGAGGGCATGCAGGACAGCGGACACGACACCGTCGACACCCGGGACTTCTTGGCCCGCAGCTTCGGATTGCCGTCCCCCGAGGAGGCCGACGCCGCCCGGGCCCAGATTTTCGCGACCAGGTAAGCAGGTGCCCATGACTGAACATCTGGCGAGCCTGTTCGGCACCGCGGTGGGCATGCTGCCGACCGCCCCGGCCCGATCCCTGGAACTGTTCACCGAGATCACCGCCGCCGACGAGACAGCATGTGACGCCTGGGTCGGGCGGCTGCGTTGCGGTGACACCGATCGCGCCACCCTGTTCCGGGCCTGGTACTCGAGGAACAACTTCGGTCAGCTGGCCGGCACCGCCGAGATCTCGATGAACAGCCTCAACGCCCGCATCCCGATCGGCGGGTTGTACGGCGATATCACCTACCCGGTGAACTCACCGCTGGCGATCACCATGGCCTTCGCGGTGCGTGAGGCCGCCGAGGGCAACTTCGCCGACGCGATGGAGGCCCTGGACGACGCCCCGGCGGCGGGCGCCGAGTACCTGGTCTCCTGGATCCGGGCGGTGATCTACGGTGCGGCAGAACGCTGGACCGATGTGATCGACGAGGTGCGTTCGGCGGCCGGCTGGCCCGACAAGTTCCTCGGCGCGGCGGCCGGCGTCGCGCACGGTGTCGCGGTGACCAACCTGGGCCTGTCCACCGAGGCCGAGCGCCGGCTCACCGAATCGAACTCCTCACCCGCCGGGGAGGCTTGCGCGCCGTCCATCGCCTGGTATCTGGCAATGGCGCGGCGCAGCCAGGGCAATGAGGATGCTGCGGTGGCCCTGCTGGAGTGGCTGCAGGCCACCCATCCGTCGCCGAAAGTGTCCGCGGCGCTCAAGGATCCGTCCTACCGCCTGGTCACCACGACGGCCGAGAAGATCGCCGCCCGTAAGGACCCGTGGGATCCGGCCAGCGTGGAGGCCGACAATTCCGGCCGTGAGAAGCTGCTCGCCGACGCGCAGGCCGAACTGGACCGGCAGATCGGCCTGAGCCGGGTCAAGGAGCAGATCGAAAAGTACCGCGCGGCAACCCAGATGGCTCGGGTGCGGGCGGCCCGCGGCATGAAGGTCGCCCAGCAGTCCAAGCACATGATCTTCACCGGACCGCCCGGCACCGGTAAGACCACCATCGCCCGGGTGGTCGCCAACATCCTCGCCGGCCTGGGGGTGATCGCCGAACCGAAACTCGTGGAGACCTCGCGTAAGGACTTCGTCGCCGAGTACGAGGGCCAGTCCTCGGTGAAGACCTCACGCACGATCGACCGGGCGGTCGGCGGGGTGTTGTTCATCGACGAGGCCTACACGCTGGTGCAGGAGCGCGACGGGCGCGCCGACCCCTTCGGCACCGAGGCGCTGGACACGCTGCTGGCCCGAATGGAGAACGACCGGGACCGGCTGGTGGTGATCATCGCCGGATACAGCGCCGATATCGACCGGCTGCTGGAGACCAACGACGGTCTGCGGTCGCGCTTCGCGACCCGCGTCGAGTTCGACTCGTATTCCGCCGAGGATATCGTCGAGATCGCCAAAGTCATTGCCGAAGCCAATGATTCGCTTCTCAGCGATGAGGCTGCCAAACGGGTGCTGGATGCCGCAACCCTGCTGCACGAGCGCACGCTGAACGGCAAGCCCGCTCTCGACATCGCCGGAAACGGCCGGTATGCACGACAATTGGTCGAAGCGGGTGAGCAGAGCCGAGATATGCGGCTGGCCCGCTCGCTGGATATCGAGAGCCTGGGGGTCGAACAGCTCAGCGAGATAAGCGCCGAGGACATGAGCTCATCGATCGCCGCGGTGCACGCCCGGCTGAACATCAGCGAGTAACCGTGGCCGGCTTCAGGTTGACCACCAAGGTTCAGGTCAGTGGATGGCGATTCCTGCTGCGTCGGGTCGAACATGCCATCGTTCGGCGCGACACCAGGATGTTCGACGATCCGCTGCAGTTCTACAGCCGGGCGGTGATGGCCGGCGTGGTCATCGCGGTCATCGTCTGTCTCGGTGCGACGCTGCTCGCGTACTTCAAACCGCTCGGCAAGCGTGGTGCGGACACCCTGCTGGTCGACCGCACCACCAACCAGCTCTACGTCCTGGTACCCGGTTCCGATGACCTGCGCCCGGTGTACAACCTGACGTCCGCACGGCTGGTGCTGGGTAACGCGGCCACCCCGGCAGCGGTCAAATCCGAGGAGCTGAACCGGATGCCGAAGGGTCAGCCGATCGGTATCCCCGGCGCGCCCTACGCGACACCACTGGGGACGCCGACGTCGACGTGGTCGTTGTGCGACACCGTGATCAAACCGGACAGTGTGGCGCCGGAGGTGCAGACCTCGGCACTGGTGATGCCGTTGGCGGTCGACGGATCGGTCGGCCCGATCAGGCCCAGCCAGGGTGTTCTGGTGTCGTATCTGGATCGCACCTGGCTGGTGACCCAGGACGGCAGGCACTCCATCGACCTGAGTGACCGCGCCGTCACCTCCGCGGTCGGGATTCCCGTAACGGCCAGGGCGACGCCCATCTCGGAGGCGCTGTACAACGCGCTGCCCAATATGGGTCCATGGCAGCTGCCCGCGGTGCCCTCGGCAGGTGCCCCCAATACCGTTGGGCTACCGCCGAACATGGTGATCGGGTCGGTCTTCCGGACCATCACCGACAACACCGAGCAGCGCTATGTCGTGCTGCCCGACGGGGTGGCCAAGGTCAACGGCACCACCGCGGCCGCGCTGCGTGCCACCAACTCGTTCGGCCTGATCACCCCGCCCTCGGTCGAATCCAGCGATGTCGCGGCCATTCCCGAGCAGGTCTTCGTCTCACCGCTGCCGGACAAGCCGATGGAGATCCGGCTGCGCCACGACGCCCCGACGTTGTGCTGGTCCTGGCAGCGCGAGCCGGGTGACCAGGCGCCGCGGCAGACGGTGATCAGCGGCAGGCATCTACCGGTGCCGGCGGCGCGGATGAACGGTGGGATCAACCAGATCGCAGGCGACGCAGAGGTATTCATCGAGGGTGGGCAGTTCGTCCGGTTGCAGTCCCCGGATCCGCGGTACGGGGAAAGCCTCTACTACATCGATCCGCAGGGCGTCCGCTACGGACTGCCGAACGAGGACACCGCGGGCACGCTGGGTCTGAGTGGTCCGCAGACGGCGCCGTGGCAGGTGGTCAGCCTGTTGATCGACGGTCCGGTCCTGACCAAACAGGCTGCGCTGCTCGAGCACGACACGTTGCCCCCGGATCCGAACCCGCGCAAGGTCGACGGCCTCAGCAATGACCAGGCCGCCCCGCCCGGCGCCCCGGCGGCCGGCGTGCCTGCGCAGGCGCCGGGTTCGCCGTTGCCCCCGGAAGGAGCCGGTGGATGACGACGAAGAAGTTCACCCCGATCATCAAGCGGGGTCCGCGGCTCACGCCTGGTGAAATCACCATCACCCCACCGGATGACCTCGGTATCGACATCCCGCCGTCGGGTATCCAGAAGGCGTTGCCCTGGGTGATGGGCGGCGGCATGCTCGGGATGATCGCGATCATGATCTTCACCGGTATCCGGCAGCTCTCGCCGTACATGCTGATGATGCCGCTGATGATGATCATGGCGACGGTCGGATTCATGGCCGGCGGCGGGCCCGGCGGTAAGCGGGTCCCCGAGATCAACGCCGATCGTAAGGAGTATCTG
>JBPPMV010000023.1:0-9054 GCA_051306235.1 Mycobacterium sp. | reverse complement strand
ACCGATATCGACCCGGCGGGCGCCCAGCGCGAGCACGCGGTCCACCTCGGCCTGCTGATCCTCGGGCGTGAAGTCCAGGTGCAGACGGTTCTTGACGACCTTGTCGTCGGGCACCGCGAGGAACAACAACTCGGCGCCTTGGCCTGGCGGGGGTATCAGGAACGCGTCGCCGTCGGAGTCGACGCGCAACGGCCAGCCCAGGACCTTTCCCCACCACGCGCCCAGCGCCGCCGGGTCGTGGGCGTCGACGGCAATCTGACTCAGAGTGAGACTCATTTCGCCAATTCCTTCTTGAGCACCTTGCCCATCGCGTTGCGCGGGAGACTGTCCACGATACGCACCTCACGCGGGCGCTTGTGCGCTGAAAGTTGTTCTGCCACAAACTGGATCAACTGGTCGGGATCCGCGTCGCCGACCACGAAGGCGACGATCCGCTGCCCAAGGTCGTCATCGGGCAGCCCGACCACCGCGACCTCGTCGACACCGGCATGCCCCAGCAGCACTGTCTCGATTTCACCCGCACCGATCCGATACCCCCCGGATTTGATCAGGTCCACCGACTCCCGGCCGACGATGCGGTGCATCCCGCCGGCGTCGATCACCGCGACATCACCGGTTCGGTACCAGCCGTCGGCGTCGAACGCCTCGGCGGTGGCCTCGGGCCGGTTGAGGTATCCGTTGAAGTTCGTCGGACTCTTCACCTGTAGCTGCCCGATGGTTTCCCCGTCGTGGGGCACCGGTTGCCCGTTCTCGTCGACCAGCCGGGTCTGCACACCGGCGATCGGCAGGCCCACCCAGCCGGGCCTGCGTTCACCGTCGGCCCGGGTGCTGATGGTGATCAGCGATTCGGTGCTGCCGTAGCGCTCCACCGGGGCGTGCCCGGTCAGCCGCAGCAGCTCGTCGAACACCGGGACCGGGAGCGCGGCGCTACCCGATACCAGTAACCGCGCCGAGGACAGGGCGCTGGCGGCGTCGGTGTCGGCGGCGATGCGCGACCACACCGTCGGCACCCCGAAGTACAGCGTGCCTGCCGCCTCGGCGTAGGCCTGCGGGGTCGGTTTCCCGGTGTGCACGAACCGGTTTCCGATCCGCAGAGAGCCGAGCAGGCCCAGCACCAGCCCGTGTATGTGGAACAGCGGAAGGCCGTGCACCAGGGTGTCCTGGTCGGTCCACTCCCACGCCTGGGCCAGCGCGTCGATATCGGCGGCGATGGCGCGGCGGCTGATCTGCACCCCCTTGGGCAACCCGGTGGTCCCGGAGGTGTACATGAGGATCGCCGCCGAGTCCGGTGCCGGCTCCGCATAGCGATGCCAGGACCGGGCATGCATGCGCACCGGAATGTGCGGTAGCCCTTCGGTTTCGGCAGGCAGTTCGCCCAGCCAGGCCTGCGCGCCGGAATCGTTGAGCAGGTGCGCACGCTCGGTGGCCCCGACGTCGGGGGGCACCGGGACGAACGGCACCCCGGCGATCAGGCAGCCGATGACCGCCAGCACCGTCGTCGCGGTGGGGGTGGCCAGCACGGCCACCCGACGGGCGACCGAGACCCGTTCGGCCACCGATGTGCCTGCGCCCACCAGATCGCTGCGGCTCAGCGACACCCCGTCGATACGCACCGCGTCGTCCAGGTCACGCCCGGCGGCCACGGCGGCCGGGTCCAGCGAGGTCAGCAACACCGTAGACATTCTTGCGAGGCTACCCTTGCACCATGTCCCCGATCGAGCGGATGTCCAGTCGTGAGGTCTACCGAAACAGTTGGATGACGGTGCGCGAGGACGCCATCCGGCGGCCCGACGGCAGCCTCGGCATCTACGGTGTGATCGACAAACCCACCTACGCGCTGGTGATTGCGCGCGACGGTGACCGCTTCCATCTCGTCGAGCAGTACCGGTATCCGATCGGGTTGCGGCGCTGGGAATTTCCTCAGGGCACCGCGCCCGACCGGGCCGACCTTGAGCCACTCGAACTGGCCGCCCGCGAGCTTCGGGAAGAGACGGGCCTGCGGGCGGAGTCAATGATCCGGCTGGGTCAGCTCGACGTCGCACCCGGTATGAGCAGCCAGCGCGGTTGGGTGTTCCTGGCGACCGGCCTCACCCAGGGCGAACACGAGCGCGAGCACGAAGAACAGGACATGCACAGCGATTGGTTCACCGGCGCGCAGATCGAGCAGATGATCCGAGCCGGGGACATCACCGATGCGCAGACCATCGCGGCGTGGGCCATGGTCCTGTTGGCCGACCGCGCCTGAAACCGTTACCGCGTCACAATGTGATCTCTAATTGACGCAGCAGACATGACGATCCGCGGTTTTGTCGGATCACACGGCTACCGTTGGGGCCTGATCGATCGTGCGACTGAATAGGGAAAGGGATGTTGGTTCGTCGACTGTGTGCCGTGCTGGCAGCCGCCCTGGTAGCCACTCTTGCTCCCGCGCCATTGGCCGCGGCGGTCGGCCAGCCATGGAACGGGCGGTACAACGTCGTCACCTACGCATCCCAGAAGAACGGCACCAGCGTCGCCTCCCGCCAGCCCGAGGGCGATCTCAGCGCCGTCTACACGTTCTCGACGGCCTGCGCCGGCAGCACCTGCGTCGCCACGGTGCTGGACGGACCCGCGCCGTCGAACCCGACGATCCCCCAGCCACAGCGCTACAAGTGGACCGGCGAGAAGTGGACCTTCGCCTACAACTGGCAGTGGGAGTGCTACCTCGGTGACAGCACACCGCGGGTGTTCAGCCCGGCGCAGTCCTGGGTGTCCTACACACCCCAGCCCGACGGCACCCTGCAGGGCAGCTGGTACACCGACATCCTGAGCGGTCCCTGCCGCGGCAACGTGCTGATGCCCGCCGCGGCCTTCCCCGCCCCCTGAGGCCGTAATACAGCGGTCATCTGGTGGGAAAGACCGCGAAACCTCACTCTCCGAAGATGAGCGGATGGCAGCACCGACGACGCCCACCGTTCGCCCGGTCGATGAAGTACCACCGCTGAAAAGACTGCTGCCCCTTGGTATCCAGCATGTGCTGGCGATGTACGCCGGGGCCGTCGCGGTACCGCTGATCGTCGGTGGCGCGATGGTGGGCGCCGGACAGCTCGAACAGTCCGACATCGTGCACCTGATCATGGCCGATCTGTTCGTCGCAGGCATCGCGACGATCATCCAGGCAGTTGGGTTCTGGCGCTTCGGGGTTCGGCTGCCGCTGATGCAGGGCGTCACCTTCGCCGCCGTCGGCCCGATGATCACCATCGGCATCAACCACGGCGTCACCACCATCTACGGCTCGGTGATCGCCTGCGGTCTGTTCATGATGCTGCTCGCCCCGGTGTTCGGGAAACTCATCCGCTTCTTCCCGCCCCTGGTGACCGGCACCATCATCCTGATCATCGGGGTCTCGCTGATGCGGGTGGCGGCAGGCTGGTTCGGCGGCGGCAACGCCGCGGGACCGGATTTCGGATCCCCCACAGCAATCGGCCTGGGATTTTTCACCCTGGCCATGATCATCGTCATCGAGCGGTTCGCGCCCGAGGCGCTGCGCCGGGTGTCGATTCTGCTCGGTCTGCTCATCGGCACCGTCGTGGCGATCCCGTTCGGCATGACCAACTGGGAACACATGGGCGACTACGACTGGGTCGGGTTCGTCACCCCGTTCCAGTTCGGCGCACCGACATTCGAGATCAGCTCGATCATCGCGCTGCTGATCGTCGGCATCGTCATCATGACCGAGACCACCGGCGATATCGTCGCCGTCGGTGAGATCGTCGAGGAGAAGATCACCCCGCAGAAACTCGCCGACGGGTTGCGCGCCGATGGGCTGGGCACCGTCATCGGCGGCATCTTCAACACCTTCCCGTATACCGCCTTCGCCCAGAACGTCGGACTGGTCGCCATCACCGGCGTGCGGACCCGTCACGTCGCTACGGTTGCCGGCATCATCCTGGTGCTGCTCGGACTGCTACCCAAGATGGCCGCGGTCATCGAGGGCATCCCGCTGCCCGTGCTCGGCGGTGCCGGGGTGGCCCTGTTCGGTATGGTGGCCGCCAGCGGGGTCCGGACCCTGACCAAGGTGAAGTTCACCAACACCAACATCCTGGTGGTGGCGATCTCGATCGGCGTGGCGATGCTGACCGAGGCGAAGCTGTACTACACCGACCGCACGCTGGCAGACACCCCGGTGAACGTCTCGCTGGACCTGTACCACCAGTTCCCCGATTGGTTCCAGACCATCTTCCACTCCGGTATCTCTGCAGGCGCCATCGCCGCGATCCTGCTCAATCTGCTGCTGAACACGCGCGGGGCGGATACCGATGAGAGCGAGCTGTCGGCCCATGACGCACCGCGTGGCGCACTGCCCGATCCGCTGGATGCGCTGCGTGCGGCGGATCCGTCGACGCCGCCGGCGCGGTTGCGCCAGCTCGCCGAGGACCGGCCCGAATTGCGCACCATCATCGTCACCAACCCTTCCACCGACCGCGAGACGTGTGCGTGGATTCGCGAGCAGGGCGATGAGCAGGTCACCGCGATCTGCCAGAAATGGGATGAGGTCACCGAGGGCAGGTTCTCCACCCGCGGCGGCTGAGTTATCTGGCGCGAGGGACCGTGTCTGCACGCCGACACGCCGCACGCGATGGCACTGTGCGGTCGCTCGCGAGCTGGCCAAGCCGCTAGCGATGACTTTCGGCACCGCGTCTGGTCAACACTGGTGACGAAAGGAGCGAATCGTGACCGCAGAATCCGATATCCGCGCCCTGATCACCGCATGGGTGGACGCCATCCGGGCGTGCGACCTCGACGGGGTGACCGCTGCCCACTCCCCCGACATCGTCATGTTCGACGTCCCACCGCCCTATGAAGGGGTGCGCGGCGCGCAGGCCTACCGCGACACGTGGCCGCCGTTCTTCGAATTCATTCGCAGTGGAGCGACTTTCGAGCTACTGGAACTCGATATCGAGGCCGGCGACAACGTCGCGTTCGCCCACGGCCTGCTGCGCTGCGGGGGCCAGAAGGAGTTCGCCGACAACCCCGACAACCGGCTGCGCCTGACGATGGGGCTGCGCAGGACGAACGGGCAGTGGCAGATCGCGCACGAGCACCACTCGTTTCCCGACGCCTCCTAGGGCAGGTCTGCCTCGGGGCCGGGCTCGCCACCGAGCGCACCGACAGGCGTTCGCGTGCGCGACTGAGGTGGGTGTCGAGCAGAGCAGCCGCGCCCTCACCGGCCCCGGCGGCCACGAAGTCAAGCAGTCCGTCGTGCTCGGCGACGATCATCCGGGTGTCCAGCAGGCTGCGGCCCTGCACCTGGCTGATGCACAACGTCACCTCGGAGGCCAGCGTGCGGTAGAGCCGACTGGCGCGCTCGCTGCCCGCGCCGTCGATCAGTGCGGTGCGAAAGGCCATGTTCGGCTTGACGACTGCGAGTGCCGAACCGTCGGCGAGCTCCCGGATGGCATTGTGGCCTCTCGGGCTCGACCTCTGACGGGCGTGCCGCAGCTCTTCGGCCAGCGCATCTCGCCACGATCGCAGCGCGAGCAGACCCGCCTCGGCCGACTTCGCAACCGAAAGCGCCGAATACGGCAGGCGGGCGGCCGGCCGCGGAAACCGGTCGCTGGTCACCGGCCGGACCCGCCCCGGGTCGGCACCGACCTCCTCGAAGATGGCTCGCACCTGCTCGTACCGACTGACGGCTCCGACGTTGGCAGCGTGCAGGATCGGTGCAGTCGGCGGCGGCTCATCGATGATCCGCAGCAGCGCCGCGCACAGATCGACAACGTAGGTCGGTGAACCGACCTGATCGGTCACCACATCCACCGGATCGGATCCGACGGCTGCGCGGCGCAGTGCAGCAACAAAATTCGACCCGGTGCCACCTTCGTAGATCCAGGCGGTGCGGACCACACGCACCTCCGGCATGGCGTCGAGCACGGCACGCTCACCGTCCAGTTTCGTCCTGCCGTAGCGGCTCATATCGCACGGGTCTGCGCGCGCCGGCGCGGCGCTCATCCATGTGTCGACCGATTACGTTTTCGACACCGCGCCGAATGGACAGCTGACCAAGGTCGCCGGCGACATCGGGTAAAGCCGACCGCAGCACCGGCTTCTCGGGAGCGCCTCATGTGGCACGGACGCGGCGATGACGGCACCCGCACGTTCGAGAGCAAACTGGGGCCGATCCAGGCGGGCGCCGATATGGATCTGGCGACGTACATCTACGCCCGGCAACCGTCGGCCGGGTTCAACGGATGCGGTTGGCACACCAGCCTCGGCACTGCGTTCGGACGCGGACAATGGCGACACCATGTCGACATCCGCAACATGACCGTCACCGAGTTATAGCCGACCCAGCACGGCCTGCCAGCTGCCTGCCCCCGCGTCGCGCTCCGATATGAGTGACACCGGTTGCGGCCACCCGATTGCGAGGTGGGCATCGAGCGGGTCGACCGCGATGTCCTCCGTCGGATCATGTGGGCGGTCGATGCGATAGCAGACATCGGCCGTCGGTGTCAGTGCCTGGAACCCGTGCAGGAAACCCGGCGGGATGTACAGATGGTCAAAAGCATTGTCGTCCAAAATGAATGACTGGTGCCTGCCGAAGGTCGGCGACTGCTTTCTTATGTCGACGACCACATCGAATACGGCTCCGTGCGCACAACGCACCAGCTTGGCCTCTCCTGCGCCGGATCTGCCGTGCAGCCCACGCAACACACCCTGCCGGGACCGGGACTGCGAATCCTGGACGAAAGTGGCCGACACCGGCCCACCGAGGTGGGCATCGAAAATCACCGCGTCGAAGGTGCGGGTGAACAGGCCACGATCGTCATGGTGCGGTGTGGGTGTGAGCAGCAGGACGTCGCGCAACTCGGTCTGTTCTATCCGCACGGCGTGATTGTGGCACGACTCGCCCGGGTACAGCGGGGCCTAGACAACCGGATTACTCTGTTCGCCCAGCCAGGCGAAATACGTGACCTGCGTGCGGGGAGCGGTGTTCGATGTCGCGGTCGATATCCGCACCGGGTCGCCGACCTTCGGCCGCTGGGACGCGGTGCGACTCGACGACCGCACCCGCAAGACCAACTGCCTGTCCGAGGTTTTAGCCCACGGATTCCTTGCGCTGGCGAATGATTCGACGGTCGTGTACCTGTGCTCGGCGCCGTACAACCCGACGCGCGAGTGCACCATCCTGGCCACCGACTCGGCTCTGGGGATCGCCGGGCCGGTACCGTCGGTGTGTCGCTGTACGAGCGTTACGTCGTCGCTCCCGCGCCTGGCCGACCTCGAGGGTCGCGGGATCCTGCCCACGTGGAGAGACTCCTGCGACTTCGTCGAGGAATTGCGCACCCGCGTGCGCTGACCGGTGTCGAGCGGCTGCGCCGGCGCGGCGGTACGAATCGCGCCGTCGTGTTTGCTTCAGTATCCTGGCCTGGCGGATTGCTCAGATAAGGGCGACCGGACCAGGAGTGCAAGACAACTGCCCAGTTGGCTCGTGCCGGTCAGGTGCACGGGCGAATCGGCAAGAATCAGCGGGGTGACGGGGTGGCACGTCGGACACACCGCGCGCGCCGCGGGGTGTTGGTAGTGGTGTTCGCGACGATCGTGGTCGTGACCGCACCGATGACCCGCATCGAAGAGTCGAGTGTCATGGTGGCGTCGGTACCCGACGGTGCGGCGGTGCGGGCGCCGTTCGCCGCGCAGCCTGCGCCGTCGGTGGATGTGTTGTGGCGGGACCGATTCGACGCGGCGACTGCCGGGCCACTGACCCCGCACGGTGCCGACAGTCTCTTTGCGCCGACGATCGGCGACAGAAACATCTTCGCCCACGCCGCGATCACGCCGAATCCGTCAGGCGGCAATCTACTTCGCCACAGCATTCCCGCCGGTGACCTCGGGAACTTCTTCGTCGCATCGAAGCTCACCCGCGAGGTCGAGCACGCGGTCCTCGAATACGACATCCGGTTCGACGACGCCTTCGACTGGCGGTGGGGCGGCAAAATCCCCGGCTTGGTGGGTCTGGCTCCGGGTGCCAGCGTCTATGCCCCGACATCGGGAAAACTCGACCGGAACGCCGGCTTCTCCACCCGGTTGATGTGGCACGGCATAGGTGACGACGGCATCCGGCCGTTCCAGGACTCGCTGGGTCCCATCCCGCCGGGCAAAGACAACGTGCTGGTCACCTACGCCTATGTCCGCCAGCCCGTAGACGGCTTCGGCGGCTACGGCTGGCAGACCAACCTCGACACCGCGCTGCAACGAGGCGTGTGGCACAACGTCAAGATGGAAGTCGAGCTGAACACGGTGGGTCGAGCCGATGGCGTCTACCGGGTTTGGATCGACGACGCACTGGGCTTCAGTGCGTCGAACTGGGACTACCGCAGCCGCCCCGATGTCAGGATCCAGGCCGTGCTCTACGACATCCATCGGGGCGGAAACACCAGCCCGGGCTGGCTGAGTTCCCGTGAATCCCATATCGACGTCCAGAACATGACGGTAACGGCGATCGCCTGACGCGAGACTCTACGTGTACTGACCACGGACGTCAGGTACGGGGTGGCCAGGCTGCGCTGGCTGGACCGCCCGACCGGCCGGGTCGTGCGTCGCATCAAAACGGCGGCCGTCGGCGAACTGGTCCACATGGACGTCAAGAAGGTCGGCAAGATCCCCGCAGGAGGCGGCTGGCGGATGCTGCACTTTCTGCACACCGCCATCGGCGCGCACTCACGCCTGGCCTACAGCGAACTGCTCGCCGATGAACACAGCACGAACACCTGGTTCGACAAATGCGGCATCACAGTCCGAAAAGCACTTACCGACAACGGTTCCTGTTACCGATCCCATGTCTTCGGGGACACGCTCGGCGATATTGAGCACCGCCGCGCTCGGCAGCCAACCACCCGCCACCCGCGTACCCAACCTCGCAAGTCAGTACATCTAGGCCAGGCGTCGAACTTCCACGATGAGCCAGGGGCAGATGACCGAGTCCGAAAGCTGGGGGTATCGGTCGATCAACCGGAACAGCGATTGCATCGATCCCTTGAAAGCGCGTCCGTACCAGTGCTGGGACACGTTGTC
>JBPPMV010000022.1:0-3751 GCA_051306235.1 Mycobacterium sp. | reverse complement strand
GCCGGTGTGATCGGCACCGGGGCGGTGCTGGCCGGCGCCCTGGCCTATATCGGTCTCGCCGATCCGCATCGGCCCGGATTTCTCTTCCCGGGCTGCCCGTTCAAGGCCGTGACCGGATGGGACTGCCCGGGGTGCGGCGGTCTACGCATGACCCACGATCTGCTGCACGGCGATGTGTCGGCCGCGGTGGTGGACAACGTCTTCCTGCTGCTGGGCTTGCCGGCGTTGTTGGTGTGGCTGGTGGTGCGGTGGCGACGCGGGCTCAAGCTCATGCCGGTGGCCGCCACCGTCACGGTCGTCATCGCGGCGGTGGCATGGACGGTGGTGCGCAATTGGCCGGGATTCCCGTTGGTCCCCACTGTTCTCCCGGGGTGAAAACTCGCTGGGTGGTGGCACGCTACCGCTGATAGACTGCGACTTCGGGCCGATGCAGTCCCTCCATGAATTCAGTATGGAGACTGCGGAGGTTGATTCGCTTGCTGTTCTCGGCACTTCCCAAGGCCCAGGGACTCTACGACCCCGATAATGAAGCGGATTCTTGTGGCGTCGCCATGATCGCCGATATCCAGGGTCGCCGTTCCCACGGGATCGTGGTGGACGGGCTCACCGCGCTGGAGCATCTGGAGCACCGTGGTGCTGCCGGCGCCGAACCGAACAGCGGTGACGGCGCGGGGATCCTGATCCAGCTGCCGGTCGAACTGTTCGCCGGAGTCGTCGACTTCGAACTCCCCGGCCCCGACGCCGAGGGCTTGAACACCTTTGCGGCCGGAATCTGCTTCCTACCAAAGGATCCGGTGGCCCGGGCCGATGCACAGGCCCGAATCGAAGCCATCGCCGCCGAGGAGAACCTGGACGTTCTCGGCTGGCGCAACCTTCCGATCGACCCGGACGGCGCCGGGGTTGGCGCCACCGCGCTGAGTTGCATGCCCCATATGGCACAACTGTTCGTCTCCGCACCCGACGGCTTGAGCGGTATCGACCTCGACCGCCGCGCCTACCCGCTGCGCAAGCGCGCCGAAACCAGCGCCGAGGAACTCGGCGTCTACTTCCCGTCGCTGTCCAGCCGCACCATCGCCTACAAGGGCATGCTCACCACAATGCAGCTGCCGCAGTTCTTTCCCGATCTGCGTGACGACCGCTGCGTGAGTGCGATCGCCATCGTGCACAGCCGGTTCTCCACCAACACCTTCCCGTCCTGGCCGCTGGCGCACCCGTTCCGTTTCGTCGCGCACAACGGTGAGATCAACACCGTGCGCGGTAACCGCAACCGGATGCACGCCCGCGAAGCCAAGCTCAGCAGCGACCTCATTCCCGGTGACCTGAGCCGGCTTTCGCCGATCTGCCCCCAGGGGGACTCCGACTCCGCCTCGTTCGACCAGGTGCTGGAGCTGTTACATCTGGGCGGGCGCAGCCTGCCGCACGCGGTGTTGATGATGATCCCGGAGGCCTGGGAGAACAACACCACCCTCGATCCCGCCCGGCGGGCGTTCTGGCAGTTCCACGCCTCGCTGATGGAGCCGTGGGACGGTCCGGCGTGTGTCACCTTCACCGATGGCACCGTGGTCGGAGCCGTGCTGGACCGCAACGGATTACGCCCAGGACGTTGGTGGCGCACCATCGACAACCGGATCATCCTGGCCAGCGAGAGCGGTGTGCTCGACGTGCCCAGCGCCGAGGTGGTGGCCAAGGGCCGCCTCGAGCCCGGCAGGATGTTCCTCATCGACACGGCCGCGGGCCGCATCGTCTCCGATGACGAGATCAAGAATGAACTGGCCGATGCCCACGCCTACGGCGAATGGCTACACGCCGGGCTGCTCGACCTCAAGACCCTGCCGGATCGTGCTCGCGTACAACCCAATCACGAATCGGTGGTGCGCAGGCAGGTGTCCTTCGGATACACCGAGGAAGAACTGCGGGTACTGCTGACGCCGATGGCGGCCTCGGGGGCCGAGCCGCTGGGCTCGATGGGAACCGACACCCCGATCGCGGTGCTCTCGCAGCGATCCCGGCTGCTCTACGACTATTTCGTGGAGCTGTTCGCCCAGGTCACCAACCCGCCGCTGGATGCGATCAGGGAAGCCGTGGTCACCTCGATGGCCCGGGTGATGGGCCCGGAGGAGAACCTGTTGGAGCCGACGGCGGCATCGTGCCGCCAGATCAGGCTCGGCTGGCCGGTTCTCGACAACGACGATCTCAACAAGATCGTGCACATCAACGACGACGGTGAGCAGCCCGGCCTGCGCACCGCGGTGCTGCGTGCGCTCTACGATGTCGAACGCGGCGGGGAGGGCCTGGCCGAAGCGCTGGAGGAATTGCGCATCCGTGCCTGCGAGGCGATCGCGAAAGGCGCTCGCACACTGGTGCTCTCGGACCGCGACTCCGATCACACCAAGGCCCCGATCCCGTCATTGCTGGCCGTCTCCGCGGTTCATCATCACCTGGTGCACACGAAGGAACGCACCAGCGTCGCGTTGGTGGTGGAATCCGGCGATGCCCGCGAGGTGCACCACATCGCGATGCTGATCGGTTTCGGTGCGGCAGCGGTCAATCCGTATCTCGCCTTCGAATCGATCGAGGATCTGATCCGGGAGGGTGAGCTCACCGGTATCGAGCCGCCCACCGCCGTGCGCAACTACCTCAAGGCGCTCGGCAAGGGCGTGACCAAGGTGATGAGCAAGATGGGCATCTCGACGGTGTCCTCCTATACCGGCGCCCAGGCCTTCGAGGCGATCGGGCTGAACCGCGACGTCGTCGACGAGTACTTCACCGGGACCCCCACCCAACTGGGTGGCGCCGGACTGGATGTGCTGGCCGAGGAGGTCAAGCTGCGCCATCGCCGGGCCTACCCGGAGAACCCGACCGAGCGGGTGCACCGACGCCTCGAGGTCGGCGGTGAGTACGCATTCCGTCGGGAGGGCGAGCTGCACCTGTTCACCCCGGAAGTGGTCTTCCTGCTGCAGCATTCGACGCGTACCGGTCGGCAGGATGTCTTTGCGCAGTACTCCGAGGAGGTGAACCGGCTGTCCCGGGAGGGTGGCGCGCTGCGCGGGCTGTTCGATTTCAAGAAGGGCGTGCGGCCGCCGGTTCCCCTCGAAGAGGTGGAATCGGCCGAGGCGATCGTCACGCGGTTCAACACCGGCGCCATGAGCTACGGGTCGATATCGGCCGAGGCACACGAGACGATGGCCATCGCCATGAACAAGATCGGCGGACGCTCCAACTCCGGTGAGGGCGGTGAGGAGACCGACCGGCTGTACGACCCCAGCCGTCGCAGCGCGGTCAAGCAGGTGGCCTCCGGCCGTTTCGGCGTCACCAGTGACTACCTCGTCAACGCCTCCGATATCCAGATCAAGATGGCTCAGGGCGCCAAACCCGGTGAGGGCGGTCAGCTTCCGGGCTACAAGGTCTACCCCAATATCGCCAAGACCCGGCACTCGACGCCGGGTGTAGGGCTCATCTCACCGCCGCCGCACCATGACATCTACTCGATCGAGGATCTGGCCCAGCTGATCCATGATCTGAAGAACGCCAACGACAAGGCGCGCATCCACGTCAAGCTGGTCAGCTCCGTGGGTGTCGGCACCGTCGCCGCGGGCGTCTCCAAGGCGCACGCCGATGTGGTGCTGATCTCCGGCTATGACGGCGGCACCGGCGCGGCGCCGTTGACCAGCCTCAAACATGCCGGGGCACCGTGGGAGATCGGTCTGGCCGACACCCAGCAGACCCTGGTACTCAACGGCCTGCGTGATCG
>JBPPMV010000021.1:0-3224 GCA_051306235.1 Mycobacterium sp. | reverse complement strand
TCACTTTGTCGAGGGTGATCATCACGGCACGCCAGTGTAGACGCGTGTCAGCCTGCGCTGCGTGCGGGCGGTGGCGGTGTCGCCGTCGTCTGCGGTGTCGGCGCCGGCCCCGCGGCAGGTGCGGACCCCGGCGCGACCGGCAATGTGATGGGCGGGACCAGGCCGGCAGGCCCGTCCGGATCGACCACCGTCGTGGTCGGTGGCGTCACCGTCGGCGAGGTCACCGTGTCATCGGGTCCGGTGGTGGCCGTCGGGTCCGTCGACGTTGTGGTGGTCGTGGGCGTCGGCTCCGTCGTGGTCGTCGTTCTGGTCGTCGTCGGGTACGTGGTGCGCGGCCGCACCTGGGTACGCGGCACCCAGGTGTACTCGGGGTCGGGCACGAAACCGGGCGGCACCACCTGGGTGGCCGGCGCAGGCTCCGGCGGCGGCGGCTGATAGGTCTCGTACAGCCAGGCGGTGAGGAAGAACGCCACGATCAGCCCGACCGTCGACGTGCGCAGCCGGCCGCCCAGCACATAGGCCGGCCAGGTCTTGGAGTCATCGCCCTCGCGGCGGCGGATCAGCCGGATCATTCTTGGACCCGCGCGTTGGCGGCCAGCGCCGTCGTCTCGGCCTTGGTGACGATGCCGGCTCGGGCCAGCGCCGCGATCACCAGCAGCCGCAGCCGTCGCCCGACCTCGAACTGCTTACCCGGCAGTGTGCGCGCCACCAGCCGCAGGTTCACGGTGTCCAGCTCGATGCTCTCCACACCCATCAACTGGGGCTGATCGAGCAGCAGGTCCTTCATGTTCGGGTCGGTCATCGCGGCCTCGCACACGGCGTGCAGCAGATCGTTGACCGTGTTGAGGTCCGCACTCGTGGAGACCGGGACATCGACGACGGCACGCGCCCAGTCCTTGGACAGGTTGACGGTCTTGACGATCTGACCGTTCGGGATGGTCAGCATCTCGCCCTCCGACGAACGCAGCTTGGTCACCCGCAACGTCACGTCGACCACGGTGCCCTCGGCGGGCAGCGCGATACCGGCCACCGTCAACGCCACCAGGTCACCGAACCCGTACTGCTTCTCGGTGATGATGAAGAAACCCGACAGTAGGTCCTGCACCAGGCGCTGGGCGCCGAAACCGAGCGCGGCACCGATGACGGCGGCCGGTGCGACGAGGGACCCCAGCGGGATCGCCAGGATATCGGTGATCTGCATCAACACGACCACGCAGATCAGCGCGATGGTGACCCAGGAGATGACCGACGCCACGGCCTGGCGGTGTTTGGCGGTCTCGGTGCGCACCAGCGCGTCGCTGTCGCGGAAGTCCGCATCGATGCGCCGGGTGACGCGCTGGGCGGCCCAGTTCACGAACCGCGCCATCAGCATGGCCACGATGACCAGCATGATGATGCGCAGGCCCTTGGTGATGATCCACTCACCGATGTCGCCGCGCCAGAAATCGTGCCAGCGTTGGGCCGCTGACAGTGCAAGCACACTGTTGTTAGTCGTCATCTTTCCTATTGCGCCAACGGATTCCCGCTTCCAGGAAACCGTCGATGTCGCCGTCGAGCACCGCTGCCGGGCTGCCAACCTCGAACTCGGTGCGTAGGTCTTTGACCATCTGATAGGGGTGCAGCACGTAGGACCGCATCTGGTTGCCCCAGGAGCTGCCGCTGTCACTCTTGAGCGCATCCATCTCGGCGCGCTCCTCGAGGCGTTTGCGTTCCAGCAGCTTGGCCTGCAGCACGCGCATCGCCGAGACCTTGTTCTGCAGCTGGGACTTCTCGTTCTGGCAGGTGACGACGACGCCGGTCGGGATGTGGGTGAGGCGCACCGCCGAGTCGGTGGTGTTCACCGACTGTCCGCCCGGCCCGCTGGAGCGGTAGACGTCGACCCGCAGGTCACCTTCGGGGATCTCGATGTGGTCGGCGGTCTCGACCACCGGCAGCACCTCGACTTCGGCGAACGACGTCTGGCGCCGGCCCTGGTTGTCGAACGGGCTGATGCGCACCAGCCGGTGGGTGCCCTGCTCGACCGAGAGGGTGCCGTAGGCGTACGGGGCGTGCACGGCGAAGGTGGCGCTCTTGATGCCGGCCTCTTCGGCGTAGGACGTGTCGAACACCTCGACGGGATACTTGTGGCCCTCGGCCCAGCGGATGTACATCCGCATCAACATCTCGGCCCAGTCCGCGGCGTCCACCCCGCCCGCGCCGGAGCGGATGGTGACGACCGCCTCGCGCTGGTCGTACTCGCCGGACAGCAGGGTCCGGACCTCGATGGCCTCCAGGTCCTCGCGGAGCTTGGCCAGTTCCGCGTCGGCCTCGGCGAGCGCTTCGGAGCTTTCCGCACCTTCCTCTTCGGCGGCCATCTCGTAGAGCACCGGCAGGTCGTCGATCCGCTGACGCAGCTCCTCGACCCGGCGCAGTTCGCTCTGAGTGTGCGACAGCTCGCTGGTCACCTTCTGTGCGTGCGCCTGGTCGTTCCACAGGTTCGGATCGGCCGCCTCGGCCTCCAACGTTTCGATGCGGCCGCGCAGACCGTCGACATCGAGCACCCGCTCCACGGTTGTCAACGTGGTGTCAAGGGCGGCGATGTCAGCAAGACGGTCAGGATCCACGACTGTTGAGGTTACCGGCCGCTTCCCCGGACTCCGCCCTCGATCGGCGCTGCGCGGCTAGCATCGGGCAGGTAACCGCCTCCGGTGGACGACGCGACAGCCCCTTGCGCGCCGCCGGTCAGCTTCACGAAAAGGCTTGCCATGCGCCCGCACCACGTGGCGATTGTCGGCTCAGGCCCTTCTGGGTTCTTTGCCGCCGCATCGCTGTTGAAGTCCGATCACGACGTTCGTGTCGACATGTTGGAGATGCTGCCGACCCCGTTTGGATTGGTGCGTTCCGGTGTCGCGCCCGACCATCCGAAGATCAAGTCGATCAGCGCGCAGTTCGAGAAGATCGCAGCGGACCCGCATTTCCGGTTCTTCGGCAACATCCGCGTCGGCGAGCACGTGCAGGCTGCCGAGCTGGCCGAGCGGTATGACGCCGTCATCTATGCGATCGGCGCCCAGGCCGACCGGGTGCTCGGCATCCCCGGCGAGGAACTGCCCGGCAGCGTCGCCGCCGTCGACTTCGTCGGCTGGTACAACGCCCACCCACACTTTCAGGACATGGCCCCCGACCTGACCGCCGACCGCGCGGTGGTGATCGGCAACGGCAATGTCGCCCTGGATGTGGCGCGCATC
>JBPPMV010000020.1:0-9857 GCA_051306235.1 Mycobacterium sp. | reverse complement strand
GTGGACATCACCAAACTGGTGCCCGGCCCGCTGACACCGAAGGATTCACACTGGGAGCACACCGCGTCGGCATGGTGGTTCGACATGGGCATGCTGGCCCTGCTGAGCCTGGGCTACCTGACCTTCGTGCGCTACAAGATCCGGCTCAAGGCGGGCTAATTCGTTGCGATTTGTGGAGCCGCAGCCGTAATACTTACGGGTAGGACTCCACAAATCGCGGGGCCTTACTCCGGGGAGACGTCCAACCCGTGGGCGGCGGCGTAGGCCAGCGCCTGCTCGATGTCGATCTTCGATCCGCGCACCCGCGCCGACGTCCAGAACGTCGGATCGACCAGCGCGCCACGCAGATCGGCCTCGTCGATCTTGGCGTCCTGCACCCGCGCTCCCCGCAGGTCGGCCCGGCGCAGAACGGCCTTGCGCAGGTCCGCGCCGACCAGACTGGCTTCGCGCAACCGGCATTCCGACAGATCCACGGTGCGCAGATCGCATCCGCCCAGCACGGCCAGGGAGAGGTCGACCTCCACCAGCGCGATGGGGCGCAGCCGGGACTCGGTGAACACCGATCCCAGCATGCTGCACTGCCGGAACGTGCTGTGCTGCAGAGATGCCCGGCGGAAATTGCAGTTGCGGAAGGCCGAGCCGAGATGCTCGGACTCGGTCAGGTCGACACCGCTGAAATCGCATCCGTCGAACACCACCCGCTCGGTGCGCAACCGGCTGAGGTCGTCGTCACGGAAGTCGTGACCGGTGAATTCACGATCCGCCCAGACCTGGTCTGGCTCGGTCACACCGAAGCCAGCGCGTACTCGGTCAGCGCGATCAGTGCCGCCCGTGCGGAATGCCGGTCGCGGGCATCGACAAGAACGATCGGAATGTGATCGGGCAGCGCCAGCGCCTGGCGTACGGCGGGCTCCGGATGCCTTGGTGCCCCGTCGAACTCGTTGATCGCGATGAGGAACGGCAGCTTGCGGGCCTCGAAGAAGTCGATGGCCGCGAAGCTCTCCTGCAGGCGGCGGATGTCCACGAGGATGACGGCCCCGATCGCGCCGCGGATCAGGTCGTCCCACATGAACCAGAACCGGCGCTGACCGGGCGTGCCGAACAGGTAGAGCACCAGGTCCTCGGCCAGGGTGATGCGTCCGAAGTCCATCGCGACCGTGGTGGTGCTCTTGTTCGGAGTGGCGGCCAGCGCGTCGACACCGGATGACGCGGTGGTCACCAGCGCCTCGGTGCGCAGCGGCATGATCTCCGACACCGCGCCGACGAATGTGGTCTTGCCGGAGCCGAACCCACCGGAGATGACGATCTTGGTGGCTCCCGGCCTAGAGTGCCCTGAGCCCACGCAGAGTCCTCCCGATCAGTTCGCGGCGATCGTCGGCCGAATCCGTATCGCCGAGCGTCGTGTGTACCCGAAGATACCCCTCGGAGACCAGGTCACCGATCAGCACACGCGCCACACCGAGCGGTAACGACAGATACGCCGCGATCTCCGCTACCGACGGACCGTCCCTGCCCAGGGCCAGGATGCGGGCCCGCACATCGCCGGCATGCCACCGCGGCGCCGGGCCGGAGTCCAGCGTCCTGACCGGCGCTTCCAGCGGCAGGTACATCTGTGCGTCGGTACGTCCGGAGGTCAGCGTGTAGGGCCGGACCGGGCTCGGTACATCCACCGGATGGTCGGATTCCCAGGGATCGGACGGCTGCTGCATCGGCAGCTCAAGAATGTTGGCGGGCACGCCGCGCCGACTGGATGACGTTGCCCACACGCTCCACCAGAATGGCCATCTCATAGCCGATCTGGCCGATATCGCAGGACCTCGTCGCCAGGGTGGCGAGGTTGGACCCGTCACCGACGCGCATCAACAGCAGGTAGCCGTTCTCCATCTCGACGATGGACTGCATGACGTAGCCGCCCTCGAACAACTGGGCGGCGCCCGTGGACAGGCTGGCCAGCCCCGAGGCGACCGCCGCCAACTGGTCGGCACGTTCTCCTGGCATGTGCTCGCTGGCGGCCATCAACAGACCGTCCGCGGAGACCAGTACGGCATGGGACACCCCGGCGACCTCCCTGGCGAACTTCGAGACCAGCCAGTCGAGCGATTCGCGGGTACTCATCATCCTCCGGTGTCGCGGCTGTGCGACCGACCGGCGTGCACCCCGCCGAAGTGATTGCTGATGCTCGCTCGCACCGCAGCGGGATCCGGCAGCGGGCCGGGGTCGGCGGGCTCAGATGTTACCGGGACGCCGTCATCGCCGATATCGCCCGTCCCGGGTACCAGACGTTCACCGGGCCTGCGGACCGGCAGCCCTGCCGCGGTGTGTTCGGTGACCGGAGCGTCCTCGGCCGAGGCCGCCGCCGACCAGCCGTGATCCCAGACCGACTTCCAGTCCAGGTCGGTGCTGGCACCCAGGTCGGTGGGATCAACCAGCCATTCCGAGAGCATCTTCTGGTAGATGGCGTCATCGGAGGAGCCCGTGTCCTCGGGCGTCGCAACGGGTTCGGGGGCAGCGGCCTGGCCGCGGGCAGCGAAGAACGCCGAGGTGTCCACCGGTGCCGGTGTGCGGGTGGGCAGGTCGGCATACGGCTGGGCGGGCGCCGGATCAGCGTGCCGGTGTTCGACCTCGGCGGGCGGCTCGTGAAACCCACTGGTTCCGGGATTGCGTTGCGGCAGATCCATTGTCGGCGACTCGACGTATCCGCCGCTGAACGCGTCGACGGGCTCGGCGGGCTGCACGTGGGCGGGCTCGCGCTCGATCGGGGCGAACTGCAGCACATCGGCCACCGGCGCCGGTTGGAAGCCGGTGATGATCGGCCCGGTCAACACACCGTCGAGCAGCTCCTCGGGAATGTAGATGCCTGCGGTGGTACCTGAATTGGGTTCTCCGGGAACGGTACTGCGCAACCGCACCACCAGGCCATGCTGGGCAGCCAGCCGGCCGACCACGAACAGTCCCATGTGTCGCGCGGTGTAGGGGTTGACCTCACCACCGGACTGCAGCCGGGTATTGGCCACCCGCAGATCGGGTTCGGCCATCCCCAGGCCGTCGTCCCCGACTTCGACGACGAGGGCACCGTTGCCGGTCCGCACCGCCGACACCCGCACCTGCGTGCTCGGCGGCGAGTACCGCAACGCGTTGTCCATCAGCTCGGCCAGCACGTGCACCAGATCGGCGGCCACCGTGCCACTGATATCGCAGTCCGGGACGGCGTCGGTGATCACCCGGGTGTATTCCTCGACCTCGGATGCCGCCGCGTTGACCACCGCGGCGACCGGAACGGGTTCATCGTGTTCGCGGGTGACCTTGGTGCCCGCGAGCACCAGCAGGTTGGCGCCGTTGCGGCGCATCCGGGCGGCCAGATGGTCCAGCCGGAACAGGCTGTCCAGACGTTGCGGGTCTTCCTCGTCGCGCTCGAGCTGATCGATGAGCGCCAGCTGCTGGTCCACCAGCGACCGGCTGCGGCGCGACAGGGTCTCGTACATATCGCTGACCTGCACCTGCAGCCGGGCCTGCTCACCGGCCAGCAGCACGGCCTGCTCGTGCAGTTCGTCGACCGCGTGGGCGACCTGCCCGACTTCTTCGGTGGTGTGCACCGGGATCGGCCGGACCGGGCCCGGGTCTCCCCCGCTGCGCACCTGCTCGATCTCCCTGGCCAGCTCGGTGTGCGCCACCTTCAGCGCCGCGTCGCGCAGCTTGCGCAACGGCCGCACCAATGACCGCGCCACCAGCGCGACGACCAGCAGCGCCAGCAGGATCGCGGCGATGACGACGGCCGCGTCGCGGATGGCGGCACTGCGTTGCGCACCGGCCGCCTCGGCCACCGCACCGGTCACCGAGGCGGTTGTCTGCTCGATGAGCCGGCCGGCGATACCGTCGGTGGCCTGGATCGACTGGGTCAGTTCGGGATTGTTCACCAGCACCGAGGTCGGGTTGGCCATGATGGCCATCCGCCGGATGAACTGCTCCTGCAGTTCCTTCGCATCCTCTGAGCCGACACCCAGAATCTGGGTCATGCCGTACAGCGTGGAGGGTTCGGTACCGGCCACCGTGTTCATCGAGGTGCGCAGCTCGGGCTCGGGAACCTCGCCGCCGAGGTTGACCAGCAACTGCTGCATCATCATCTGCCCGCGCGCGCCGATGGCCCGGGACAAGCCCTGGGTCTCGGCGCTGATCTGCGCATCGTCGACGCGCACCGATCCGATGACGACGTCCTGGGCGGTCAGCAGGATGGGCGCGTAGGTGGTGACGCGGTCGCGCAGGTTGATCGAGTTGGAGGTCACCTTGTTGAGCAGTTCCTGGCCGCTCTGCAGGATCGCGTCGACACCGGTGTCCACATCAGGCACCACATCGGTCTCATCGAGTCGGCGCTGCAACGCCTGCCGGCTGGTGTCGAAATCGCTCAACGCGGACTGGGCGTCGGCCCCGGTGCTGCCTGCGAGGATGGCGGTATCGAGGGCGGCCATGTACTGCTCGACGGCCGGCACCATATCGGCGCGGTCGGCGGCCCGGCGCAGATCGCCGGCATCGGTGTAACCGGTGTAGATCCGCAGTCCGCCGAACGTCGCCGCCAACACCAGCGGGACCAGCACGATCGCGAACACTTTCCAACCGACCGGCCAGTTGCTCAACGCCCACCGCGACGGACGCTTGACGGTTTGCGCTGCGGCGCTGTCGAATTCGTCGCGCGCAGATGTCACCGGCGGCGCGGCGTCGGCCGTCATCAGGTTCTGCAAATCGTCATTGGCGCGTCGTTCATATGCTTCCTGCTGTTGCCCACCATCGGGCCGGCGTGGCACGCCTGGCAATTTTCCGAGTATGACAGTCGCCGACAGCGGTTTCCACACCTCGATACGTAACAGTCACAGTTCGTGACCGTTACGTTGCGCAGTCGTGGCAAAGCCCACCAACACCTCTGACGGGGGCGTCCGGCCAGTCGAGCGAAATCTCTACGCGGGCCGCAGGATCGCGACGAGGAAGTCGGCGTCGGCGCTGAAGGGCCGGACGTCCCAGCTGGCCAACAGCAGGTCGGGTACCAACCCGGCCTGGGCGGCGTCATCGAGGAAATCGGTGTGCTCGTACTCGCGGCCGGCGCCGAACCCGATGACCGCGCGACCGCCGGTGCCGAGGTGCGCGGCGAGCCTGCCCAGCACCTGGGTCCGGGTGCTCGGAGCCAGGAAGGTCATGACATTGCCCGCGGAGACGATGATGTCGAACGGCGCATCGATCCCGCGCGCCGGCAGGTCGAGTTCGGCAAGGTCACCGACGAGCCAGCGGGGTCCGGGGTGGTCCTGTTCGGCCGCCGCGATGAGCGTGGGGTCGACGTCGACGCCCACGACATCGTGACCGGCGGCAGCCAGGTAACCGCCCACCCGGCCGGGGCCACAGCCGGCGTCGAGAATGCGCGCGCCCCGCGGGACCAGCGCATCCACCAAACGCGCCTCACCTGCCAGATCCTTGCCCGCGCGTTCCATCGCCCGGAAGCGGTCGATGTACCACTGTGAATGGCCCGGGTCGGCCGCGACCTTCTGCATCCAGATGCTCTGTTCGACCATGGGTCCATTATCCCGGTGGAGAATGGGCCGGTGTTCAAGGTGATGTTCTTCGAGCCGCGCATCGCGCCCAATACCGGCAACGCGATCCGGATGGTCGCCGCGACCGGGTGTGAGCTGCACCTGGTCGAGCCCCTCGGTTTCGATCTGTCCGAGCCCAAGCTGCGCCGGGCCGGTCTGGACTATCACGACCTGGCATCGGTGACCGTGCATCGCGATCTGCCCACGGCATGGGCGGCCATCGGGCCTGCGCGGGTGTACGCGTTCACCGCGCACGCGGACACCTTCTTCGCCGATATCGCCTACCGGCCCGGTGATGTGCTGATGTTCGGCCCGGAGCCGACCGGCCTCGACGAGCAGACGCTGGCCGATCCGCACATCACCGCCCGGGTGCGGATTCCCATGCTGGCCGGCCGCCGATCGCTGAACCTGTCCAACGCCGCCGCCATCGCGGCCTACGAGGCGTGGCGCCAGCAGGGGTTCACCGGCGCGGTGTGAGACCGTCCCGGCTCACCAGGTGTCCCAGTGGGTGAGTTGCTCGGCGGGCAGCCGCTTGGCCTTCTTGAAGTCGGTGCCCTTGGTGTAGGCGATCGGAAACAGGCCACCCTGGGCGTACTGGTCGAACGGGATGCCGAGCAGTTCGGCGGTCTGTTTCTCGCCCTCACCCATCAGGTGCAGTGATGTCCACGCCGAACCGAGACCGCGGCTTCGCAGTGCCAGCATGAAACTCCACACGGCCGGCATCAGCGATCCCCAGAAGCCGGCGCTCATGCCGGACGGAGCGCCGTCGGGACGGCCCTCCAGGCACGGAATCAGCATGACGGGAACCTCGTGCAGATGATCGTTGAGGAACTTGGCCGAGTCGACGACCTTCGGCGTCCGCTCGTCACGGCTGTCACCGTATTGCGGCTTGGGCGCATCGAGGTACGGCGTGGCCGCGACCCGGTAGATATCGGCGATCGCCTTCTTCTTCTCGGCGTCCTCGACGAAAACCCATTGCCAGCCCTGAGAATTGGATCCGGTCGGCGCCTGCAGCGCGATATCGAGGCATTCCATCAGCACGTCGCGCGGTACCGGTTTGTCGAAATCGAGCCTCTTGCGCACCGAACGGGTGGTGGTCAGGACTTCATCCGCGGACAGGTTGAGTGTCATATCGCGAGACTACATTCGCGGACATGACTGCAGACCTGACACCGGAAATCACCGAGCGCCTCACATCAACTGACTTCGGCTGGCTGACCACCGTCGCGAAATCCGGGCAACCGGTGCCCAAGCTGGTGTGGTTCTTCTTCGACGGCACCGACCTCGTCATCTACACCGAACCCGGCGCGGCCAAGGTGCGGCACATCCACAACCACCCACAGGTGAGCCTGAATCTGGACTCCGACGGCAACGGCGGCGGGATCATCGTGATCGGTGGCCCGGCGCGGGTGGACGCCGAGGGCGCCGATCCGCGCGAGGACGCCTCGTACTGGGCGAAATACCAGGCGGCGTCCGATCAGTTCGGGCTGACCGACGCGATGGGCAACTACGACACCCGGCTGCGGATCAGCATCGAGAAGGTGTGGACGACGCCCACCGAAGGCTGATCACTGGAAGTCGCGCGACCGCGACCTGACCTTGAGGTCCACCGGACCCATCCGGTCGGCAAGCACGGTGACCGCGCCGGTGGCGTTCTGAACGATGCCCCGGATGATCAGGGCCGGTGCGCTCTGCGCCAGCTTCCGGTAGCGCGCCCACACTCCCGGCGCGCACAGCACATTGACCATGCCGGTCTCGTCCTCCAGGTTGACGAAGGTGACACCCTGGGCCGTCGCCGGCCGTTGTCGGTGTGTCACCGCGCCGGCCACCAGGATCCGGGTGCCGTCGGGCACCTTCAGCAGGTCGGCGGCGGGTACGACGCCCATCGCCGCCAGATCCTCGCGCAGGAACTGGGTGGGATAGCTGTCCGGCGAGACACCGGTGGCCCACACGTCGGCGGCGGCCAGCTCCAGGGCGCTCATCCCGGGCAGCGACGGGATATGCGATGACGAGCCCACCCCCGGCAACCGGTCCGGGCGCTCGGCCGCGGCCGCACCGGCGGCCCACAGCCCCTCACGACGACTGATCCCGAAGCAGCCGAGCGCACCCGCGGTGGCCAGCGCCTCGGTCTGCGGGACCGAAAGCTGCACTCGGGCGGTCAGATCCAGCAGCGTCGCGAACCGCCCACCGGCAATCCGCTCGTCGACGATCCGTTGCGCCAGCTCATCGCCGATGTTCCGGACGCTGCCCATCCCCATCCGCACGTCCAGCCCCCTGTTCTCACAGTTCGCGTGGGCCAGGCTGATGTTCACATCCGGCCCGTGCACGGCCACACCGTGCCGGCGCGCATCGGCGACCAGCGATTGCGGTGAGTAGAAGCCCATCGGTTGCGCCCGCAGCAGCGCGGCGCAGAACACCGCGGGGTGGTGCAGCTTGAACCATGACGAATAGAACACCAGGGAGGCGAAGCTCAGCGAATGACTTTCCGGGAAACCGAAATTGGCGAAGGCCTCCAGTTTCTCGTAGATCCTCTCGGCCACCGCCCCGGTGATGCCGTGCCGCTCGCGCATCCCGTCGTAGAACCGGCCGCGCAACCGCTGCATCTTCTCCGTGGAGCGCTTGGAGCCCATCGCCCGGCGCAGCTGATCGGCCTCGGCCGGGGAGAAACCGGCACAGTCCACCGCCAGCTGCATCAGCTGTTCCTGGAACAACGGCACGCCAAGGGTCTTGCGCAGCGCCGGCTCCATCGACGGATGGTCGTAGACGACCTCTTCGAGACCGTTGCGCCGCTTGATATACGGATGTACCGAACCGCCCTGGATGGGACCGGGTCGGATCAGCGCGACCTCGACCACCAGGTCGTAGAACATCCGCGGTTTGAGCCGGGGCAGGGTGGCCATCTGGGCACGGGACTCGACCTGGAACACCCCGACCGAGTCGGCGCGTTGCAGCATCTCGTAGACCGCCGGTTCGGACAAATCCAGCTGGGACAGGTCCACCGCGATGCCCTTGTGCTCGGCGACCAGGTCGATGGCGTAATGCAACGCCGACAACATGCCCAGCCCCAGTAGATCGAACTTCACCAGACCGATTGCCGCACAGTCATCTTTGTCCCACTGCAGCACACTGCGGTTCTCCATGCGGGCCCACTCCACCGGGCACACATCGGCGATCGGGCGATCGCAGATGACCATGCCCCCGGAGTGAATACCCATGTGCCTCGGCAGATTGGAGATCTGGGTGGCCAGGTCGACCACCTGTTCCGGGATGTCCTCCACATCCGGCGAGTCGGCCAGACCGTTCCACCGGCTGATCTGCTTGCTCCAGGCGTCCTGCTGGCCTTGGGAAAAACCCAGCGCGCGCGCCATGTCCCGGATCGCGCTGCGGCCCCGGTAGGTGATGACGTTGGCGACCTGGGCGGCGTAGTCCCGGCCGTACTTGTCGTAAACGTACTGGATGACGTTCTCGCGCAGGTCCGATTCGATATCGATGTCGATATCGGGCGGACCGTCGCGCGCCGGAGACAGGAACCGTTCGAACAGTAGTTCATTGGCGATGGGATCGACATTGGTGACCTTGAGGGCGTAGCAGACCGCCGAGTTGGCCGCCGATCCCCTTCCCTGGCAGAGGATTTCGTGCTCCCGGCAGAACCGGGTGATGTCGTGCACCACCAGGAAATAGCCGGGGAAGTCCAGCTTGTCGATGATCGCCAGCTCATGCTCGATCTGCGCGTAGGCCTTGGGCGACCGGTCCGGAGGGCCGTAGCGGTCCCTGGCACCGTCGCGCACCAGTTTTCGAAGCCAGCTGGATTCGGTGTGCCCGTCCGGCACATCGAACGGTGGCAGCTGCGGTGCGATCAGCGTCAGCCCGAAGGCGCACTGCTCACCCAGATCCGCTGCCGCCGTGACGATCCCCGGTCCGAACAGCCGGGCCATCTCCTCCCCCGACCGCAGGTGCGCCCCGCCCAGCGGGGCCAGCCAACCGGCCGCGGCGTCCATGGAGTTACGGGCCCGGATGGCCGCCATCGCCATGGCCAGCCGGCCGCGTGACGGTGCCGCGAAATGCGCGCCGGTGGTGGCGACCACATCGAGGCCGAACCGCGGAGCCAACGCGGCCAGCGCGCCGTTGCGTTCGTCATCGTGCGGGTGACCGTGGTGGGTGAGTTCGACGCTCACCCGGTCGGGACCGAACCGGTCCACCAGATCGGCCAGCGCCCGCTCGGCGGCATCCGGACCACCGCTGGTGAATGCCTGTTGGACATGACCTTTACGACATCCGGTGAGGATG
>JBPPMV010000019.1:0-5682 GCA_051306235.1 Mycobacterium sp. | reverse complement strand
ATCTATCTGTCGTTCGCCTCGGCAGAAGCCAAGGAGCGGGCGACACCGGTGCTCGACAGCGCGGCCTGGCGCAAGCTGTCGGCCAACCGCGACAACCGGGTGTACGCGGTCAACAACGAGGTGTGGCAGACGGGGCAGGGCGTCGTCGCCGCCCGCGGCGTCATCGAGGACCTGCGCTGGCTGAACACCCCCATCAATTGAACTGATTCCCCGGGTCGCATCGCCCCAGCCCGCCGGTAACGTTGCCCGCGTGTTCCACGTACTGACGATCACCTACCTGCAGCCCCTCGATGTCATCGACCAGACGCGTCCGGCGCACCTGCAATGGCTGACCGACGAGGTCGCCGCGGGCCGCATCCTGCTGGCCGGCCGGGTGGAATCCCAGGAAGGTGCGGTGCTGATCGCCGGGGACATGTCCGCCGAGGAGGCCGACGCCGTCGCCGCGGGCGATCCGTACGCGCAGGCCGGAGTGGTCCGCTACGACCGGGTCAGCTTCAAGGCCGGATTCCGCGCGCCCGGTCTATAACCCGATTCACAGCTTGAGGCGGAATGAGGGCGGGTACTCCGTTCGTTGTGCTCCACAGGGCGCACAGCCGCGCCTGATTCTGTCGCCGTCACCTTGTCTGGTGAAGGTGCATGTATTCGCACGTGGACATATCTTGTTGTCCAGAAATACAAAACGCATGTAGAGGACTGATAAATGACTACGACCGTTACCGCCATCGCCGCCACGTCGGCCACCGCGCCGCTGGCCAAGACCACCATCGAGCGTCGCGACGTCGGCCCGCACGATGTCGCGTTCGACATCAAATTCGCCGGTATCTGTCATAGCGACATCCATACCGTCAAGGCCGAGTGGGGCGAGCCCAACTACCCCGTCGTCGCCGGTCACGAGCTCGCAGGCATCGTCACCGAGGTCGGCTCCGAGGTCACCAAATTCAAGGTAGGCGACCATGTGGGCGTCGGCTGCTTCGTCGACTCCTGCCGCGAGTGCGACCAGTGCAAGGCCGGCCTTGAGCAGTACTGCACCGGTGAGGGCGGCATGATCGGCACCTACAACGCCACCGGCAAGGACGGCACCCCCACCTACGGTGGCTACAGCCAGGCCACCGTGGTCGATGAGAACTACGTGCTGCGCATCCCGGACAGCATCCCGCTGGACAAGGCCGCTCCACTGCTCTGCGCCGGAATCACCCTGTTCTCCCCGCTGCACCACTGGGGTGCGGGTCCCGGCAAGAAGGTCGCCATCATCGGTCTCGGCGGACTCGGCCACGTCGGCGTGAAGATCGCGCACGCGATGGGCGCCGAGGTGACCGTGCTCAGCCAGTCGCTGAAGAAGATGGAGGACGGTCTGCGTCTCGGGGCCAACGAGTACTACGCCACCAGTGACCCCGATACCTTCACCAAGTTGGCGGGCACGTTCGACCTGATCCTCAACACCGTATCGGCGAATCTCGACCTGGGCGCCTACATCGGCCTGCTCGCCATCGACGGCACCCTCGTCGAACTCGGCGCCCCCGAGCAGCCGATGGAGGTTCCGTTCTTTCCGCTCGCCGGCGGCAGGCGCAGCCTGTCGGGCTCGATGATCGGCGGCATCGCCGAAACCCAGGAGATGCTCGACTTCTGCGCCGAGCACGATGTCACCCCCGAGATCGAGGTCATCTCGGCGGACTACATCAACGAGGCGTACGAGCGGGTGCTCGCCAGCGACGTGCGGTACCGGTTCGTCATCGACACCGCGACGCTGTGACCAATTCCAGGCTGTAACAACAGCTGAACAGACACCGGGTATCGCCCAGCGGCGAGACCCGGTGTCTTTCGTTGTGGCGTGCGACGATCTGCGGGTGAACCGGATGCTGCACGTGCTGTCCGCTCTCGGGGTCATCGCCGTCCCCGTGTTCGGCTGGTTCACCCAGCACTGGTCCGGCGGAACCACCCTGGCGGTGTACTGGTTCGAGACGCTCGCCGCCTGCCTTTTCGTCCTGGCCCGGATCGCCCTGCACCAGCGGTGGTCACCGCGGCGTGGCCATTTCCGGTACAACGCAGCCGGCCATCAGGGCGGCGGACACATCGACTACCGGACATCGAAGACCCGGCGACGGAAGCCGCTGTCGACGTTCATGTCCAGCTTCGGGGTGGTCAGCCTGAGCTTCTGCGCCGCGCACGCGGTGTTCCTGGGCGTCATCCTCTTCCTGCTGAATCACAACAACGTCGGCCATCTCGCCCAGATCGATTGGCGCAGTGCTCTGTTCGGCTGCCTCAGCGTGCTGGCCTTCCTGACGGTGAGCTTTCTGGTGGACCTCCTCAGCCTGCGGCGCTGGTCGTTCCGCCAGCTTGAGCAGACCTCCAGTCAGGTGCTCGGCCGCGTCATGGTCGTGCACCTCACGCTGCTCATCGGTTTCATTGCGATCGCGCTCACCGACGCACCGGACGCGTTCTTCGGCGTGTTCGTGGTCCTGAAGACCATGGCCGCACTGAGCACCGCTCTGCCCCAATGGGAACCGGCCCAGCCGCCGCCATGGCTGAGTAACGTTCTCAACCGTGTACCGAGCGCCAAGCCGGGCAAGCGGTTCGAGGAGGCCTGGGCCGACGAGCGCACCGAGGAGCGGCAGCGCGTGGAAGCCAACGAACGGCCCTGGGTCGACGGGTAGTTCCGGTTACAGCCCGGACAGATCGCCGAGCGGCCATCCGGCGGCCGCCAACTTCGCCGCCACCCGGGCGGTGTTCTCCGGGCCCGCATCGTGGTTGGTCACCTCGGCGATGGATGCCTCGATATCGTCGCGGGTGATCGGGTCCTCGAGATCAGCGGGGGCTGCGACCTCGGCGATATTGCGCACCACCTCCTGCACCTGCTCCTCGGTGAGCGGGGTGGCACGCAGCAGCGCCAACAACGGCACCTGGTCCGGACCGGGCACCCCGTCGGGGTAACCGGCGCGCAGCCAGTTCAGTACCGAAGCCATCAGAGACGTGACGGTCATCATGTGAGTGTCTCATTGGACGGCACGGCGCAGCGCCCGGACCACGCTGTTGCGGGCCAGATCGACCTTGAATCCGTTCTGCGTCAGGGGCACCGCACCGGCGGTGATCAGTTCGGCCGCGGCACGGAACCTGGCCTCGGTGACCGGTCCGCCGATCAGTGCGGCCTCGGCTGCGGGCACCCGCCAGGGTTTGGCGGCGACGCCACCGAGCGCGACCGCCGCCGCCACGATCTCACCGTCGACGAGTTCGACGCCGGCGGCCACCGACACCAGCGCGAAGGCGTAGCTGTGCCGGTCGCGCACCTTGAGGTACCAGCTGTGCGGTGCCAGCCGGGACGGTGGCAACTCGATGCCGGTGATCAGCTCGGCGGGACGCAACGTGTTGTCCCGTTCCGGGAGTTCGCCTGGCAGCGCGAAGAACTCGTCGATGCTCAGCGTCCGGGCGCCCTCGGGGCCGTGCACATGCACCCGCGCATCGAGCGCGCACAGCGCGACCGCCATATCTGAGGGGTGCACCGCCACGCAGGCTGCGCTGGCCCCGAACAGCGCATGTTCCCGGTTGAAGCCCTGCTGCGCGGCACACCCCGAGCCGGGTGCCCGCTTGTTGCAGTGGTCGAAGGTGGGGTCCATGAAGTACGGGCATCGGGTGCGCTGCATGAGGTTTCCGCCGACGGTGGCCATATTGCGGATCTGGGTGGTGGCGCCGGACAGGATCGCCTGGGACAGCATCGGGTACTGCCGGCGGACCAGCGGGTGGTTGGCCACCGCGCTGTTGGTGGCACCCGCACCCACCCACACGCCGCCGTCACCGGTCGCGGTGATAGCCGCCAGATCAAGCCTGCCGATATCGACCAGTGCCGCAGGGGTTTCGACGCCGACCTTCATCAGGTCGAGCAGGTTGGTGCCGCCGGCGTAGTAGCGCGCACCCGCCGCGGCACTGTGCAGCGCGCCCTCGACGGTGTCGGCGTGTTCGAAGGTGAAGGTCTTCACGGTGTCACCCCCGCGGCCTCCGTGATTGCCGACACGATGTTCGCGTACGCCCCGCACCGGCAGATGTTGCCTGCCATCCGTTCGCGGATCTCCGCATCGGACAGCTCACCCGGCCCATCGGTGACGGTATGCCGGCAGCCGTCGAACGAGGCGGCCGACAAGTCACCACGGGCGAACTCACGCAGCACCGCGCGCGCCGAGGCGATCTGCCCGGAAGTGCAGTACCCGCACTGGAATCCGTCATGGCGGACGAAGGCGCACTGCACGGTGTCCAAAGCTTCGCCGGTGTCCAACTCTGCGCCGCTGCCCTCGATGGTCTCGACCGCGGCGCCGTCGATCGAAGCAGCCAGCGTCAGGCAGCTCAGCACACGTTCGCCGTCGACGGTGACCGTGCACGCCCCGCACAGGCCGTGATCGCAGCCCTTCTTGGTACCCGTCAGACCGAGGCGCTCCCGCAGGAGATCCACCAGGGTCGTGCGAATGTCGGCATCCACCTCATGCGGTGTGCCGTTGATCGTCAGGTGCAGGGTCATGACACGGACTCCGATTCGAAGGGCTGCAGGAGCGATTCCAGGGTGATGGGCAGATCACGCAAGCGTTTACCGGTGGCGTGGTACACCGCGTTGGCGATGGCGGCCGGCACCCCGCAGGTGCCGATCTCGCCGATGCCGCGCACGCCGATGGGGTCCAGCCCGTAATCCGGCACGTCGACGAAACTGATGTCGTAGTCGGGACGATCGGCATGGGTGGGCACGTAGTACTCGCCGATCAGCTGGCCGGTGCGCTCGTCGTAGGGCACCTGTTCCATCAGTGCCATGCCGAGGCCGAAGGTGATACCGCCCATCACCTGATTGGTGGCCAGCTTCGGGTTGAGCACCCGTCCGCAGTCCATCACCGCGGTCCATCGGGTCACCGCTACCCGCCCGATCTCCTCGTCCACCTCGACCTCGCAGAAATGAGCACCGAAAGACTGTGACAGCAGCCCGGTTTCGTCGGGGCCGCCGCTGGTGACGGTGAAGGACAGCTGCTCACACAGCTCCGGTGCGGTGCGCAGCAGTTCTCGCAGTTCGGCGGCCGATGTCACCGCAGGCCCCAGTCGCTGCCGCCACTGTCGGGCGGCCAGGTCGACCGCGGTGCCGACGGTCGCGGTGGTCTGCGAGGCGCCGCTGTAGGGCGCGTCGGGGAACAGCGAATCACCGGAGTCGAAATGCACCGCCTCCAGGGGCATCCCGGTGGCATCGGCGGCCACCTGCGCCATGACGGTGCGCACCCCGGTGCCGATCTCATGGGTGGCGGCGGCGAACCGGACCTGTCCGTCGGGTGTGGTGGTGACCCGACACCCCGACGGCATCCTGCGGCCCGGGTAGCTGGCCGTCGCCATACCCCACCCGACCTGTATCCCGTTGCGCTGCATCGACCGTGGTGCCGGAGTGCGTCGCGACCAGCCGAACCGCTGGGCACCCTGCAGATAGCAGTCCCGCAGATGCTTACCCGACCAGGCCCGGCCGGTGGGCTGGTCACAGGCCGGATCGTTGGCCAGCCGCAACGCCACGGGATCGGTGCCGGTGGCGTAGGCCAGTTCGTCCATGGCGACCTCGAGTGCGAACAGTCCCGGCGCCTCCCCCGGCCCGCGCATGAAACACGGTGTCGGTGCGTTGATCCGGGCCACCGTATGGGAGACAGCCATCCGCGGGGACTGGTAGAGGAAACGGGC
>JBPPMV010000018.1:0-4161 GCA_051306235.1 Mycobacterium sp. | reverse complement strand
GCACGCTGCGGGGCCGGGGTTCGGGGATGTCACGGGGCGCGCGGCCGGTGAGGCCGATCTGCGGTGTGGCGTCGTCGTCGCTCACGTCGAAGCCACGCAGGTCGGGTGGCCCTCATCCATGGCGAACATCGCAGCAGAGTCTAACCGTGCAGAACGGCCCAGCAGTGCAGACCCGCTGGTTAGGGTGACAGATCCGATTACCTCGGTCAGCGCGCCCGCGGATGCGCGCCCGCCCACACCTCGCGCAGCGCGCTGACCGTCACCAGTGTGTAGATCTGGGTGGTGGTCACCGACGCGTGGCCGAGCAGTTCCTGCACGACGCGCACGTCGGCGCCGCCCTCGAGCAGATGGGTGGCGAACGAGTGCCGCATGGTGTGCGGCGAGACGGCTGAGGCGATGCCCGCCGCGGCGGCCGCATCCTGCAGAACCTGCCACGCGCTCTGCCGGGACAGCCGACCGCCGCGCGCGTTGAGGAAGATGCCCGGCGTGCCCTTGCCGCGCCGCGCCAACTCGGGGCGTCCGCGCACCAGGTAGGTGTCCAGCGCGCTGACCGCGGGCCGTCCGATGGGCACCAGCCGCTGCTTACCGCCCTTACCGCGCAGCAGCACCGACCGGGATCGGGTGTCCACATCGTCGACGTCCAACCCGACCGCCTCGGAGATCCGTGCGCCGGTGGAGTACAGAACCTCCAACAGGGCGCGGTTTCGCAGGGTCAGCGGGCCGTCGGATTCGCGGTCCCCGCCGGCGGCCTCCAGCAGCGAGACCACCTCGTCGAGGGTGAGGCTCTTGGGCAGCCGCCGGGTCGGGGTGGGCGGCTTGACCGCGCGGGCGACGTCGACCTCGACGATCCCCTCGGCGGTCAGGAAGCGGTGCAGCCCGCGTACCGCGACGAGGGTCCTGGCCGCAGACACCGCGGACAGCGCCGTGGTGCCGTTGTCCGGGTCGCCCTTGCGCAGTGCGACGAGGAAGTCACTGACATCGGTCTCGCCCACCGCCCGCGCATCGGCGATGCCGCGCCCGGTCAGATGTTCGGCGTAGCGGCGCAGGTCGCGCCGATAGGAACTCAACGTGTTGGCCGCCGCACCGCGCTCGATGGTGAGGTGGTCGAGGTAGCCCTGCACCTGCTCGTCCAGCACACCCATCGCGGTCGTCACGGTTACGCCTGACGGGCCGCGAACGCGGTCGGCCGGTCGGCCCACGGGCTGTCCGCCGACCGCAGCTCCGAGCGGTCGGGCACCGCGTGTGCGGCCAGGATCCCGGCCACGGCAAGAGAATTGACGATCTCGCCGGCGAGGACCTGGCGCACGGCCTCGCTGAGCGGAACCCAATCCAGCGCGAGATCGGCTTCTTCGTGCTCGGCCTCGGGTCGCTCGACCTCGGTGATCCCCGTCGCGAGGTAGACCCGCACACACTCGTCGCTGAAGCCGGGCGCGGACACGATATCGACCAGCACCGACCAGTTTTCGGCGGCCAGTCCGGCTTCCTCGTGCAGCTCGCGGGCGGCGGTCAACACCGGCTCCTCCCCGCCCACGTCCAGCAGCCCGGCAGGTAGTTCCCACAGCCGGCGTCCCACCGGGTGGCGGTACTGGTAGACCATGGCGACCCGGTCCCGGTCATCGAGGGCCACCACCGCCACCGCACCGAAATGCTCGACCACCTCACGGCGTGCCACTTTGCCATCGGGCATCTGCACGTCGTCGACGCGCAGCGCGAGAATTTTTCCGGCGTAGACGGTCTCGCTGTTCTGGGTGACGAAATCGCGATCAGCCACGGTGCGCGGGTTCGGCTTCCTCGATCTCGGCGCCGTTGGACCGCGCGATGTCCTCCAGCGGGAGGCGTTCGCCGGCCTTGTAGTCCAATGCCGCGCCGACGAACGCCGCGAACAGCGGATGCGGCCGGGTGGGCCTGCTCTTGAGTTCGGGATGGGCCTGGGTACCCACCAGGAACGGGTGCACATCGGAGCCGTACTCGACGAACTCGACGAGATGCCCGTCCGGTGAGGTGCCGGAGAACTTGAGTCCGCTCTCGGCGATCCGGTCCCGGTAAGCGTTGTTGACCTCGTAGCGATGCCGGTGCCGTTCGGACACCTCGGTCGTCCCGTAAGCCTGCGCCACAATCGATCCCGGTTCCAGCACCGCCGGGTAGGCACCGAGGCGCATGGTGCCGCCCAGGTCGGCCTCGCCAGCGACCGCATCGAGCTGATCAGCCATGGTGGCGATCACCGGATCCGGGGTGTCGGGGTCGAACTCGGCGGAACTGGCCTCGGTCAGGCCGACCGAGCGGGCCGCCTCGATGACGATGCACTGCAGGCCCAGGCACAGCCCGAGCACCGGGACACCCCGCTTGCGGGCGTACTTGATGGCGCCGAGCTTGCCGTCGATGCCGCGGATACCGAAGCCACCGGGAATCAGCACACCGTGCACATCGTCGAGGGCGGCGATGGAACCGGCATCGGTCTCGCAGTCATCGGAGGCGATCCACTGGATGTCGACCTTGGCGTGATGCTTGAAGCCACCGGCGCGCAACGCCTCGGCCACCGACAGGTAGGCGTCGGAGAGATCGATGTACTTGCCCACCAACGCGATCCGCACGGTCTCCTTCGGCTCGTGCACCCGCTGCAGCAGATCGTTCCACTGAGTCCAGTCCACATCGCGGAACGGCAGGTTGAGCTTGCGCACCACATAGGCGTCGAGTTCTTCGCGGTGCAGCACCTTGGGGATGTCGTAGATCGACGGTGCATCCGGGGTGGAGATGACGCCGTCGATGTCGACATCGCACATCAGCGCGATCTTGTTCTTCAGCCCCTCGGGCACGTCGCGGTCACACCGCAGGATCAGCGCGTCGGGGGCGATGCCGATGCTGCGCAGTGCGGCCACCGAGTGCTGAGTGGGCTTGGTCTTGAGTTCACCGGAGGGCTTGAGGAACGGCACCAGTGAGACGTGCAGGAAGAACACGTTGTCGCGGCCCACCTCGTGGCGGACCTGGCGCGCGGCCTCCAGGAACGGCAGCGATTCGATGTCGCCGACGGTGCCGCCGATCTCGGTGATCACCACATCGGGCCGCAGACCCGTGTCGTCCGGTTCGGACATCGCCAGAATGCGGCGCTTGATCTCATCGGTGATGTGCGGGATCACCTGGACGGTGTCGCCGAGGTACTCGCCGCGGCGCTCCTTGGCGATCACCGAGGAGTACACCTGACCGGTGGTCACATTCGCCGACCCGGACAGGTCGCGATCCAGGAAGCGCTCATAGTGGCCGACGTCGAGGTCGGTCTCGGCGCCATCCTCGGTGACGAACACCTCACCGTGCTGGAACGGGTTCATGGTGCCGGGGTCGACATTGAGGTAGGGGTCGAGCTTCTGCATCGTCACCTGCAACCCACGCGCGGTGAGCAACTGGCCGAGGCTACTGGCCGTCAGACCTTTACCGAGTGAGGACGCGACACCACCGCTGACGAAGAGGTGTTTGGTTGCTGTCTGTGGGTGCTTGCGTAACGCGGGCAAGAACAACCTCCGTGGCGATGGGGCGAGTCGATTTTCACCTACTCAGGGCCTGCCGACCCACGGAAGTTCACCTTAACACCAGCGCCGACAACCTGCGCCTGACGCGCCGGATAGCAGCAGTCGGTTACTGCGGCACGGTGACCGATGTCGCACCCTGGCCGATGCCGTACCGGCCGGATTGCGCGCCGCGCAGCAGATCACTCAGCGCCAGCGCCGTGGTGATGCGACCTGACACCAGATCGACATCGTCGACGGTGCTGACCGCTTCGGACAGTGCGGCATCGGATCGGGCCACCGCGACCGCGGCGGTGCCCGTCGCCGAGCCGTCGCGACCGGCGAGCACCGTGCCACTGCCGTGCGGCGCCAGGCCGGCGGCGAAGCGCGCCACGGTGGCTCCCCGGTTGCCCGCATCGTCACCGAGAGATCCCCCGGTGATGATGACCGCGGTATCTGCGGCGCCGACCGGCTCGGTGTCGTAGGTGAGGAATCCGGTGTCGCGCAGGGTGGCCAACACGGTCTCACGCTGATCGTCGGGCACCGCCGGCTGCTTTCCCTGCAGCACGGCGATACCGACCAGATCCCCGGCCTGCGATCCCTGGTCGACAGACTCGGTGCTCAGCTGTCGTCCTGCCGGCACGATCGGTGAATTGACCACCGA
>JBPPMV010000017.1:0-24177 GCA_051306235.1 Mycobacterium sp. | reverse complement strand
ACACGTGGCGCAGCTCTGCCACCCCGAGGTTCGCAACGAGTTTCCTCCTCTTCGCACGTCCGAAATCGTTTGCTCGCAAAATCTTCCGGTGCAGTTGACAAGCTTCGTCGCGCGTGAAGAGGAGATGTCTGAGGTGTGCCGAAGCCTCGACCACAACCGGCTCGTGACCCTCACCGGCGCAGGCGGTGTCGGCAAGACACGACTGGCCGTGGAGGTGGCGGGCCAGCTCATGACCGAGTTCGAGGATGGCGCGTGGTACGTCGATCTCGCTGCGATCACCGATCCGGCTGTAGTGCCCACCACTGCCGCACGCACCTTCGGCCTGCCTGATCAGCCGGGCCGCTCGACGGTGGACATATTGCTGCGGTTCATTTCGGATCGACGCATGCTGTTGCTGCTCGATAATTGCGAGCACCTTCTCGACAGCTGCGGGGAGCTGATTATTGCGTTGCTGGGCGGTTGTCCACGATTGGCGGTGTTGACCACGAGCCGTGAGCCGATCGGGATCGCCGGCGAGGTGACCTGGCGGGTCCCCTCACTGGCGCTTGAAGATGAGGCGGTCGAACTGTTCATCGACCGCGCCCAGCGAGCCCGGCCAAACTTCCGTGTCACAGGCGACGACGTTGCTGTGGTCCAAGAGATCTGCCGGCGGCTGGACGGCATGCCTTTGGCGATCGAGCTCGCCGCGGCACGAGTCCGCGCGCTCTCGCTCGCTCAGATCGTCGAGAGTCTGCACGACCGGTTCCGGCTGCTGACCGGGGGCGCGCGCACCGCGGTGCGCCGCCAGCAGACTCTGCGCGCTTCGGTGGACTGGTCACATGAGCTGTTGACCGAGCCCGAACGCGTTCTGTTTCGCCGGCTCGGTGTCTTCATGGGCGGCTTCGATCTGCAGGCCGCCCAAGCGGTAGGCGCTGCCAACTCAGTGGAGCAGTACCAGGTCATCGACCAGCTCGGCCTACTGGTCGACAAGTCTCTTGTCGTCGCCGAAGAGAACCGCGATGCGATGCGCTACCGACTGCTGGAAACGGTGCGCCAGTACGCACTGGAAAAACTGGGCGAGTCCAGCCAAGCCGACACTGCGCGCACGCGCCACCGTGATCACTACACCACCACAGCAACCCATCTGGACGCGGCGATCCAGCCCGGGGTTGAGCTGCTGATGGACTGGGCCGACACGGAGATCGACAATCTACGGACCGCGTTCGCATGGAGCCGCGAAACCGTTGACGCCGAGGCAGCATTGCGGCTCGTCTCATCACTGCGGCCATTCTGGCTCACGCGTGGGCGCGTCCGCGAAGGGCTGGCATGGTTCGACGCCGTGCTGACCGACGAGCCTGGCCCGGAAGTAGCACCGGAGGTCTGGGCGCGCGCCGTCGCCGACAACAGCATTATGGCGGCCTGGGTCGCTGCCCCCGCCAGTCTGGATATGGCTCGAGACGCCCTGGCGACCGCGCGTCGACTCGATGACCCGGCACTGATCGCGCGGGCCCTCATCGCGTGCGGCATGCTCACGTTCTACCGTGCGGACGTGGCCCAGGGCTTCTTTGATGAGGCCATCGATCTGGTCCGCGTCTCAGGAGACCGGCTGGCCATGTGTCAAATCCGCAGTTCTCAGGCATTCGTCGGGACGATGGCGGGTGATCCCACGGGAACGCGGGCGGCCGCCGAAGAAGGACGAGACCTCGCCGACGAGGTCGGGGAGGTGTCCGAATCGCGATTATGCCGGCTGTGGTTGGGCATTGCGCTGATGATGCAGGGAAATCTCACCGCCGCGGAAAAGGTCCTGCGCTCGGTGGCCGACGACGCGCAAGCGGATCACGACCTCGCCATCAAGGTTTTTATTCTCGTGGCCCACGCTCAGGTGCTCGCCTACCAAGGCCAGGCGGCCGCCGCGCACACCGCGGCCGACGCCGCGCTGGAAGCCGCGTCAGCTATGGGCGGATTCCACGAGGACGCGGCGTACACCGCACTCGCCGATGCCGCGCTGGCCAGCGGCGACGCCGTGGCGGCCAAAACCGCGTGCGACACCGCTTGGCGGCACACAGTACCCCAACGGGAGGTCTTCATCCGGTGCCTGTCCCCGATGGTCGAGGCAGCACTGGCCTGCAATGATCTGGTCGCCGCGCGGCGTTGGGCAGACGATACCGTCGCGGTGGCACCGGGCTGGCATCAGATGGCGGCACTTTCTGTACGTGCCTCGGTCGCGATCGCGCAGGGTGAGCCAGAGCAGGCCGAGCGCGACGCCCATGACGCACTGGCGATCGCTGCCCGCACACAGGGTTATTGGAGACTGCCCGACACCTTCGAATGTTTAGCACGGTTGGCATCCGACGACGGCAATCAACAATATGCGGCGCGTCTGTTCGGTGCGGCGGAGTCGATCCGGCATCACACTGGCCAGGCTCGGATGCCGACCTACACCGCCGGCTATGACGCCGGGGTCACTGCAGTTCGTGATGCTTTGGGGCACCCAGCGTTCGACACAACATGGGCTGAAGGGGCTGCCTTGTCAATCGAGGAGTCGATTGCCTACGCCCAACGAGGCCGCGGCGAACGCAAACGACCGACTAGCGGGTGGGGATCGCTCACGCCCACCGAACGCAACGTCGTGCGCTTGGTCAGCGAAGGACTCGCCAACAAGGACATCGCGACGCGGCTTTTCGTCTCACCGCGGACGGTGCAAACCCATCTCACCCACGTCTACACGAAACTCAACCTGACCTCCCGCGTACAGCTCGTCCAGGAAGCCGCACGCCACAGTTGATATTGGGGCGCGCGTGCAAGCTCCGGAATTGAGGGTGCATCGTCGGCCCATCGGCCGCGACGTTGTCGCACCACGGCGTCACGGATTGAAGAACAGGCTTTTGAAGCGCAGGCCGAGCCAGGGGCGGCGGCCTTTCGCGAAAATCCCACCGCGTAGCAGTGCCCGGGCAAGCGGCATCCGTCCGTAGACGACCAGCAAATAAGTCACCGGGTCCGCGGAGACCACACAGTCCACCGGCCCGCCGACGGCCCGCACCTCGGCGGTGCCGTCGGCGACTCGGATGACGTAGCGCGGGCCATTGCCGCGCAGCCGGACCTCGTAGGTCAACGGCGCGCCGCGGCCCGCCTCGGGACGCACCACCAGCGGAGCCATCTCCGGGCACACCGTGCCCACGATGAGCGTGGCGTGCTCGGCGGAGATGGGCCATCGCCGGCCCGTCCCGGTTGCGATGTCGTGCCCGTGCACGATTAGCTCTCCCAACGCCAGGGCGGTGAGGCAGTCCGGGGTGCGCGTCCTGCCGGGACCGTACCAGGGCGTCTCACATTCCATTTCCGGGTCAGCCGCCGACGCAAGTGCCAGAAACCGCTGCACTCCAACAGTTATCAACTCCGCCAGTTGTGCGGCACCTGTGTGGTCGACCATGGCATTGGTGGCGGAGTTACAGGCCGCCAGCCGGGTCGGAAAGTCCGCATCGAGGTACTGCTCCGGGGTCAGGGCTTGCCGCTGCCCGGAGATCGCCGCGCTGAATCCGCTGAACACGGCGGACACATGAGCCGCGGTCTCAGCGACTGTCCAGTCGGTGCCCGACGCGGGGGACCCGATGTCATCAGTCTCCCGCAGTAGCGCGGCGAACCGGCCAGCAGCCGCGTTGATCGCCGTTCGGGCTGCTTCCCGGTCTAACGCGACTACCGCCGCGGTGTGGATCGTCATGTGGTCTCCTCGGGTTGGTATGAGTCAACGATCCGACGTCGGCGGCGCGAGATCGTCGGTCTGGACGCGTAAATCAGCGGGAGCGGTGTCGTAGATCCGCAAGGCGGGGCCGGCAATCTACGCGGTTCCGCTGATGTTCACGGCCTTTGGCGACCTCATGCTGGCTAGCATGAGCGAAACGGAACCCCGGACAGAGACGCCTTTGAACTGGAGCGACCTGGGTGTGAGCGAGCTTCCTACAGGAACGGTGACGTTGCTGCTGGCCGACGTCGAGGGCTCGACGCGGCTGTGGCAGACCCAACCGGAGGAGATGACGGCCGCCGTCGCGCGGCTGGATCGAACCGTGTGTGAGGTCATCGCGGCCCATCAGGGTGTGCGGCCTACCGAACAGGGTGAAGGCGATAGCTTCGTGGTCGCGTTCGCGCGCGCCAGCAATGCCGTGGCGTGTGCACTGGAGCTGCAGCGGGCGCCGCTGGCGCCCATCCGGCTGCGCATCGGCGTGCATACCGGAGAAGTCCAACTTCGCAACGAGGGCAACTACATTGGTCCGACCGTCAACCGGACCGCGCGCCTGCGCGATCTGGCCCACGGCGGGCAGACCGTGCTGTCGGGTACCGCCGAAGATCTGGTTTTCGACCGGCTACCGGCCGATGCCTGGATGACCGAACTTGGTACGCATCAGCTGCGCGATCTGGCACGTCGGGAACGAGTGGTGCAGCTGTGTCACCCCGACCTGCGCAACGACTTCCCACCGCTGCGCACCTGCGAAATAGTTGTCGCCGCGCATCTTCCGGTGCCGTTCACGAGTTTCGTGGGCCGCGAAGCCGAAATGAATGACGTGCAGCAGATCCTGGCCGACAACCGGCTCGTGACGCTCACCGGTGCGGGCGGAGTCGGCAAAACGCGCCTGGCTGTGCAGGTGGCGGCGGCGACCGCGAGTGGATTCGGCGGCGGGGTGTGGTACGTCGATCTGGCGCCCCTTACCGATCCTGATCTGGTAGCGGTCGCGGTGATCCGCGCGTTGGGCCTGCCCGATCAGCACGGCAGCTCCACGATGGACGTGCTACTGCGGTTCGTCGGCGACCGCCCGATGTTGCTTGTACTAGACAACTGTGAGCATCTGCTGGACGCGTGCGCCGCACTGATCGTCGGCCTACAGGGCGGCTGCCCTGCGGTGACCCTCATGGCGACCAGTCGTGAACCCATCGGGGTGGCCGGCGAGGTTGGTTGGCGGGTGCCGTCGCTGTCGCTGGCCGACGAGGCGATCGAGTTGTTCGCCGACCGCGCGCGACGGGTCCGCTCCGATTTCCGCCTCACCGACGAAACCGCCGCCGCGGCGGCTGAGATCTGCCGGCGCCTCGACGGCGTGCCGCTAGCGATTGAGTTGGCGGCGGCGCGGGTGCGCGTGCTGTCACTGACCGAGATCCGCGACGGTCTGCATGATCGCTTCCGGTTGCTGACCGGGGGTGCACGCACCGCGGTGCGCCGCCAGCAGACGTTGCGTGCGTCGGTGGATTGGTCGCACGCATTGCTGACCGAGCCCGAAAGCATCTTGTTCGCTCGGCTGGCAGTGTTCATGGGCGGCTTCGATCTTCACGCCGCAGAGGCCGTTGTCGGTGGTGCCGAGGTTAAACGCTTCCAGGTTCTCGATCTGCTCACGTTGCTGGTCGACAAGTCTCTGGTGGTGGCCGAAAGCCCAAGTGGTGCAATGCGGTACCGCTTGTTGGAGACGGTGCGCCAGTACGCTCTGGAGAAGCTCGGCGAGTCAGGCCAAGCCACGGCCGTGCGTGCCCGTCACCGTGACCATTACACAACCCTGGCAACGATGCTCGACGCACCGACATCAACCGGCCACGAGAAACTGCTTCAGCAGGCCGACATCGAGATCGACAACCTGCGCGCCGCGTTCACCTGGAGCCGCGAGAACTCCGAGATTGGTCTCGCTTCGCAGCTGGTGTCGTCGCTGCAGGAGCTGTGGCTTGGGCGGGGCCGGGTTCTAGATGGGCTGGCCTGGTTCGACGCGGTACTGGCCGACCAAGATGCACGGCCCGGGGAGGTAGCGCCGGCTGTGCGCGCGGCGGTGCTCGCAGATAAGGCCATGCTCGACGCTTTCATGGGTGCCACCAGCGACATGGAGCAAGTCCTTGAGGCCCTTGCGATCGCGCGGGAAGTCCAAGACCCCGCCCTGTTGCTCCGGGCCTTAACCGCCTGCGGTTGTATCGCGGTCTACGACCCCGACGTGGCCCGCCCCTACTTCGCCGAGGCGATCGGCCTGGCCCGCTCGACAGGTGACGAGTGGAGGCTCAGCCAGATTCTGAGCTGGCAGGCGGTTGGGGCGGTCATGGTGGGCGATCCGATCGCAATTCGTGCAGTCGCCGAAGAAGGACGTGAGGTCGCCGACGCCAATGGTTACGGACACGCCTCGCGTGGAAGCCGATGGAGTCTCGGTGTGGCACAGGGGATGGACGGTGACCCGGTCGGGGCCATCGCAACGCTCAGTGAGGTGATCGCCGACGCCGACGCTGCTCACGACCGGTACTGGGGATGCAACGCGCTCTTCATGCAGGCGCTCATGCTTGCGCATCATGGGGACCTGAGTGCAGCCCGGGGCGCAGCCACCGCGGCCGTCGCCCTAGCCACGGACCTCGGCGGGTTCTTCCCGGGCCTCGCCTACGTGGGGCTGACCGCGGCGACACTCGCTGCGGGCGACGCTGCGGCCGCGGACGAGGCAATCACGGCGGGCTGGCCCTATCTGGGCATCCAGCCCAAGCAGGCGGCGATCTGGATTGCCTACGCCGCCCAAGCCGCGATGGCGCGCGGAGACCTGCCCGCGGCCCGGCGCCTTGCCGATGACGCCGTCGCGGCGACCAGCGGCTTTCACCTGTCGTTGGCGCTGACGACGCGTGCGGGCGTTGCGATCGCGCAAGGTGACCCCGAACAGGCCGACCGCGACGCGCACGAAGCGCTGGCCACCGCCGCGAGCACCGGGGCATATGGTGCCACTTCCGGAACTCTGGAGTGCTTGGCCGCGCTTGCCGTCGGCGCCGGCAGTCACCGTGAAGCGGCACGGCTCTTCGGCGCCGCAGACGCCGTCCGCAAGCGCGGTGGCTTCGTTCGCTTCAAGATCTTCGACGTGTTCGAAATCCCCATCGCCGCTCTTCGTGAGGCGATGGGTCAGCAGGACTTTGAATCTGCGTGGGCCGAGGGCGCCAGACTGTCCACCGCGGAGGCGATCATCTACGCCCAGCGCGGCCGCGGTAAACGCAAACGCCCCGCCAGCGGCTGGGCTGCACTGACCCCCGCCGAGCGCGACGTCGTCCGGCTCGTCAGCGAAGGGCTGGCCAACAACGACATCGCGACGCGGCTTTTCGTCTCACCGCGCACCGTGCAAACCCACCTCACCCACGTCTACGCCAAACTCGGACTCACCTCCCGAGTGCAACTCGCGCAGGAAGCATCCCGACGCGGCTGACACGGCAGACCGTCTAGCCCTTCGGATACGCAAGCGCATGACGTCAGCGAAAACGAACGCCATGCCGCGGATTCCTGCCCAACCGTGCGGTTACCGCATTTCTAGTCCAGAACGGAAAACCGCGTTCCCAGAATCTATCGGAAAGGCGCTCACGCGCAGGTCACGAGCGTGGCATTTCCAGCCGGCTTGCGGAACCGACACCAGCGCGTCGCAAATGGATGCATCGGTTACCTTCGCAAGTCCCTAGCTACCTGTGACATGAGTAAAATTCGCGACTGTGTACCGCTATTGGTGGAGCGCCGCGTCCGCGCGGAACTAGCGGGCCTCACCCGCACCTAGACTTGCATCCAAAACCGCCCCGCCGCCTCGCGACGGGGGCGGTTCTGCTTATTCGCATGTATTGCCGGTTCGGCGCCAGCCTGTCTCTCTTAGCGCCTATGCGCTCGGTGTTCGTGACGTTCACGGTGAGCCTCCCGCCCGATACAGCGAAGGGGTGGTAAACGTGCATTCAGGAGGTTCCCAACTAGCAGCAGATGGGGTGGGTTGTTGGAAGGTGATCGGTTTTCCGTTCGGAAGGTGCGGCATCGGGATGGGCGCCAGTCCTACTGGATCTTCACTCCTAGCTTGGAGGTTCACCGTCCAAGCTTGAATGTGTTGAAGCGGTATGGGGCGTCAACACAGCAGACCTATGCCTTCAGCCTGGTCGATCATTTGAACTGGCTGCGGGCAAACGGCAAGACACAAGACACCGTCACGTTTGACGATTTGCGGCGCTACATGAACGGCGTAACCGGTCAGGTCGACGGTGTCTACGGCGCGGTGTGGCGTAAGCCGACACAGAAGCCGATAGGGCCGTCGGCGGCAGGCAACGTGGCCACCGTCGTCAAGGCGTACTACCTTGCGTTGGCGGCATCGGGGGATACGAGCGCGGAGTTGGTCGAGGCGCTGCGGCCCAACTCCGCTGCGCAACAGGGCAAGTCTGGGCGGACGCGCCAGGCCAATCCACTAGCACCGAAGACGGCCACTCGGCGGCCCCGATTCCTGCCAGACGAGGTTGTGGAAGCCCTGTTCGAGCCGGGGGTGTTGACCTCGGCCCGCGACGTAATGATCCTGACGTGGCTGCATGACGGGGGCATCAGGGTGGGCGGTTTGTGCGGGTTGCGATTCAGCGACCTGCACCTGCGCCCGCATCATGAGTGCGGTCAACGCGCCGATCCCCATATTCACATCATCGGCCGCGACGACAATCCCAACGGTGCACGGGCGAAGGCCTACGCCCCGACCGCCGTCGCGAAGGACGGCTGGGTGGTGGACGGGGTCATCCGCGCCGTCAGTCCTGACATGATCAGCACGTTTCACGCGTACCTGCTGGATGAGTTTCATCCGATCTCACATCTGGCGGACCACGAACAGGTCCTTGTGCACGTTGCCGGCCGCACCCCGGGCGCGGCACTCACCACGGCCGGTGTCCGCAAAATGCTGGCCAGAGCGTGCCGCCGCGCCGGACTGCAGGTGCGCGTGACCCCGCACGGATTCCGACACAAGGCGGCAGCGGCGTTGTACGCCGAATCGGATTTCAACGCCGAACTGGTCGCCCAGGAGTTCGGCTGGGCAAGCCCCCAGATGGTCACCGATCTGTACGGCAAGTCCGCCAACCGCCACGCGATGAAGTATCTGCAGCAGGCCTGGGACGCAACGGCCCGACCGCCGAGCGAACCCTATCTCGCGCCGACATCGGTATCGGAGGACGCACGGTGACCGCGGCGGAACCGATGGCTGATGCCCTGGTTCCGGCCACCGAGAGCGAATACCTGGGCCTGACGGTTGAACAGCGTTACAGCGTTGTCAGTCAACACTTCTCACCGTGGCTGCTAACGGAACCGATCGAGTTTCCCTCACATCACGCGACCTACGGTTGGGCATGCCGCGTCGAGGGCTGTGACGGCGGCATGGGAGCAACGGAGACCCGCCTCATCTGCGTCTCGCACGCCCATGAGTACGGCCGGCTCCAGGACTCGGTTGGCCTCGACGAGTTTGTTCGCGATGCCGAACCCGTGACGTCGAGCAAGCTGGGGTGGGCTCTGTCACGTAGGCCCGACTGCGTAATCTGTGGGAGTAATCGTGAAGCGTGGAAGACCGGTTACTGCACACATCACGGGGCTCTACTAGGGAAGGCACGACGAAGAACAGGACCCCAGAAGCGATCTCGCGATGAGTGGATCAGCGAAGCGAGGTGGCGCCAAGTTCAACGCCCGATGCCGCCGTATGACCCCTGCTCGGTTCCGCGATGCGTCCACGACAGCGTGCGCATTGTGCGAGCGGCCGCTCAGAAGCATCGTGTGTGCGATGCCCACATTCAGCAGTGGGCTGAGTGGCTGAGCACCGATGACACAGCAGAAGATCCGCGAGCATGGGATAAGTTTCTCGCATCTGCTGCGGTCCGGGAATCCGTGTCACCACCGAGCAGCCGCGGACAACTGTCACTGGCAGCACTGCCCAACGGCTTGCAGAACGAGATCCGCTACGCCCTTCACCGCCACGCGAAAAATGCAAGACGCACCGCGTGGCGCCCCGCAGAGCTGCAGAAGGTCGTCGACACCCTCGCTGCAAGCGGCGTGACGTCTCTATGCGACTCCCAAATCGAGGATCTCGCCAAAGAGTGCGATCGTAAGGCCCAGCGCCGGATCTGGTTAGACCTTCCGGCCGCAGCGCGCAGCCTCATGATTACCGAAGACATCGCCAAGGCCGCTGGATGGTTCGATCCGATCCTCGTCGGGAGCGCACCGTTTTCGGGAACGACTGCCGGGGTAAATCGGCGCAAGGTCTGGGACCTGACCGGGATTTCGCAACGCTGGCTGCGGGACGTGATCTGGGAGTACCTGCGAGACGAGGCACTCAAGCCGGCGGGAAAACGTCCCACCCTCGACACGATGCGCAACCGGATCACCGGAATCGCCTTGCTTTCGCACATCCTGTGGCAAAATCGCGACGACCACGGCGACGACCCACGCCGACTCGGCAGGGCCGACGCCATGTCGGTGAAAGACACCTGGGACCTGTGGTTCCGGGAGCAAATCCCCATTCCCCTCCTGATGCAACACAAGAGGAAGGGAACTGGCACACTTACCGATCTCACCCGCCACACGTACACGGTCAGCATGCGAATCGTCCTGCAGCGCAGTCACGAAGAGCGTAGGACACCACCGGGCATGGACTCGTTCATCCTTGGCTTGCCGGGCTACCCGCAGCCAGTCAAGAATCCGCGGCCACGGCCGCTGAGCGAGGGCGACTTTCAGTTGCTTGTCAGCGCCGAGAGCATCGGCGCTCTCGAAGCCCTCGACAGCAACGACGTCGGCCTCGCCGACATCTGGCTCACTCACGCGTTTCAGGGCGGGCGGATCAGCGAGACACTCAAACTTCGCCTGGGCTGCGTCGGACTCATCGGCCGTGCCCAGCCCTTTATCTGGCGAGACATCAGCAAGGTGAACGTTGTCGACTACGGCATGCCGTGTTACCTGCCCGTCTACCAACGGCTGCTGCGGCGCCAGGAGATCACCCGCGCGAAACTTCGTGCGCGCTACGCCGAGCCACTTGCCGCACTCGACGAACGCGGTCGCGCACAACTCGAAGCCAATTGGGACCGCGACAAGCCCCTGTTTCCGGGTGTATTATCGAACCCCGATCTGGCCCTAGAAGTGTCGCAAAGCGGGTTCCGCAATCCATGGACGCAGTGGTTCGAAGGTCTTGGCTTGAAATGGATTACGACTCATCAGACTCGATCCACTCTGGCTATGTCCCTGCTGGACAATGGCGCGCCGCCCGCTCTGGTGCGCCAACTGCTTGGGCACTTCTCCGAAGAGTCGCTGGCTCACTATGCGAAATACAACGACGTCACCGTGAAACGGCACTTGCAGCAGGTGTGGGCGGCCGGGCCTGGAATGGACAAACCCGGCACCATTTTGCTGCGCCCCACTGAGGTCATAGCCGCCGACCCGGCCGCCGCCGCTGCTCGGATCGACTTGACCGTGGTACCGGTTGAACATGGTCTGTGTCGCTACGGCCCGGTCGTCGGCGGCGCGCAATGCCCGTTGCAGAAGAACTGCACCGACAGCCCCAACGGACCGTGCGAGCATTTCGTGCTCACCGGCGCGGATCTGGCCTATTGGGAACGCAAACGCGACCGCGACTACCACTTCGCCGAACGGGCCCCCACCGACGAGACTCGCGACTACATCCTCAGCCAGTGGCAGCCATGGGAACCCGTACTCACTGGGCTACGTGACGCGCTCGACGAACTCGGCCTGCTAGAGGACGCCCAAAAACTCGACTTGCGTACCCCCGTGCATGACTACTTCGACCCGCTGTTCTCCACCGGGTTTCCAGTATCCCAACTGAATCACCCGCTACTGGCGACCTGACGGCTGTGCCACCAACTAGTCGAGGAGAATGTGATGGAAACCAGAAGACGTCGCCGCCCCGTCGAAATGATCGAACGCCGCGCAACCAAGAGCGCCGAATGCGAGCACCGAGTGCGCACAGCGCTCACTAAACTCACCAAGACCGGCGCACCGTTCACCGTCGAGAACGTCTGCAACCTCGCCGGAGTCGGCAAGACATTCATCTACGACAAGCGCCGCCAGCATCTGACCGAGGCCGTCCTGGCAGCTCGTGACGCATCACAGGTCGCAGTGATCGCGCGCGCCGACCAGAAGATCGAACAGACCTCCGCATCATGGCGAGAGCGAGCTCTGAACGCCGAAGCCCTCGCCAAATCCCTACGCGCCGAGGTCAAACAGCGAGAAGCGCGAATCAACGATCTGACCGGACAACTCTACGACCCCGAAGGAAACCACCTCGCCGAGGAAAACGCCCGACTGCGAGACCTGGTCAACACCCACACCCACAACCTCCAACGCGCTCAAACCGAAATCGGCACCCTTAGAAGGTCATTGGATGCCGCCAGAGCCAACATCAAACGGGAACGAGAACGCAACGTCACACAGCTGTTCGCAAATGACGTCCACCCCAACGAAGCTTGAGGTATCTGGAAGAGAAGTTCGGCGCCGCGGGGAGAGCTTCACCGGACTTCTCAAGGTCGTTAAGGAGAGGCGGTCGGTCGTATTAATCATGAGCCGTGGGACAGTTCCGGGCTGAAGCTGCCTACCAAGGTCTTCGGTAGGCGGGGTAGGGAGACGGCCCGAGTGGCTGTCGTAACGGCGAGTAGTGCTGCAAAGATAGCGAAGCTGATCCATGGCAGCGTATGCGCAGAGTTGCTCGCCCACAGAGCAATTCCGCCGAGGAGTGAGCCCGCCGCCATGCCTGCGTTGAACAGTGTGACCAGGACGGCCTGTGCGATGTCGATCGATTGGCCGGCGGCCCGGGCACATGCGGTTTGGTACAACGTGGGGGCGCATCCGAGTGCACATCCCCAAGTAATCGCCGCAATAACGACGAACGGAGGACTACCGGCGAAAAGGCCCATGGCGCCCATGGCGACACAGAACAAGCTCAGAACTGCGATACCGAGAGCGGTCAGATGACGGTCAACGGTCACGCCTGTTACCCACAAGCCGGCGATCGCCGCGACACCGAGGGCGAGCAGGACGGCGCCGACGTTGCGGTCCAGGTCGGAAAGTCGGAGGTAGGGCTCGATGTAGGTGTACATATTCATGTGGGCGGCCTGGAAGGCGAACGCTCCCACAACGATGAGCGCTATTCCTGGCCGACGTAAGACGGCTTTGATGGCCAGTTTTGAGGTACTCTTCTCGCCTTCGCAGCTTGGCAGCATGATCGTTGCCAGAACCCCAGCGAGTGTTCCTATGGCACCAAGGATGATGAACACACCGCGCCACCCCACGGCCGATCCCAGGAGTGTGCCGAGCGGTATTCCAAAGGCCAAAGCGATGGGGATCCCTGCCATCGCGATCGACAGTGCGCGTCCTTTCAGCGTGGAGTCGACCATCCGCATCGCGTAGCCAGCCATCATCGCCCATTGAATGCCAGCGCACGCTCCAGCGACGATCCGGGCGGCCGCGGTGAGGTACAACTCGCTCGAGACCGCGGTGATGACGTTCGCGGACACAATCCCTGCGACCGTTGCAACGAGCAGTGGTTTGCGCGCCCATGTGCGTGTGAGGGTTGTGAGAGGTATTGCCGCCAGCATCGACGCGGCGGCGTAGGCGGTAAGGAGTTGCCCAGTAACCGAATCCGATGCGTCTAAGGCTCCGCCGATGTCACCGAGTAGTCCGGCCGGAATGGTCTCGGTCAGCATGGTGGTGAATCCGATGACTGCGAGCACGATCAATGCTGGCAGTGGAAGCGTGCTGCGTTCCCGAAGTGTGGGATTGGCGGTCATCGGGTTTGTCCGTCCGTCTGTTCGATCGACGGCGACGCGAGGACGTCACTGACTTGCGGCGCAACTTCGGTCACGGCCGCGCACTCGGCGAATGCTGTTGCAGAATACGGTAATTCAGATGTGTATGCAGCAGTTCTGCGACCGGTGTTGCCGAGTTGGTCGTCGCCGGCGAGTGCGAAAAGGACTGTTTTGCTCATGACGTGCTTCCGTTCGAAGTGCGCGGAGTCGGCCGAGTTCAACCAAGTGGAATATCTCGAACGGCCGAGTGGGTTCGCGTGGAGCGCCGGCCAGACGGATCAGGCCAGATGAATCACAGATCAGCGGGTTTGGGTATTCGTCGCGACGGATTCCCATTGGTCAATCGCCGCGAGCTGATTCTGGAGTTTGGCGCGGATACGTGCGACGGCTTCGGGTCCGAGGGGAAGTCGAAGCGGGGGCTCAGGGGCTTCCAGGGCGGCGATGATTGCCTCAGCTGCCAGGGCTGGATCGTTCGGCTGTCTGCCGTCCTGCTTGCCGAACCCCGCGCGGAGGTCACCGCCGGGGGTGCCGACATACGCAGGATGTGGGTCGGTCGCCTTGAGAGACCGGCCGGCGAAGTCGGTACGGAACGGGCCGGGTTCGACAATGGTGACTCCAATTCCAAAGCCTGCTACCTCACCTGCCAACGCCTCGGACATGCCTTCGAGCGCGAACTTCGAACTGGCGTAAGCGGCGTGGCCGGGGTTACCCACGACCCCACCAACTGACGACATCTGCACGAAGTGCCCGCTGCGCTGCCGGCGGAAATGCGGCAACACGGAACGCGTCACTCGCCACGCGCCCAATAAGTTGGTCTCCAACAGTGTGCGCAGCTCGTCGTCGGTGACTTCTTCGGTGACACCTACCAATCCGTGGCCGGCGTTGTTGACGACGACGTCGATGCGTCCATGCTGGTCGACAGTCCGGGTCACGGCCTGTTCGACCTGCTCGGCATCAGTGACGTCTAGCCGATCATGGTGTTCGAAATCGGCGACGTGGTCGCGGTCGCGCGCTGTGGCCACCACGATGTGACCGCGCTTCGAGGCTGCAGCGGCGATCGAGCGACCGAAACCAGTGCTGGCTCCTGTTACAAACCACACCTTCGACATGGCGACCTCCTATGATTGCCTTGAGACTCAAGACAACATTACCTTGAGAGTCAAGATAATGAAAGGTATGAAGTGGACTCAGTTGCCAGGGGCATCGACACGTGGATGGCCCAGATGCCCTCTGGGGACCAGGCTGTCGAGGAACTACGGCAGCGGATAGGACGGCTATCGCGACTATTCGATCGACTTCTTGATCAAATTGCCGCGAGTCATCACATCAGTAGGGCTGACTGGACCGCGTTGGCCGTGATAATCCGCGGTCAGAACTGCTGTACACCAACCGAACTCGCCGAGGCCCTCGAACTCACATCCGGCACCGTCAGCACCCGAATCAAACGTTTGACCGAAGCCGGCCTCATCGAAACCAACAGTGGCGCCGCAGACGCCAGGAGTAGACCGGTCAAAGCGACAACAGACGGGCAGGAACTCTGGCAAGTGGCCACCTCTGCGCGCACCACATACGAAGCCCGCCTCATCCGAACAGCGGTCGATGAAGCCGAACTCGCTGCCCTGAACAGTCAACTCTCGGTCGTGCTTGATGTACTTGAGGAACACCTCGGTCCCAGCTCGCGGCACGACCTACCCAGAACTGCTGGCGCTGACGGGTGAGTCAACTCCATCGATGGCCTGTAGGTAGCTTCAATCGCGTCATTGTGGTCCTGCTCGGCGAACGTGTCGCTACCGTGTGAAAGTCGCTGCTGAGCCTCGGATTGTCGGACGCGCAGATGCTTGATGCGTTCTTCGAGGGCGGCAACCTCGCCTAGCCATGCGCGTCCTTGGCTTCAACGAGACGCTGTTCGGCGTTCTCGGTCATCTTCGTTTATGCCGCCCAGTTGCGCGGCGAGGGCCCGCCTCATCAGTCACCCCAGTGACGGTCATCAGTGACAGTCGGGTACGGCCAACCCCCTACAGAGAAACCGTCAGCAATGTCTGGATTGGTCTAGTTCTCAATGAGCGATCCTCACATCCGCCTTTCTGTCAACCTCGCGAACGCAACCGGTATCAACCGTTCGTCACACGGGGCAGAAGGCTCACCGCGAACGTTACGAACGCCATTCGCCCACGGTGCTAAGTACTTCGATGTCACCGGCTCCGCGCCAGACAGCGTGGTCTATGCCAGCAATGCCGCCGATCTGATCGTGTGGGTCACCCCGCCGCCGGCGGCGAGCACCGGTGGCGGAGCGGCGGCCAGTGGGACCCGGACCTACCAGGCCCCCGCTGCGACCTCGACGCCGTCCACATCGAGCACGGAAACTCCGAGCACCGAGACGCCCGCCGCTCCGGCCGGTGCCGAGACGGCCACTCCCGCACCGACCGCCCTGCCCGCGGGCAGCCAGGGCACCCCGCTGCCCGAGGGCACCGCCGAGACAGTTCCGGTTCCGGCAGGCAGCCAGGGCACTCCATTGCCCGAGGGCGAGCCCGGCCTCACGCCGGCCGGCGTGCAGGAAGCCCCGGCGGCTGCGGCCGTGCCCCCGGCCGAGGCTGTTCCCCCGGCGGAGGGCGCCGCACCGGCACCGGCCGCCGTGGAGGGCACCCTGCCCGGCGACGAGGCCCGCATCGACGGTGGCAGCCAGGGCACCCCATTGCCCGCAGGCGCGGCACCGGTCACCACCCCGGTCATCGCGCCGCCGGCGTAATCGACACCGCCGGAATCGGCGGCGAAAAGTTCGGCGCCTCGGTTAAAAGCCAAGGCGCCGAACTCTTTTCGTCAGCAGTTCAGGAGTGCGTGGTCCACCAGGTGTACAGATGATCCAGCGTCGGCCCCGCCGGACGCCCCTGCACCACCGCGATCATCTGCTGATCGATATCGGTCCAGGCCAGCATCGGACTGTCGTTCTGGATACCGCACACCAGGGTGCCGCTGACCTCGTGCAGCGAGGCATTGTGCCGCCACGGACCCGGTGACTGGATCCGCCCGGGGCAGTCCACCACCGTCGAGGTCGCCGTCAGATCCTCGACCGCCGCGTTGAGCGCGGCGGTGTCGAGCAACAGCGAATAGGTGGCCGACATCGGGCCGCCCGGGTCCCTGTTGACGGTGCAGGCGATGGTGGACATCGCCCCCTCCAGCCGGGCGACCGGCTCGCACGCGCCGGCGGGGTAACCCCGCGGAAGCGCCTTCATCAGCCGGGCATTCGGATCGCCGGCCTCGGGATCAGCCGAAGTAGGCTGCGCCGCTGAGGTTTCGGACGCCGGCTGCTGCGCGGCGGGTTCCTCCGGCGAGGACGGACGCAGCACCAGGTACGCCACCCCGGCTCCGACCGCCAGCACGCCCACGGTGACGCCGATGATCAGACCGATGTTCGGGCCGCGCTTCGCCGGCGGGCGCGGGATGACGGGCGGAGGACCCCCACCCGAGTTCCACGTACTCACGCCATGACCTCCTCACGTTGCACGGACAACACGCTATGCGATCGACAGGGCAATTCCATCCAGGATGTCGTGCTCGCTGACCACGAGTTCGTCGAGCCCGGCACGTTCGGCCATCACCCGGGCGAGCTCCTGCACGACGATCGCCCCGCCCGGTATGACATCGGCGCGCCCCTCGTGCATCGGTCCGAGTGCCAACCGCTGCGCGCCGGTCATCGCGATCAGTTCACCGCAGACCGGCAGCAGATCACTGAAAGCCGTCCGCGACAGATGAATAGCGGCCGGATCATAGACGGGCAACCGATGCGCCAGCGCAGCCAGCGTGGTGAAAGTGCCCGCCACCCCGACCCAGGTGCGGGCGCCCTCGACCGGGACCACCCGCAGTGCTTCCTCGAGCCGCTCACGGACCACCGCGCGGGCGGCGGCGATCTCCGCCGCCGTCGGCGGATCCGAATGCAGGCAGCGTTCCATGATCCGCACACAGCCGATATCGGCCGAGAACGCGGCCGTCACACCATTGCCGTCACCGAGCACCAACTCGGTGGAGCCACCGCCCAGGTCGACCACCACGAAAGGTGCTGCGGTGGACTCGAGTTCGCCGACCGCACCGCGGAAGGACAGTTCGGCCTCCTCGGCTCCGGTGATCACCTCGGCAACCGCGCCCGGCGAGACCGAACCCAGCAGCCGCGCCGTCATCGCGAAGAACTCGTCGCGGTTGCCGGCATCGCGGGCCGCAGAGGTCGCGACCATGCGCACCGATCGCACCCCGTGCTCGCGCATCAGGTCCACGTAGTCCGACAGCGCAGCCTCGGTGCGTGCCAGCGCTTCCGGCGCGAACTCACCGGTCGCGTCCACACCCTGACCGAGTCGCACGATGCGCATCTCGCGGTGCACATCACGCAGCAGCGAGCCACCGGATTCGGTCCCAGAGTTTTCTGCAATGAGCAGACGGATCGAGTTTGTACCGCAGTCGACCGCACCCACCGTCATCGCCACACCTCACTGTCCAGGATCCCGGCCATCCCGGGTTCGGCTGCCAGCACCGCGAGGGCCTCATCGCCGAACGGGTTGACCCCCGGCCCCTTGGCGAGGGCGTGCGCCATCACCACGTGCAGGCATTTGACCCGGTCGGGCATACCGCCGCCACTGAACGTGGTGCCCAGCGATTCGAGGGCATCGCGTTCGGCGAGAAAGGATTCGTGGGCACGCAGGTACGCGGCGGCCAGATCGGGATCCTCGGCCAGCCGGTCGGTCATCTCCCGCATCAGACCCGAGGATTCCAGCCGGCTCGCCGCGGCGGTCAGTACCGGATGGGTCAGGTAGTACAGCGTCGGGAACGGGGTGCCGTCGGGCAGCTTCGGCGATGTCTTCACCACCGCGGGTTCACCATTGGGGCACCGGTACGCGATCTCCAGGACGCCGCGCGGCTCACGACCGAGTTGCTGCGCGACGGCGTCCAGGTCGGCCTGCTCAACCACCGGCGGGCACAGGATCGACGGGAACGACCGGCACATCCGTGGGCGGCGCCGCCGGGGTGATGACCGGCGAAACCCCATGCGGCGCATCGGCGATGGTGTGCCACAGCGAGGTGTACCAGGGGTCACCGGATTTCACCGTCGGCGCCTCGGGCCCGGTCGGTGGAGCGGCGGTCGCACCCGGTGGCAACTGCACCTGGTACGGGATGTCGCCGGGCATCACGAAGCCCAGCCGTTCCCGGGCCTGGGCCGCGATGAACACCGGGTCGGCGAGCTTGATCTTCTGCTGCTCCAGATCCTCGATCTGCGAACGGAGCTGTGCCTCAACAGTTTTCAACTGATTCATCTCGGTTCGCTGGGCGAAGTAGGTACGCACCGGGCCGGCGATGGTCAACGTCAGCACGCACACCACTGCGGCCAGGATCGCCGCCCGCCGGGCAGCCGAACCGAATCGCTGATCGGACTGCTGCTCGGCGGAGTCGGCGACCGATTTGCGGATCGCCTCGGCCACGGTGTCCGGTGACTCGACATCCGGACGTTCGGCCTCGGCCGCCTCGCGGGCCTGGCGACCCTCCCGGCTCTCGATGGCCCGGCTCTCGCCGGCCCTGGGCCGTGACGCCGACGTACCCCGCGGACGGCCCGCCCCACCCGCCTTGCCCGGCCTGGGGGCCGGGCCGCGGCGGCGTGGATCGGGCCGTTTCGCGTCGGGCATGGGACGGGACTACTTGCTCTCCACCGCGAACCGCGGGAAGGCCAGGTCACCGGCATACCGGGCGGCGTCGCCCAGAGCCTCCTCGATGCGCAGCAGCTGGTTGTACTTCGCCACCCGCTCGCTGCGGGCCGGCGCACCGGTCTTGATCTGGCCGCTGCCCACCGCGACCGCCAGGTCGGCGATGGTGGTGTCCTCGGTCTCGCCGGAGCGGTGGCTCATCATGGTGCGGTAACCGCTGTTGTGCGCCAGCGCCACGGCGTCCAACGTCTCGGTCAGCGTGCCGATCTGGTTGACCTTCACCAGCAGCGCGTTGGCCGCACCCTTGTCGATCCCGTCCTCGAGGCGCTCGGGGTTGGTGACGAACAGATCGTCGCCGACGATCTGCACCTTGTCGCCGATCGCCGCGGTCAGTGCCACCCAGCCGTCCCAGTCGTCCTCGGACAGCGGATCCTCGATCGACACCAACGGGTACGTGCTGACCAATCCTTCGTAGAAGGACGCCATCTGCTCTGCACTGCGGGTCTCCCGCTCGAACGCGTAACCGGTTCCCTCGGTGTGGAACTCGGTCGCGGCGACGTCGAGTGCCAGCGCGATATCGCTGCCCACCTTGTAGCCGGCGCCCTCGATGGCCGAGATGATCAGGTCCAGCGCAGCCGTCGTACCCGGCAGGTCGGGCGCGAAACCGCCCTCGTCACCCAGACCGGTGGACAGGCCCTGCTTCTTGAGCACCGACTTGAGCGAGTGGTACACCTCCGCGCCCCAGCGCAACGCCTCCCTGAAGCTCGGCGCACCGATCGGGGCGATCATGAATTCCTGGACGTCCACGCCGCTGTCGGCGTGTGCGCCGCCGTTGATGATGTTCATCATCGGCACCGGGAGGATGTGAGCGTTGGGGCCGCCGATGTAGCGGAACAGCGGCAGTCCGGCCGATTCCGCCGCGCCGCGGGCGACTGCCAGCGACACACCGAGAATCGCGTTGGCGCCCAACCGGGACTTGTCCGGGGTGCCGTCCAGATCCAGCAGCGCCTGGTCGATGAGCCGTTGGTCGTCGGCGGACATCCCGATCACCGCCGGAGCGATCTCGTCGAGCACCGCCTCGACGGCCTTCTCCACGCCCTTGCCGCCGTAGCGGCTGCCGCCGTCGCGCAGCTCGACAGCCTCGTGCTCGCCGGTGGAGGCACCCGAGGGCACTGCGGCCCGGGCGACCGTTCCGTCGATCAGGGCCACCTCGACCTCAACGGTCGGGTTACCGCGAGAATCCAAGATCTCGCGGGCTCCGACCTGTTCGATGATGGGCACGGGCTCCTCCTAGGTGAAGACGGATCGTGTACTCGAGTCTTGTGCTCGCTAAGAGCCTAAGGGTTGGCCCCGGCCCCGGTGCGGTCAGCGTGATCTATAAAGGGTGCCCGTCGGCGTACGCGGTAGCCCAGTCCCGGACGCTGCGCGCGTACTGGTTGGACAGGTTGTAGGCGCGCAGTGCCTCCATCCAGCCCCGGGGGGTGGACAGGTCCTTGCCCCGCCAGCACAGATAGCCCGCCGCCGACAGTGCGGCATCGTCGAAATTATCCGGGCTGATCACACCGTCGTTGTTGGCGTCGACCCCGTACAACCGCCAGGTCTCCGGGATGAACTGCATGGGCCCCATGGCCCGGTCCAGGCGCGGGTCCCCGTCCAGCAAACCGTTGTCGGTGTCGAGGATCTGCATGTTGCCCAGCGTCCCGTCCAGCTGCACACCGCGGATGGGTGGCCGGACGTCACCGTTCGCCGCGATGGTCGCCCCGTGATAGGTGCCGTGGTGACTTTCGACCATCCCGATACCCGCCAGCGTCGTCCAGGCCAGATTGCACTTGGGGTTCACCACCTGGGCCACCCGTGCGGCATAGGCATAGGCCTCCAGCGCCCTGGCTGGAATGCCGATGGTCGGGGCCACTTCGGCGGCCCACTCCGTCAGCTGATCGGCGGGACGGCCGGCGGCATTGGTGTCGATCTGCGGTACCGGGGCACCGGCCGGCGGCGGCACGCCCTCGGGGATCGGCTCACCGGTCTGCCACGAACAGCTCGACGCCAGCAGCAGCAGCGTCGCGGTCAGCACGGCAACGATGCGCAACCAACGGGTCCGGGCGGCGGTGGCAGCTGCGGCCGCAGATATCCGCTCGGGAGTTGCTGCGGGAACGGTCGACACCGGGGTCGACACACTCCCTACGTCCGACAAGGTTCTCCCTCAAGCCACCCGTCACACCCATTGCCCGGGCCCGACACACCCCGATCAAGAGTAACGGTGGCACCCGCGGACGCACCTGATCGAACGGTTCGGACTCGAAAAGCAGAGGTATGCCTATCCAATGTGGGTCGAACGGGTACTGTGCTGACATTCACTAGAGGAGGTCCGATGGGACGGCATTTCGCCTGGCAGATACCGGTTGTCGCGGCAGCACTCGTTCTCAGCGGGTGTTCGAGCGACAGTTCGGACGGAGGCTCCGACACGCCGGCGGCGAGCACCACGTCGGGCGCGTCGGCGACCACATCGACGGCCGCCGCTGCCAACCCGCTGACCGAGAAGGCCGCCGAGGAGTACAAGGCCTACGCCACCGCTCAGATCGACGAGCTCGTCACTGTCGTGAAGGTGTTCACCGACGCGGTGCGGGCCGGCGATCTCAAGGCCGCCCAGGACGCCTACGCCCCCTCCCGCGCGCCGTGGGAGCGGATCGAACCGCTCGCCGGGCTCGTCGAGGAGATCGACGGCAAGATCGACGCCCGCGTCGACGACTTCTCCGGTGTCGACGACCCGGAGTTCACCGGCTGGCACCGCCTCGAGTTCCTGCTGTTCGAGAAGAACACCACCGACGGTGGCGCCCCGTTCGCCGATCAGCTCGACGCCGATATCGCTGCGCTCAAAGAGCAGTTCCCCGCCGTGGAGGTGAAGCCGGTGGACGTGTCCACGGGCGCGGCCGAACTGATCGAAGAGGTCTCCGAGGGCAAAATCACCGGCGAAGAGGACCGTTACGCCAAGACCGACCTGTGGGATTTCGACGCCAACCTGCAGGGCGCGCGTGACGCGGTCGGCAAGCTGAACCCCGCGCTGGTCGAGGCCGATCCCGCACTGCTGGGCAAGATCGAAGCCGGTATGAACTCGGTGTTCGAGACGCTGGGTCCGCTGCGCCGGGGTGACGGCTGGGTGCTGTTCTGCACCGAGAACGATCCGTACCCGTCCGCGCGCTGCCCGGACGTGACCGTGACGCCTCAGGTCATCGACACCCTCAAGGCCGAACTGGCCGGGCTGTCGGAGAATCTGTCGCAGGTGTCGGGAGTACTGAAGCTGCAGTGACACAGGGGTCACCACGTCGCGGGATCTCCCGCCGCGGGTTCGTGGCCGGCGCCCTGGGCACCGGAGCCGCGGTGGGAGCGGGTGCGCTGGCGGGTTGTGCTGCGGATAACGCGGCCCCCGAAAGCGCTGCCGCGGAACGGTTCATCGAATTCGAGGGCGCCCACCAGGCCGGGATCACCGCGCTGCCGATTCCCGAGCAGGGGCTGGTGGCGTCGTTCAATGTGCACGCCAGGAACCGGGCAGAACTGAAGAACACCCTGCAGGAACTCACCGACGAGATCCGCGGCCTGATGGCCGGTAAACCGCCGGAGACGCGCGACCCGGCCTACCCGCCGGTCGATTCGGGGATCCTCGGCGAGAAACCACCGGCCGACAACCTGTCGATCGTGGTCGGTGTCGGGGCGTCCCTGTTCGACCACCGCTTCGGCCTGGCCGACCGCAAGCCCCGGGAACTGGTCACCATGCCATTCCTTGCCAACGACCGACTCGATCCCAAACTGTCGCACGGCGACATCTCGATCATCTTCGAGGCCGGGCACAACGACACCCTGCAGTTTGCGTTGCGGCAGCTGATGCGACGGACCCGTCGGGATCTGGTGTTGCGCTGGATGATCGACGGCTACGCACGCGGTATCGGTGCGGGGCGCGCCGCCGCCGTGCACTCGGGCACCGAGGCCGCCACCCCGCGAAACCTGCTGGGATTCAAGGACGGAACGTCCAATCTCGACGTGGCGGACGCCGCGGTGATGGATCGGCACGTCTGGGTGGGCGCCGAGGACGAGGAGCCTGCCTGGGCAGTGGGCGGCACCTACCAGGCCGTGCGGATCATCCGGAACTTCGTCGAGTTCTGGGACCGGACCCAGCTGGTCGAGCAGGAGGCCCTGATCGGCCGGACCAAGGCCGGCGGCGCTCCCCTGGGCATGTCCGGAGAGTTCGACGATCCGGATTTTCCCGCAGATCCCGAGGGCCGGCGGATCAAGCTGAACGCCCATATCCGGCTGGCCAATCCGCGCACCCCGGAGACCGAGCAGAGCCTCATCCTGCGCCGCGGTTTCAACTACTCCCGTGGATTCGACGGGGCAGGCCGGCTGGATCAGGGGCTGGCGTTCGTCGCCTACCAGCGCAGCCTGCAGAAAGGGTTCCTGGCGGTACAGGAACGACTCAAGGGCGAACCGTTGGAGGAATACATCATGCCGGTGGGCGGTGGGTTCTTCTTCGTGTTGCCCGGGGTGACCGGCGATGACCGGTTCCTCGGCGACGAGCTCGTGGACTACTAGGGTCCGTAGTAGAGTCCCGCTGGTGACCACCCCGGCAAGACGCGCGCACTGGCTGCGCGCTGCGCTGGTCGGCGTCAGCGCCGCGGCAGGCACCACCGGTGCGCACGCCGCGGCGTCGGGCATGTTCCCGCACGGCGCTGCCCTGGTCGCCGCCCTCCTGGTGTGCGCCACCTCCGGTGCGGCCACGGCAGGCATCAAGCTGCAGAACCGGAACGCCCAACTGCTCGCGCTCATCGCCGCTCTCGGGGCCGCACAGCTGCTCGGCCACCTGACCCTGACGATGGCCGGCGGCCATCACGGCGGCGCCGGTCTGGGTATGGCCCCGTCGATGATGGCGGCACACGCCGCTGCCGCCGTGGTCCTCGGTATCGCG
>JBPPMV010000016.1:0-3574 GCA_051306235.1 Mycobacterium sp. | reverse complement strand
GTGTCATCGCGGGCTCCGCTGATGAACGCGGCGTTCGCCTTTCAGGGCCTGTCCTTCGTGGCGGCCGCACTGCTGGCCACCGCCGGATCGCCGAGATCATGGAACCGGTTGTGGTTCCTGGTGTTCGCGCTTGCCAACGGTGTCGGCAACGTGCTGATCGCACTCGTGCACAGCGGGCAGGGAAACACCTGGCATGTGGTCGGTGCGATGCTGGCGATCATCGGCGGCAACGCTGCGGCCATCGCGGGATCAGCGGTGCTCATGTCGAAGCCATACCGGGTGGCCTCGGTCGCGCTGGGCGGGCTGGGACTGCTGTGCCTGCTGGGCGTCGGTATCGGGATCGGGCCCGTCGGAGTCTGGGAGCGCGCGAGCGTCTACCCGATCTTCGCGTGGCAGGTCCTCGCCGCGGTGTATCTGCTCAGGCGTCACACCGCGGGAAGTGGCTCGTCCATGTCGTAGACGCGGGCGTGCAGCACCGTCCGGTTCCGCAGGGCCGCGCGCACCGCGTGGTGCACACCCTCCTCCAGATAGACGTTGCCCTGCCAGCGCACGGCGTGCGGGAACAGATCGCCGTAGAACGTCGAATCCTCGGACAGCAACCGGTCCAGCGCGAGCACTGTGGTGGTGGTCACCAACTCGTCGAGCCGGATCTGTCGCGGCGGGATCTGTGCCCATTGCCGATATGAAAGATTGTGTTCGGGATACGGCTTGCCGTCGCGGACACCTTTGAAGATCACCGGCGGGCTCCCATGCAGGTGAGATTAACCGCATTCGATCGGCAATGTCGCCGGAAGTCTTTGCGGGCGGAAGGACCGTCGGGAGCGTCGTGTTGTATCGAACACGCCGGTGAGTGCGCCGTCACCATGAATCTGTACTGCTGGTCCCCGTAAAATGGCGAGAGACCGCATGGCGAAAGGCAGGTGAACGATGGGTAGTGCAGACGACCGTCGATTCGAGGTGCTGCGCGCCATCGTCGCCGATTTCGTCACCACCAAGGAACCCATCGGGTCCAAAGCCCTGGTGGACCGGCACAATCTCGGCGTCAGCAGCGCCACGGTCCGCAACGATATGGCCGTCCTGGAGGCCGAGGGATACATCACCCAGCCGCACACCAGCTCGGGGCGGGTGCCCACCGAGAAGGGTTATCGCGAGTTCGTCGACCGCCTCGACGATGTGAAACCGCTCTCGTCCAGTGAGCGCCGCGCCATCATGGGATTCCTGGAATCCGGTGTCGATCTCGACGATGTGCTGCGTCGTGCCGTGCGTCTGCTCGCGCAGCTGACCCGGCAGGTCGCCATCATCCAGTACCCCACGCTGTCGGCGTCGACGGTGCGTCACCTCGAGGTCGTCGCACTCACGCCGGCCAAGCTGCTGCTGGTGGTCATCACCGACAGTGGCCGGGTCGACCAACGGGTGGTCGAACTCGGCGATGCCATCGATGACCAGCAGCTCGGCCAGCTACGCGAACGCCTGGGTTCGGCACTGGAGGGCAAACCGCTGTCGGCGGCATCGGTCGCGGTCGCGGATCTGGCCGGTGCACTCGACGGTCACGGCGGGCTGGGCGACGCCGTCGGCCGGGCGGCGACCGTTCTGGTCGAGACCCTCGTCGAACACACCGAGGAGCGGCTGCTGCTCGGCGGCACCGCGAACCTCACCCGCAACACCGCCGACTTCGGCGGGTCGCTGCGTCCGGTCCTCGAAGCGCTCGAAGAACAGGTCGTGGTGCTGCGGTTGCTCGCGGTGCAACAGCAGGCCGGTAAAGTCACGGTGCGTATCGGGCACGAGACCGAAGCCGAGCAGATGCTGGGAACATCGGTGGTCAGCACCACCTATGGCAGCTCGGGGAAGGTGTACGGCGGCATGGGCGTGGTCGGTCCCACCCGGATGGACTATCCGGGAACCATCGCGAACGTCGCCGCAGTTGCCCTCTACATAGGTGAAGTCCTGGGCACCCGATAAGGGATGGCCGCCGCCTGGCGGCACGAGAGAGGTTCTAGCGTGGCACGCGATTATTACGGTCTGCTCGGCGTGAGCAAGGGCGCCAGTGATTCGGAGCTCAAGCGCGCCTACCGCAAGCTGGCCCGCGAACTACACCCCGACGTCAACCCCGATGAGGCCGCCCAGGCGCGCTTCACCGAGATCCAGGTCGCCTACGAGGTGCTCTCGGATCCGGAGAAGCGGCGCATCGTCGACCTCGGCGGCGACCCGATGGAGGGCGCGGGTGGCGGCGGCGGGGCAGCCGGGTTCGGTGGATTCGGCGGTCTCGGCGACGTGTTCGAGGCATTCTTCGGCGGTGGCGCGGGATCGCGCGGTCCCATCGGCCGCGTCCGCCCGGGCTCGGATTCGCTGCTGCGGATGCGGCTGGACCTGACCGAATGCGCGACCGGCGTGACCAAGCAGGTCGCCGTCGACACTGCGGTGCTGTGCGATCTGTGCCAGGGCAAGGGCACCCACGGCAAGTCGGTGCCCAAGACCTGTGACACCTGCAAGGGCCACGGCGAGGTGCAGTCGGTGCAGCGATCGCTGCTCGGTCAGGTGATGACCTCGCGGCCGTGCCCGGTCTGCGGCGGTGTCGGCGAGGTCATCCCGGATCCGTGCCATCGCTGCGGCGGTGACGGCCGGGTGCAGGCCCGCCGCGAGATCAGCGTCAAGATCCCGGCTGGTGTCGGCGACGGTATGCGGGTGCGGCTGGCCGCCCAGGGTGAGGTCGGCCCGGGTGGCGGCCCGGCGGGTGACCTGTACGTCGAGGTGCACGAGCAGCCCCACGAGATCTTCATCCGCGACGGCGACGATCTGCACTGCACGGTTTCGGTTCCGATGTTCGACGCCGCGCTGGGCACCTCGGTGACCGTGGACGCCATCATCGACGGGCCCACCGAACTGGTCGTCCCGCCCGGCACCCAGCCGGGTGCGGTGACGACCCTGCGCGGTCACGGCATGCCACATCTGCGCTCCGGGGTGCGGGGCAACCTGCACGCTCATGTCGAGGTGTTGGTGCCGACACGGCTCGACGGCACCGATTCGGAACTGCTGCGCAAGCTCAAGGAGCACCGCCCGCGCGATATCGCCGAGGTGAAGTCCAGCCGCAGTGCCGCAGGCGCCAACGGCGGACTGTTCAGCCGGCTGCGTGAGACGTTCTCGGGGCGTTGAGAAGTCTTTTCTACGTCGACGCGCTGCCCGACGTGGGCGGCACCGCGCTCGTCGACGGTGACGAGGGCTTCCACGCCTCGACCGTCCGACGGATCCGTCCCGGTGAGGAACTGGATCTGAGCGACGGCCATGGGACCGTGGCGCACTGCGTCGTCGAGGACGCGGTGAAGGGCCGTCTGGCGGCCCGGGTGCTGTCGGTGATCACCGTGCCGCCGCCGGCGCCGATGGTCACCATCGCGCAGGCCCTGCCCAAATCGGAACGCTCCGAGCTGGCGATCGAACTGGCCACCGAGGCCGGCGCCGACGGTTTCCTGGCCTGGCAGGCCGAACGGTGCGTGGCCCGGTGGGAATCGGCGGCCAAGGTCGACAAGGGGTTGCGGCGCTGGGGCGCGGTGGCGCGCTCGGCGGCGCGGCAGTCCAGGCG
>JBPPMV010000015.1:0-6203 GCA_051306235.1 Mycobacterium sp. | reverse complement strand
CTGTCCGCCGGTTTCCACGACTACGGCATCGACTGGTATCCCGACCGCATCATCTGGCACGTGGACGGCGTCGAAACCGGGCGGGTCACCAAGGCGCAGTACGAGGCACTCGGCGGTGATTGGACACCGTTCTCCGGGGAGTGGTCGCACTATCTGATTCTCAACACCGCGGTGGGTAACCCCTGGACCGGCGACCCGGACTCGTCATCGCAGTTCCCGCAGGCGATGAAGGTGGACTGGGTCCGGGTGTATTCGCTGGCGGGTGCCGGTTAGATCGGGCACATAGTGGGAAATCGGGCACATACTGGGAATCTGTAGAGCAGCCGAGACGTTAGGAATAGTGTGACTACACAGGACATCACCGCAGCGGAATTCAAGGCGATCGTTGACGACAACGACATCGTTCTCGTCGACTTCTGGGCGTCGTGGTGCGGTCCCTGTCGCGCCTTCGCGCCGACCTTCGGTGCGTCGGCGGACAAGCACCCCGACATCGTGCACGCCAAAGTCGACACCGAGGCCGAACAGGAATTGGCGCAGGCCGCCGAGATCCAGGCGATCCCCACCTTGATGGCCTTCAAGAAGGGCCAGCAGGTGTTCCGCCAGTCGGGCGCGCTGGGCGCTGCTCAGCTCGAGGAACTCATCACCAAGATCAAGGAGTTCGACGTCGACGCGGCCGTCGCGTCGCAGGAGAGCTGAACCGCGCGCTAACGTGCTCGGCGTGACTGAGCACAGTGAGTTCGTGGTCGTCGACCGTCCCGAGCCGGGCGTGGCGTTGGTCACGTTGAACCGTCCCGAACGGATGAATTCGATGGCGTTCGACGTGATGGTGCCGCTGCGTGCGGTGCTGCAGGATCTGCACCACGACAACGCGGTCCGGGTGGTGGTGCTGACCGGCGCCGGTCGCGGATTTTCGTCGGGAGCCGACCACAAATCGGCAGGCTCGGTGCCGCACGTCGACGGACTCACCAGGCCGTCGTTCGCGCTGCGGTCCATGGAGGTTCTCGACGAGGTGATCCTCGGGCTGCGCCGCCTGCATCAGCCGGTGATCGCGGCGGTCAACGGCGCGGCCATCGGCGGTGGCCTCTGCCTGGCACTGGCCTGTGATATCCGAGTTGCTGCTGCAGGCGCCTACTTTCGGGCCGCAGGCATCAACAACGGACTGACCGCCAGCGAACTGGGACTGTCCTATCTGCTGCCGCGCGCCATCGGAGCCTCGCGGGCGTTCGAGATCATGCTCACCGGTCGCGATGTCGATGCGGTCGAGGCCGAACGTATCGGGCTGGTGTCCAGCGTTCAGCCCGAGGATCGGCTGCTGTCGACGTGTCTGGAGATGGCGCGCGGTATCGCGGCGTTCTCGCGGCCGGGAGTCGAATTGACCAAGCGCACGCTATGGAGTGGACTGGACGCCGGTAGCCTGGAAGGCCACATGCAGGCCGAAGGACTCGGCCAGCTCTATGTGCGTCTACTCACCGCCAACTTTGAGGAAGCGGTCGCTGCGCGCAAAGATAAGCGGTCGCCGGTGTTTTTGGACGACCGGGGTACCGACGACAAGTAGACAATATGAGGAGGCAGCGGCGTGATCACCGCAACGGACCTGGAGGTCCGCGCCGGGGCGCGCACACTGCTGTCCATTGAGGGTTCGGCGCTCCGGATCCAACCGGGTGACCGGATCGGACTGGTCGGCCGAAACGGCGCAGGCAAGACCACCACGATGCGCATCCTGGCGGGCGAGGGTGAGCCCTATGCCGGCTCGGTCGACACCACCGGCGAGGTCGGCTATCTGCCGCAGGATCCGCGTGAGGGCGATCTCGACGTGCTGGCGCGCGACCGGGTGCTCTCCGCTCGTGGCCTGGACACCCTGCTGACGGACCTGGAGAAGCAGCAGGTCCTGATGGCCGAGGTCGCCGATGACACCGAACGCGACAATGCTGTCCGCCGCTACGGCGTTCTGGAGGAACGGTTCTCCGCGCTCGGTGGTTACGCCGCCGAGAGCGAGGCCGGCCGCATCTGCGCCAGCCTGGGTCTGCCCGACCGGGTGCTCACCCAGCCGCTGCGCACGCTGTCCGGCGGTCAGCGCCGACGGGTGGAGTTGGCCCGCATCCTGTTCGCGGCATCGGACACCGGTTCGGGTTCGGACACCACGCTGCTGCTCGACGAACCCACCAACCACCTCGACGCCGACTCCATCGGCTGGCTGCGCACGTTCCTGCAGAGCCACACCGGTGGCCTCGTGGTGATCAGCCACGATGTCGAACTGCTCGCCGATGTGGTCAACCGCGTCTGGTTCCTCGACGCGGTGCGCGGTGAGGCCGATATCTACAACATGGGCTGGCAGAAGTATCTGGATGCCCGCTCCACCGATGAGCAGCGCCGCCGTCGCGAACGTGCCAATGCCGAGAAGAAGGCTGGCGCACTACGGGCCCAGGCCGCCAAGATGGGCGCCAAGGCCACCAAAGCCGTTGCCGCCCAGAACATGTTGCGTCGCGCCGAGCGGATGATCGCCGAACTCGATGCCGAGCGGGTGGCCGACAAGGTGGCGCGCATCAAGTTTCCGGTGCCCGCACCGTGCGGGAAGACGCCGCTGGTGGCCAAGGGACTGACCAAGACCTACGGTTCGCTGGAGATCTTCACCGGTGTCGACCTCGCCATCGACAGGGGTTCCCGCGTCGTGGTGCTGGGGCTCAACGGTGCAGGTAAGACCACCCTGCTGCGCTTGCTGGCCGGTACAGAGACCGCTGACGCGGGTGGTTTGGAACCGGGACACGGACTCAAGATCGGCTACTTCGCCCAGGAGCACGACACCCTGGAGAACGAGGCGACGGTCTGGGAGAACATCCGGCACGCCGCCCCTGACACCGGGGAGCAGGATCTGCGAGGTCTGTTGGGCGCATTCATGTTCACCGGCCCGCAACTGGACCAGCCGGCCGGCACCTTGTCCGGTGGCGAGAAGACCCGGCTGGCGCTGGCGGGTCTGGTGGCTTCCACTGCCAACGTCTTGCTGCTGGACGAGCCCACCAACAACCTCGACCCGGCGTCGCGCGAGCAGGTGCTCGACGCGCTGCGCAGCTACCAGGGCGCGGTGGTGCTGGTGACCCACGACCCGGGTGCCGCCGAGGCGCTGGACCCGCAACGGGTGGTGTTGCTGCCGGATGGCACCGAGGACTTCTGGTCCACCGAATACCGGGATCTCATCGAGCTGGCATAGGCCTGCCTGCAAGACAATTCGCGTGTTTCTCATCGCGCCACGTTTCGGCGGTTCCCAGTCTGGGTATTCGCCGCGTTGCACCGGGGAGAAGTGGGGAGATGTCGATGAATGAAGCAGATAGGTCCCGTGAGCAGATCCTGACCGAACTGCGCAGCGCCTACGAACGCGGCGCGAGCATTCGGTCACTGGTGGCCGAGACCGGCCGGTCCTACGGGTCAGTGCACAGCATGCTGCGTGAATCGGGAACCCGGATGCGCAGCAGGGGCGGCCCGAATCACCGCCGCGCGAGCTAACCGCCGCTGGTGGGTTGACGCACAGAGTCCTCGACGAGGTCCAGTACCGCGCTAAGGTTCTCGGTGTCCTCGCCCGAGGCCAGCCGGGCCACCAAACCATCGAGCACCAGATCCAGGTACGTCTGCAGTACCGTGCCGGGCACGTCGTCGCGCAACCGCCCGGCCTGTTTCTGCATGCGTAGCCGCTCGGTGGTCGCCGCCGACAACTCGGCCGATCGTTCCGCCCAACCCTGATGGAACGCCGGGTCGTTGCGCAGCTTGCGGGCGATCTCCTGCCGGGTCACCAACCAGTCGAACTGGTCAGGTGCGGCCAGCAGATCCCGCATCACCTGGATGAGCCCCTCGCGGGAGGCCACATCGGCCATCCGCTCGGCGTCCTCGCGGGCGAGCTCGAAGAACAGGGTGTCCTTGTCGCGGAAGTGATGGAAGATGGCGCCGCGCGACAGCCCGATGGTGTGTTCGAGCCGCCGCACGGTCGCCTTCTCGTATCCGTATTCGGCGAAGCACCGCCGGGCGCCGTCGAGAATCTGGCGCCGGCGTGCCGCCAGATGATCGTCGGTGACCCGGGGCATCAGGTCAGGACTTCAGCATGTTGCGCAGCACGTACTGCAGGATGCCGCCGTTGCGGTAATAGTCGGCCTCGCCGGGGGTGTCGATGCGCACGACCGCGTCGAACTCCACGGTGGAACCGTCGGTCTTGGTCGCGGTGACCTTGACCGTCTTCGGCGTCTTGCCGTCGTTGAGGGCGGTGATACCGGAGATGTCGAACGTCTCGGTGCCATCCAGCTTCAGGCTGGCCGCGGATTCGCCTGCGGGGAACTGCAGCGGGATGACGCCCATACCGATCAGGTTCGACCGGTGGATGCGCTCGAAGGACTCGGTGATGACCGCGCGAACGCCGAGCAGTGAGGTGCCCTTCGCCGCCCAGTCACGGGACGATCCCGAGCCGTACTCCTTACCGCCCAGCACAACCAGCGGGATGCCCGCGGCCTGGTAGTTGACCGATGCGTCGTAGATGAACGCCTGCGGCGCGTTTCCATTTTCATCGGACTGGGTGAAGTCACGGGTGTACCCACCGGAGACATCGTCGAGGAGCTGGTTCTTGAGCCGGATGTTGGCGAAGGTGCCGCGGATCATCACTTCATGGTTGCCGCGCCGCGACCCCAGCGAGTTGTAATCCTTGCGCTCCACACCGTGCGCATCGAGGTACTGCGCGGCCGGGGTGCCCGGCTTGATGGCGCCGGCCGGGCTGATGTGGTCGGTGGTCACCGAGTCACCCAGCAGGGCAAGCACTCTGGCGCCGGTGATGTCCTCCACCGGTTGCGGATCAGCCGGCATATCGTCGAAGTACGGTGGTTTGCGGACGTAGGTCGAGTCCTCGTCCCACTCGAAGGTGTTGCCCTCCGGAGTCGGCAGCGAGCGCCACCGGTCGTCACCCTTGAACACATCGGCGTAGGAGTCGGTGAACATCTGCCGGTTGATCGAGGACGCGATGGTCTTCTCGATCTCGGCGGCCGTCGGCCAGATGTCCTTGAGGAACACGTCGTTGCCGTCGTGGTCGGTACCGAGCGCGTCCGCGTCGAAATCGAAGTCCATCGTGCCCGCAATGCCGTAGGCGATGACCAGCGGCGGTGAGGCCAGGTAGTTCATCTTGACGTCGGGGGAGATGCGGCCCTCGAAGTTGCGGTTGCCCGAGAGCACCGCGGTGACCGAGAGGTCGTTGTCGTTGATCGCGGCCGAGATCTCCTCGGGCAGCGGGCCCGTGTTGCCGATGCAGGTGGTGCAGCCGTAACCGCCGAGGAAGTAACCGAGCTTCTCCAGGTAGGGCCACAGACCGGCCTTGTTGTAGTAGTCGGTGACAACCTGCGATCCCGGGGCCATATTCGTCTTGACCCAGGGCTTGGAGGTCAGGCCCTTCTCGACGGCCTTCTTGGCGAGCAGTGCGGCGCCGATCATGACGGTCGGGTTGGAGGTGTTGGTGCAGGATGTGATGCCTGCGACCACGACCGCGCCGTGGTCCAGCACGAACTCACCGCGCTCGTCGGACGTGACGGTGACGGGTTTGCTCGGCCTGCCTTCGGCTCCGTTGGCGGCCGACGGGCGGGCGTCGACCGCGCCATCGTCGGCGAAGGACAGTGCCGCGGAGTCGCTGGCCGGGAAGGACTCCTCGACCGCCTCGTCGAGCTGGGTGTGCTCGGTCGGGTACTGCTCCTCGACGTAGTTGTGGATGTCCTTGCGGAACGCGGTCTTGGCGTCGGTGAGCTCGATACGGTCCTGTGGGCGCTTGGGCCCGGAGATCGACGGCACCACGGTGGACAGGTCCAGCTCGATGTACTCGGAGAAGACCGGTTCCTTGTCCGGGTTGTGCCACATGCCCTGCGTCTTGGCGTACGCCTCGACCAGCGCCAGCTGCTCCTCGGAGCGGCCGGTCAACCGCAGGTAGTTGATGGTCTCCTCATCGATCGGGAAAATCGCTGCGGTGGAACCGAATTCGGGGCTCATATTGCCCAGGGTCGCGCGGTTGGCCAGCGGCACCTCGGCGACACCCTTGCCGTAGAACTCGACGAACTTACCGACCACGCCGTGCTTGCGCAGCATATCGGTGGCGGTCAGCACGACGTCGGTGGCGGTGACGCCGGGCTTGATCTCGCCGCTCAGTTTGAAGCCGACGACGCGGGGGATGAGCATCGACACGGGCTGGCCCA
>JBPPMV010000014.1:0-8119 GCA_051306235.1 Mycobacterium sp. | reverse complement strand
GATGCCACCTGCCTGGCGCCGCGGCAGTCGCTGGTACGGATCTCGACGGGCCGCGATGCGGCGGACACCGCCTTCCTGGACAACCACAAGGGCTCGATCACGTTGAACAGCGCGACCGTCACCGCGGTCGTCGACGGTGATCTGCCCGCGGATTCGATCGACCAACTGGTGTCGATCCGCTGAAGCCCGGCGAAACTCGCGTACCCGGGGTTCCGCCGGCGCGGATTACCACGGGTACGCGAGTTTCGGCGAAAAGTCAGAAGGCCTCCTCCGGCAGGTCCATTGCGCCCAGCTGCATCGACTCGATGACGGCGCGATCCGAGGACAGCCTCGGCAGGATGTGCCGCGCGAAGAACTGCGCCGCGCCGACCTTGCCTTCGTAGAACGCCCGGTCACGACCGGACGCACCTTCCAGCGCCTCCAGCGCGATCTCGGCGTGCTCCAGCAGCAGCCAACCGATCAGCAGATCACCGATCGCCATCAAAAACGGCACCGAGCCCAGGCCCACCCGGTACAGCTCGCGGGGTTCCTGCTGCGAGCCGACGAGGTAGCCGATCAGCGCGGCGAGCATGCCCTGCGCATCCGCCACCGCAGCCGCCAAAGCCACTCTGCCATCCGCGATCTCGGGGCGGGCGGGCTCCCGGTCCAGGAACGCCTGCATCTGACCGAGCAGATGCGTCAGTGCCGCTCCCTGATCACGGGCGATCTTCCGGAAGAAGAAGTCCTGCGCCTGGATGGCCGTGGTGCCCTCATACAGCGAGTCGATCTTGGCGTCGCGGATGTACTGCTCGATCGGGTAGTCCTGCAGGTATCCCGATCCGCCGAAGGTCTGCAGCGAGTCGGTCAGATAGCGGTAGGCCCGCTCGGAACCGAAACCCTTCACGATCGGCAGCAGCAGGTCGTTGACGCGATCGGCCGTCTCCGGATCCGCTCCGGACACGATGGCCGCCACCGTCGGGTCCTGATGGGCCGCCGTGTACAGGTACAGCGCGCGCAGACCTTCGGCATAAGCCTTCTGCGTCAGCAGCGAACGCCGCACATCCGGGTGGTGCAGGATCGTCACCCGCGGCGCCATCTTGTCGGTCATCTGGGTCAGGTCAGCACCCTGCACCCGGGACTTGGCGTACGCGAGCGCATTGAGGTAGCCCGTCGATAGGGTGGCGATTGCCTTGGTGCCCACCATCATTCGTGCATATTCGATGACCTTGAACATCTGCGCGATACCACTGTGCTCATCACCGACCAACCAGCCGACGGCCGGCGTACCGTGCTGGCCGAAGGTGAGCTCACACGTCGCGGACGCCTTGAGCCCCATCTTGTGCTCGAGGTTGGTGACATAGACACCGTTGCGCTCGCCGAGTTCGCCGGTCTCCGAATCGAACAGGAACTTCGGCACGAAGAACAGCGACAACCCCTTGGTTCCCGGCCCCGCACCGGCGGGCCGGGCCAGCACCGCGTGCACGATGTTCTCGTAGACGTCTCCGGTGTCCCCGTTGGTGATGAACCGCTTGACACCGTCGAGGTGCCAGCTGCCATCGGGCTGCTCGACGGCCTTCGTGCGTCCCGCGCCCACATCCGAGCCCGCATCGGGCTCGGTCAGCACCATGGTGGCGCCCCAGTTCCGTTCGGCCATCAACGTCGCCCAGTGCCGCTGCCGTTCGTTGCCCAAACCGTAGATGATGTCGGACAGCACCGGCCCGGAGTGGCAGATGTAGGCGGCCGGCTGCGCGCCCAGCGCGAACTCGCCGATCGCCCACGCGAGCATCGCCGGCGCCGGGACTCCCCCGACGGCTTCGTCGAGGCCGATCCGGAACCATTCACCGTCCTGCCAGGCCTGCAACGCGGCCTTGAACGGCTCGGGATAGGTGACCGTATGCGTCGCCGGATCGAAAGTCGGTGGGTTGCGGTCGGTTTCGGCAAAGGCCTCGGCGAGCGGTCCTTCGGCGAGCCGCGCGGCCTCGCTGAGCATCTCGCGCACCGATGCGCCGTCGAGATCGCCGAAGTCTCCGCCGGCCAGCGCCTTGTCGAGCTGCAGCGCCTCGAACAGGTTGAACTCGACATCACGAACATTGGAAATGTAGTGCCCCATGCCGGTGAGAATAATCCCGCAGGCCGCCCACGTCCCACCGATTCGGATAGCTGCGATTGTCGCCCCGCGCCCTATGTTCATCAGCTGTTCACCGACGACCTGCGGATACGCCGGAATATCCGCTGCCGACCTCGGCGTTCATCCTTATGCTTGGACATACAGAAAGGAGGGGCACCGATGTTGCTCATCGAACTCAACGTCGCCGGCCGTCGATTCTCCCGGCAGTTGGGCGATCCTCGACGCCCCGTGCCCCTGCTCAACCGGATCAACCGGCAGTGGCGGTCCTCCCGCGCGGCCTAGACTGCCTTGCGCCAGCGCGCACAGACGAATTCACCGTTGCGGTCCGCCTCGACCAATTCCCATTCCGAACGGATCGGCAGCAGTCGCGCGCCGGCACCCACCGTGCACGGCGCGTAGGTGACCACCAACTCGTCGACCAGGCCTTCGGCCACGAACTGAGCCGCGGTCCGGCCACCTCCGACCACCCAGACATCCTTGTCGCCTGCGGCGGACACCAGCGCGCCGTGTAGCTGTGCGATGTCACCGTCGAACGTCTGCACCGGATGACCGTACTGAACGATCCCGGACCGGGTGGTGAGCACCCAGCTGGGCTGACTGTACATCCATTGTCCTGGTTGGTTTTTCACGATCCACTCGTAAGTAGACGAGCCCATCGCCAGCGCCCCGACCTCAGCGACGAAGGCCTCGTACCCGAACACCCCGGTCGGGTCGAAGTCGCGGGTCAGCAGCCAGTCCAGACTGTCCGCCTCGTCGACGACGAAACCGTCCAGCGTGGAGGCCGTGAAGTAGATCGTCTTCATTTCATACCCTCTGCCATGTCAGTCCCTTCGCATCCATTCGAGTGGGTCGCCTCGGTGCACCTGCACATCGTGGCGGATCAGCATGGCGCGCAACACTTCCCGGCGGTGCGCCGAGTAGGTGAGGACATGCGCGATGATGCCGTACAGCTGGAAGGACTCCGGCGGATCACACAGCGCGTCGATCACCGTGTCGGCCAGTCGGCCCTGCTCGCCGTAATCCCGCACCATCGCCGTCCAGCGCGCCGATACCTCGTCATGGTCGGCCGCGAGCTGAACAATGGAACGAATCGCGGGACGGACGGGCTGGTCCCGACCCTCGATGCTGGCCAGCCACACCTCTTTGGTCCACACCAGCGCGCCCAGCACCGCCGCGACGCTGGCCTCCTCACCGTCCCAGTCCAGAATCACCTGGCCCGGTGAAACCGGTTCGGCCCATTGGATTTCCGTCAGTGCCGCGGCGGTGCCGATGAGCGAGGCCGTATCGGCGATATCGTGGGCGATCATCAGCAGCGAGATATCGGGGCGCTGGGCATCGCCGGGACTGTCCAACCACAGCGACTCCGGCGGATGGAAGTGCACCCCGTTGGGCGCCGGCAGCCGGAATCCGACATCGGTGGCCTGTGACGGCGGCACGCCGAAAGCGCGGCGGAACGCCCGGGAGAACACCTCGGGGGCCGACCACCCCTCGTCGAGCGCCACCGCGGCCACGCCCTCGCCGCGCTGCAGCCGCCACGCCGCCCGCTCCAGCATGACGCGGCGGCGCAGCGCGGCCGGCGGTTCCCCGGTGAGCCTGCTGACCTCACGGGAGAAGTGGAATTCCGAGGCGAAGCTGCTGCGGGCCATGCCGGCGACGTCGGAGTTGGCGCTGTCCACCACCGAGTCGAGCAGCTCACGCAGGCGGTCCCGGCGCGGCCCATTCGGCTGACTACTCACAGCTTCCGAGTATCGCGGCAACCCCCGACCGGTGACATGACATTTCCTGCTGGACCACGGCAACTAGACTCCGGAACCGGTGAGTGAATTCGATGCGCTGTGCGCCAACGACGGTGACCTGGCCGACCTACGCCTGAAGGTTCGGCGATTCGTGCACGCCGACCGGGACAGCTTCGGCTGGCAGCCCGAGATCGACTCCTGGCTGACCAGCTGGGACGCCGGTTTCAGCGCACGACTGGCCGATGCCGGTTTCGTCGGGTTGACCATCCCCACCGAGTACGGCGGTCACGGGCTCGGTTTCCTGCACCGCTATGTCGTCACCGAGGAACTGCTCGGGGCGGGTGCCCCGGTGGCCGCGCACTGGTTCGCCGACCGCCAGGTCGCGCCGTCACTGCTGAGCTACGGCTCCGAGGAACAACGCGAGAGGCTGCTGCCCGGGATCGCGACGGGCCGGCTGTACTCGGCGATCGGGATGAGCGAGCACGGCGCCGGCTCCGACCTGGCCGCGACCGCCACCCGCGCCACCCGCACCGACGACGGCTGGGTGCTCAACGGCACCAAGGTGTGGACCAGCGGCGGGCACCGCGCCCATTTCGCGATCGTGCTGGCCCGCACCAGCCCGCTGGACCCCGAACACCGGCACGCCGGCTTCAGTCAGTTCATCGTCGCCCTCGATGCTCCCGGGGTCACGATCAGCCCGATCATCACCCTGGACGGCCATCACCATTTCAACGAGGTGACCTTCTCCGACGTTGCCGTCGGTGACGCCGACGTGCTGGGCGAGGTGGGCGACGGCTGGCATCAGGTGACCGCCGAACTCGGTTTCGAGCGCAGCGGCCCGGAGCGCATCCTGTCCACCGCGATCCTGATCTTCGGGGTGATCAGAGCGCTCGGCGCCCAGCAGGTCGATGACCGCACCGCCGCGGAGGTGGGTGACCTGATGGGGCGGGTGATGGCGCTGCGACAGCTGTCGGTATCAGTGGCCAGGGCGCTGTCCGCCGGCGAGGATGCGGCAACCCGAGCCGCCCTGGTGAAGGACCTCGGGACGCGTTTCGAGCAGCAGTCGGTGGAGTTGTGCGCGGACATCTTGGAGTACGTCGCTCCGGAGTACGTCGATGACGATTCCGACCTGCGCACGATCCTCGCGACTGCCCGGCAGCATTCGCCGATGTTCACGCTGCGCGGCGGGACCAACGAGGTGCTGCGTGGCGTGATCGCCCGCGGTCTGGGGGTGCGGTGAGCGAGTTGGATGAGCTGAAGCAGCTGGTCGACGATATCGGCCGCCGCTCCTATGACGCGCAGTTCGGCAAGCGCCGGCTGCCCGAGAATTTCGATGCCGAGCTGTGGGGCAATCTCGACGAAACCGGCCTGACCCGGCTGACCACCGAACAGGACGCCGGGCCGCGGGAGGCCGCGGTGGTGCTGGCCGGGCTGGCCCGACACGGCGGCGCGGTGCCGATCGCCGAGACCGACCTGCTGGCGGGTTGGCTGGCCGGCGAAGCGGGGCTGGACGTGCCTGCCGGTCCGCTGACGGTGGCAATCGGGGACGGCGGCCTCGCCCGCGATATACCGTGGCCGGCCGATGCCGCGGTGGTGCTGGCGGCCCGCGAACCCGATGGCCTGTACGTCGGTCTGCTCGCCGACCCCGAGGTGACGACCGGGCACAACTTGGCCGGTGAACCACGAGGGACCCTGCGCTACGACACCGACGGGCTGACCCGGCTGGATTCTGTTCTCGGTGACGAACTGGTGCGCCGCGGCGCGTGGGCACGCTGCGTGCAGATCGTCGGTGCCTTCGATTCGGCGCTGGAGCTGACCGTCGCGCACACATCGGAGCGGGTGCAGTTCGGCCGCCCGCTCAGCAAGTTCCAGGCCGTCCAGCACTCGCTCGCGGCCATGGCGGGCGAGATCGAACAGGCCAGAGCGGCCACCGATCTGGCCACCGCCGCGGTCACCGACCACGGATTCGCCCATCCGCGAGCCGATTACGCGGTGACGGTGGCGAAGGTGGCCGTCGGCCGCGCGGTCACCCCGGTGACCACCATCGCCCATCAGCTGCACGGCGCCATCGGCGTCACCATCGAGCATCAGCTGTGGTCGGCCACCATGCGGGCGCGCAGCTGGTCCGATGAGTTCGGCAGCACGGCCTCCTACGCCCGGCGGTTGGGCCGGCTGGCGCTCGACGCCGACGATCCGTGGGATGTGCTGATCACGAGTCCAGGACCTGGCTGACCCGCGCCTCCACGTCACCCAGACCGGACACATCGATACCGAATCGGTTGACCAACACCTCGACCACGTCGGCGGCGGAGCTCAGCCGGATCTTCTCGGTGCCGCCATCGGAGTGGATGGCGAGATGGCGGCCGCGCAGGTTCCACCGTGCATCGTCGGTGACCAGCGCGACCGAGAGCCCCGCGACGAAGACGGACTTCGGGTAGGTCGAGACGTACCAGCTGCCGACCTCAAGATCGATGCGCCGCCTCGGCTCCAGGGTGAACAGGTACAGGGGCTCCCACCGATCGCGGACCTGTGCCTCGAGTCGCAAAGTATCCCCGCCGGCATCGACGATCCGGTACGGCTCGTGGCGGGTCTGCTGCACCGGCCCGGCCTCCAGGCGGATCGGCGAGGACAGCGTCTGCCCGCCGAAACCGACGTCGGTCAGGAACCGGCCATCGACGCCCGGGACGGTGACCGCAAGAACGTTGTGCGTCATCGCGGGCATCGGGGCATCCCACGCCGATGGCGGCGACGCATCGAACTCACCCATCCACACGACTCGCCCGGCCAGCCGATCCACCGCGAACCCGAGGCTCTCGAGCACGTAGCCGAACAGCCCGTTCTGTTCGTAGCAGTACCCACCGCGGCGCCGGTGCACCAACTTGTCGACCAGCGCCGCAACACCGAGGTCGACGACGGGCGTGCCCAGAACCGGATCCAGCGTCTCGAACGGGATGGACCTGTTGTGTGCGGCGTGCAGAGCGTGCAGGGTGTCCAGTGTCGGTTCCGGCGGGCTGGGGGCACCTCCCGCTTGCGGGGGAGAGCGAAGCGACCCGGGGATATTCTGAGCCGACCCTTGGTAGCCGATCCGAGCGAGGTACGCCGCGATGTCGGATGTCATGCCAACATCCTGTGGCCTCAACCGAGGTTCAGGTCAAGCTTCGTTGACCGGTACCACGGATTTGTGACAAACTAGAACACGTTCTAGTTTTAGCAACGGAGGAACCCATGAGCTCGCCGGAGACCGATCCCACCGAGATCACCAAGTTCGATCCCAGCCTCACCGAGCGCGTGATGGGACTGCTGCGGCCGTTCCTCAAGGCGTATCACCGCTCCGAGGTCCGCGGTCTGGAGAACTTCCCCAACGGCGGCGCCCTGGTGGTGTGCAACCACTCCGGCGGAATGTTCCCCATGGACGTGCCCATTTTCGCCGCCGACTTTTACGAGCGGTTCGGCTACGGGCGCCCGGTCTACACGCTGAGCCACGCGATGCTGATGATCGGTCCCACCGGCGACTTCTTCAAGAAGACCGGCTTCATCCTGGCCAGCCATGAGAACGCCGACGAAGCGCTGCGCTCCGGCGGTGTCGTGGTGGTGTTCCCCGGTGGTGACTACGACGTCTACCGTCCGAGCAGCGAGGCCAACACGATCGACTTCGACGGCAGGCAGGGTTACGTGCGGGCCGCCATGAACGCCGGGGTACCCATCGTCCCGATGGTCGGCATCGGTGGGCAGGAAACGCAGTTCTACCTGTCCCGCGGCACCTGGCTGGCCAAGCGCCTCGGACCGATCGCCCGGCTGGCCCGGACCAAGATCGTCCCACTGTCGTTCGGGTTCCCGTTCGGGCTGTCGGCCGTCGTGCCGCTGAATGTGCCGCTACCCGCCAAGATCACCATGCAGGTGCTGCCGCCCGTCGATATCGACGCCCAGTTCGGCGAAACCCCCGATATCGACGAGGTCGACGCGCACGTGCGCCAAGTCATGCAGGCGGCATTGGACGAACTGGCCGCCGAACGTCGTCTGCCGGTCATCGGCTGATGGGGGGCTTGTTGAACCGGGTCACCGATACCGCCGGCCTGATCGGAACCATGGTGCGCGCCGGGGTCATCGCGCCGCTGCGGCCGGACAAGTATCTGCGCATCGGCGCCGCGATGGCCCGCGAGAACATGGGCATCACTTCGGGTTTCGCCGCCGCGGCGCAGCGCTGCGGTGACCGGGTCGGACTCATCGACGAGCTGGGGGCACTGACCTGGCAGGAGATCGACCAGCGCGCCGACGC
>JBPPMV010000013.1:0-5660 GCA_051306235.1 Mycobacterium sp. | reverse complement strand
CTGGACAAATCCGTGTGGACTATGTGCACGAGCTGGTATCGCTCGGCGCGCGGTTCGATATCCACCAACTGGCCCAGCCCGACCTTCCTGTATCGCCTTCGTACGCGCAGGCCGCGACGGCATGCCTACGTGCTGTCACCTCACGTCCTGTCGCACGCCGTGTCCGGCACCTCGTCGAGCGAGGGGACACGCGAGCCGGCCCTCACGCCTCCGGCCGACATCCCTGCTGTCTCCATCGGTGTCGACAGCGCCGAATAACGGCAGGGCGCCGCATCGGAAACGCTTCACGATTCCGGGCGAACTGCAGTTCATGAACTGCAGTCGGGAACCGCAGTGGGGACACCGACGCACCCGACGGAAAGGATAGGCATGGCAGGAACAACGACAGCCGTCGTCACCGGAGCAGGTCGAGGGATCGGTTTGGAGATCGCGCGTCAACTTGCCGACGCCGGTCACCGGGTGTTGCTGACGGATGTAGACGGCGAGGCAGCAGCGCGTGCTGCCGCCGAGGTCGGCCGGGGCGCTTGGAGTGCCAGACACGACGTCAGAGATCCGTCGGTCCATCGTGATGTCGCTGCGCAGGCTTCGGCCGCGGGTCGTCTGGCGGTATGGGTGAACAACGCTGGGATCCTGATCGCGGGTGACAGCTGGAGCCACTCCGATGCCGAGATTGCGTCGATCCTCGATATCAATGTGCGAGGCGTCGTCGCTGGCTCACACGCCGCAGTCGCCGCTATGGGCGTAGACGGGGGAGCGATCCTCAACATCGCATCGCTCTCGGCACTGGCGCCCGTCCCCGGACTCGCGATGTACGGGGCCACCAAAGCGGCCGTTCTGTCGTTCACCACCTCTTTACAGGGTGACCTCATTCATGCGGGTCTGCCCATCCGCGCCCGTGCGCTGTGCCCCGACGTGGTTAGTACAAAAATGGTCAATGACCGAGTCGCCGATCCTGGCGCGGCGCTGTTGTTCGCCGGACCCAGTCCGATGGACGCTGCGGACGTGGCCCGGGCGGGGCTGGAGCTGCTGGACAGTCGCCAGATATTCCGGGTGGTTCCTCGGTGGCGTGGCGTCGTTGCCCGGTCTAGTGACGCCGCACCGTCGCTTGGGTTGAAGCTTTTCGCGTTGATGCGTGGGCGCGGTGAGCGGCGCCAACGCGTACATCGTTGACGCTGGATCGAAGACAGGACGGCTTAAGCCCGGCCAGGCTCAGTTGGGAGTGATGAGGTGGCGGGTTCGGTCAGTGGGACGTGCGGATCGAGTTGGGTTCCCAGTTCGCGCAGCCTGTCGTCGATGATCAGCCACGTTTGCCGCGTCAGCCGAATGACGAGTTCGTCCCGAGTGGAGTCTCGATGGTCCAGCCACCACAGGACCGATGCGTCGATGAGGCCCATGATCGCCGCGACATTACGGTCGGCACCGTCGGAGTCGTCCCCGTAGCGAGGAAAGTAGCGGGCACCTGCTACTGCCAGCTCGGAGGCGAACGCACTGCTGCTGGGCGTCGTATTCTCGGTGTTGCGCCGGTAGTGTCGGTTGACGAGAAATCGATACAGGTTGGGATGTTCGTCAGCCCACATGACGTGCTGACTCACCGGCGCGCGAATCACGTCTAGCGGCGATCCCCTCACGTCCAGGGTGAGGCGAATCTTGGCGGTGAGTTCGCGGTGGACGTAGCGCGCGACAGCCAGATCGAGTTCTTCCTTACTGGCGAAGTGGCGGTAGAAGTGCGTGCGGCCCAAACCCGCCCTGTTCGCGATTTGGCCCGTGAGTGCGTGGGGGCCGTTTTCCTCGATCGCGCTGAGCGCGGCTTCGATGATCTGCCCGCGACGTAGATCACGGCTCGGCACCCGACTGGTTGCGCGACGTACCGCTGTGGTGTCCACCCACTGCTTTCGCTCCACGATGCTCACCGTAGCGCTCACCGTGCCTGCATGTTCTGGGTACGAGTTGTACCCAGTGTACGTTTCGTGGTACACCATGTACCCACAGCATGTAAGCGAGACCATTCGGGGATCGTTACGTAACCAGAACGCAGTGAGGACACTCGAATGGCCGCCAATCGCTCTAGTTGGATGGATGATGACCTCGATGCGCTGCGAGACCTGGCTCGTGGGTTTTGCGAGAAGGAGGTCGCGCCGCACATCGACCGCTTCATCGAGCAGCACCACGTCGATCGGGATCTGTGGACACGGGCGGGCGAGTTGGGATTGCTGTGCATGTCGATCCCCGAGCAGTACGGCGGCGGGGGGGGAACGTTCGCTCACGAGGCGGTCTTGATCGAGGAACAGGCCCGCGTCGGCGATTCGGCATGGGGCGCGCCGCTTCACAGCGGAATTGTGGCCCACTACCTGCTCGAGTACGGCACCGATGAGCAGAAGGAGCGCTTCCTGCCTCGACTGGCGACTGGCGAGATGGTTGGCGCCATCGCTATGACGGAGCCAGGCACGGGATCCGACCTCCAGTCTGTCACGACCAAGGCGGTACGCGTCGGGGACGAATACGTCGTAAACGGGTCCAAGACCTTCATCACCAATGGCGCTCAGGCCGACTTGATCATCGTCGTCGCCAAGACCGACCCGACTGCCGGAGCCAACGGAATCTCGTTGGTGTTGGTCGAAGGCGACCGGCCGGGCTTTCGGCGGGGCCGGGTTTTGGACAAGGTCGGTCAGCGCGGACAGGACACCTCCGAGCTCTACTTCGAAGACGTCCACATCCCCGTTACGAACCTCCTCGGTACGACCGAAGGCCAGGGCTTCATTCAGTTGATGCAGCAACTGCCCCAAGAGCGGTTGATCCTCGCGCTTGGTGCAGTGACCGTAGTAGAAACGGCGCTCGAGTTCACCGTGGAGTACACCAAGGACCGGCATGCTTTCGGCAAGCCCGTCTTCGCCTTCCAGAACACAAAGTTCAAACTTGCCGAGGTCGCCACCGATGCGCACATCAGCCGCGTATTCATCGACGACTGCATTGCCCGCCATCTGCGCGGCGAACTCGACATCCCCACGGTCGCGATGGCAAAGTGGTGGACCACCGAGCGCGCCATGGTGGCCCTCGATGACTGCTTGCAACTACACGGCGGGTACGGCTATATGACCGAATATCCCATCGGCAGGATGTGGGCCGACGCTCGCGTACAGAAGATCTACGGCGGGACGAATGAGATAATGAAGGAGATAATCGCTCGCTCGCTCTGACCCGAAGTCCACCATCTGGACTTGGCCACAAAAGTCCGCCGCAGCAGACCGGCGTTCGCGGACGGGGATGGCGTACGGGACGGATCACTGAACGGGTATTCGGCGCGTTCGGCTCCAAGAGAGAGCTACGCTGGTGCGCCGGTTGGAGTGAATGCGTGCGATGCACCAGCGACGAGGATCGCTAGTGTCCTGAGTTATTTATCGTCGGCGATAGTTGGCGATGCTGGCCAGGATCTGGTCGGCGGTCTTGGTCCAGACGTAGGGGCGAGGGTTGTCGGTCCAGCGCTCAATTCATGCGCGGATGTCGGCGTTGAGTTGGCGGACCGAGGTGTGGGTACGCGCCGCAATTTCTTGGTGGTCAGTTCAGAGAACCAGCGTTCGACGAGGTTGAGCCAGCTTGAACTAGTCGGGGTGAAGTGCAGGACAAACCTGGGATGGTTTGTCAGCCAACGCTTCACCGCCGGTGTGTTGTGTGTGGAGGCGTTGTCGAGCACGACATGGCAGTCCAGATCGGCGGGGACTTCGGCGTCGATCTTCTTGAGGAACGCCAAGAATTCCTGGCTGCGGTGACGGACGTGCAGCGATCCGATTACCTTGCCGGCGGCCAGAATCGAGAGCGGCGTACAGGCTGGAGGCGCCGTGGCGGACGTAGTCGTGACTGGCCCGCGCCGGCCTGCCGGCCTGCATCGGAAACACCGGTTGGGTGCGGTTGAGTGCCTGGATCTGAGTTTTCTCGTCCACACACAGCACCACCGCCTGCTCCTCGCTGACCACCCGAGGCCGACCCGGAGGAGGCCATCGAGCAGTCCATCGCAGCGGTACTGCACGAACCGATTGCGCCATTTGCGCACGGTGCTGCGGTGGATTTCGAGCCGATCAGCCACCTCTACATTGGTGCCACCGTCGCTTGCTGCCAACACATCCGCGCTCGCAATGTCAACCTTGCTGCGCTCGTGCGGCGCCGAGTCCAGCCCTCCAACTCGGTGCGTACAGCATGAATCGTCCTGGTTCCGGGTGGAGCCCACAGTTCCTGATCGACGCGACGAACACAGGGTGGGGACTTTTATCTGGCCACCAGCGGTGACGACGGTGGGGCCAAATCACTTGACGAAACGCACGTCGCCGTCGGCACGAAGCAGTTCCGCGCTTTCGGGGTCTTCCGGTCTGGGCAGGCAGGTAGGCAGGATCGAGCAACCTCCTCAGGACGTCCAAGTCCATCCCGGATTGCTGCGCTCAAGATCGCGGAGCGAAACGTAGTGCCCCGCGTCGCCCAGTATGCGGTTCGTAGGGAGCAGTAGGGGCGCTGAAACCGACAAGCGGATCTGCTCGACCGTGAAGCCTTGGGCAAGTAGCCAAACGATGAGATCCGCCCGTTCGTCGCGGCTGTTGCCCCTCGAGGCCGTCGAGCAGACCCAGTTCTATTGCTGGCACGCCGAGAATGCGCCTAAATGCGTAGCGAGCCACGGCGGGGACGTGATGGCTCAGCGGCCGAGGCGTCCGACTGGTAACTAGACGCGGGGACGCCGAGTACGGCGTGACCCATCGCAGCGAGCAGCGCAGAAGTCTGTTCGGGGGCGAGACCAGTGCCGCGGTACTGCAAGATCGATTGGACGGCGCCGATCGCCCCATGGACCATCGCGCGAAGCTCAATCTCGTCGACCGCGGGGCGCAACTCGCCAACGAGGTGTACCCACTCTTCTAGGTAGAGTCGCTGTTTTCGGCGTAACCGGCGCTGCTGCTGATCGGGCAGATTGTGCACCTCGCGATAATAGACTACCGCCAGCTCGCGTTGATCCATTACCAAGGCGACTTGGTCGGACACCAGCCCGGTCAACGCCTCCGCCTCGTCGCGAGATTGCTCGACGATCGTCGCGGCACGCTGCAGGAGGCTGTCCACCACTCGTTCGAAGAGGGCCGCCAATAAGCCGCCCTTGCTGTCAAAATGGCGATATATGGCCGGCCCGACAACCCCTGATGCAACCCCGATGTCGGCCATCGAAACAGCGTGGTAACCCCGCTCGGCAATCAACTCCGCTGCAGAGGCGAGAATCCGCTCCCGACGTTCGCCGCCGACCCGAGTACGTCCGGTGACGACCGCTTTGCTCATCGCTACCTCCCCTCGTCCTCTGGCACGGGCTTGCACAGCACTCGGTAGACCCCTACTGGTCCCTAACGAACGTTAACACCTGCTCACAAGCCAAGTGGAGCGTGCGAACGGGCTCGCACGTAGCAGCATTGATCACTGCCTTCCGTACCGGCTGGGCGGACGCTGGAGTGCAGGCAATCATCCTCACCGGAGCCCACCGGCACCTTCAGGTTCGGGCCTGTTCAGGTCGCGCTGAGCAGGGATTGCGGGATGTCGGCGATGCGGGAGCGCACGTACTCTCCCAGGCCCTTCGCCTGGGCGTCGGGACGAGTCGAGGACGCTACGCCTTGTCCCAGCAGTCCATGAACGACGACGTTGAG
>JBPPMV010000012.1:0-4932 GCA_051306235.1 Mycobacterium sp. | reverse complement strand
TCCGGGCCGCGCCTGCCGTACCCGTAGCAGTTCGTGTAGACGATCGACGGGTTCAGCGCGGCGACGTCGTCGTAGCCGAAGCCGAGCTTGGCGATCGCCTTGGCCCGCATCGAGTGGATGAACACATCGGCAGTCTCGATCAACGACCGCAACGTCGCTTTGCCCTCGCTGGTCTGCAGGTCGAGCATCACGCCCCGCTTGCCGCGATTCACGTTGACGAAGACCCCGCTCAGGCCGGGCACCGGGCCGACGGAGATGTAGCGGGTGTTGTCCCCGGCGGGTGGCTCCACCTTGATGACATCGGCGCCCATATCGGCCATGATCTGGGTGCAGTACGGACCCATCACCATCGCGGTGAGGTCGATGACCCGCACGCCCTTCAGTGGTCCCTGTCGCTCAGTCATGGGCCGCCAGCCCGAAGGAGTACCGGATGTGGTCGGTGTGACCGTCGGGCACCGGCGCGAACACCAGAGGCGCGGTGTCATCGCGAATGTTGTCGATGTTGGCGGCGATATCCTCGATCGACCACGACGGCTGGTACACCCCCGGCGTCTCGGCGATGAAGGCCCGCGCAACCCGACCCGCGATCGCGACGAAGAATTCACCGGTGACAGAGCATGATTCGTGTGCCAGCCAGCCGACAGCCGGTGCCACCAGATCCGATCCCATCGGCGGGTAAGCCGACGTATCCAGTCCCTCGGCCATTCTGGTGACCGCGCCGGGAATGATCGCATTGCAGATCACGCCCTCGGCGGCGCCTTCCAGCGCCGCGACATTGGTGAGCCCGAGAATCCCGGCCTTGGCGGCGGCGTAATTGGCGACACCTTGATTGCCGTACAGGCCGCCGATCGACGAGGTGAGCACGATGCGTCCGTAGCCGGCGGCACACATCAGCGGGAACGCCGCGCGCACCACGTGAAAGGCGCCACGCAGGTGCACATCCAGGACGGACTCGAAATCCTCGTAGCTCAGCTCCTTGAGTGAGCCCCGACGGACGGTCCCCGCGTTGTGGACGAGAATGTCAATCCGCCCGAAGTTCTCGATCGCGTTGTCCACGATGGCCTTCCCGCCATCGGCGGTGGCCACCGAATCGGTACTGGCGACGGCTTGGCCACCGGCAGCGATGATCTCGCGTACCACGTGATGCGCGGGGCCCTCATCGACCCCGGTTCCGGTGAGGCTGACGCCGGGATCGTTCACCACGACCTTGGCGCCGCGCGCGGCCAGCAGCAGCGCATACTCGCGGCCCAGACCTCGCCCGCCACCGGTGATGACGGCGACGCGGTCGTCGAACCTGAGTTCTTCCGGGACGGGGTCGCTCACGCGAACGGTTCCTCGCCCTCGAGCTTGGTGCGCTGCAGCAGCCGTCCCGAGGTCGGGTCATAGGGTGTCGCCCGGTGCATGGTGCCGGTGTTGTCCCAGATGACCAGATCGCCGACTGTCCATTTGTGCCGGTAGGTGAACTGTTCCCGGGTGGCCCAATCTCGAAGGCGTACGAGGAGTTCGGCGCTCTTGCGGAAATCGACGTCCACGATGTGGCGTGCGGTGGCTCCCAGCACCAGCGACTTGCGGCCGGACTTGTGCGTCCACACCAGCGGCAGCTCCCGGTCCCCGATGGCCATCATCTGCCTCAGCGTCTTCGCCGAGGGTTCCGGGTCGTAGTAGAACAGCGTGTTCCAGGCGGAATGGCTCACTCGCAGATCGGCGATCTCGGCCTTGTCCTCGTCGGACAGATCGTCGTAGGCGGCGTAGGTGCTGCAGAACTCGGTATCCCCTTCATCGGGGTTGCCCAGCGACACACTCTGCAGTAGCGAGGCAAGAATCGGTACATCGTTCATGGTGCCGTCCAGGTGCCAGTACAGCGAGCCCTTCAGGTAATCGGCCTGCTTGTTCACCTCGGTGTCCAGTGACACCTTGTACAGCTTCTCGCCGCGAGCTTCCGGGGCGAAGGTGCCCAGTGTCTCGGTGAAGGCGATCTGCTCTTCGTCGGTGAACGCGATCTGCGGGAAGACCAGCACGCCGCGTTGTTCGAGCAGTTCCCTGATCTCGCTCGCGTAGTCACCGGACAACAGCGTGGCTTTGTCCGCGCGCACCTCGGAACCGATGCGGGGCTTGATCTCCCGGGCCTGCAGAACATCGAAGGCGGTCGTCACTGGACCAATCCCCCGTCGCTCCGCTCGTCCCAGCCGAGCTCCAGTCCCTCGAGGTCGCCCTTGGCCCGCCATTCAGCGATCAGATCGTCGAAGACGTAGAACCCGGGCGAGTAGAAATCGCCGAGGAAGGAGCCGTTGCGTTCCGCGCCTCCGCGACCCTCATTGTTGTAATAACCCGGTGTGCAGGACAATTCGAACGCCGAGTTGTCGATCGACAGTTCGCGGACCGTCGAGACCCAGGCGTCCTGGCCGTCCTGGCTGGGTTCGACCGTGGTGGCCCCGCGGTTCTGCGCCTCGGCGATGATGTAGGCGATGTGTTTGGCCTGCTGTTCGAACATCGCCGTGGTGTTGGCCGATACACCGCCCTGGATGAATCCCATGAAGAACTGGTTCGGGAACCCGCGACTGGTCATACCGTGCAGCGTCTTGTAATCGTTCTGCCAGTAGTCGAACAGTGACAACCCGTCGCGGCCGACGATGCTGTCGATCGCGTACCGGCGGCTGATCTCGGTGGAGATCTCGTAACCGCTCGCGAAGACCACGCAGTCGACCTCGTATTCGACACCGTCGGCGACGATCCCCTTCTCGGTCAGCCGTTCCACACCCTTGGAGGCCGACACATCCACGAGCGTCACATTGGGACGGTTGAACGAGGCCAGATACTGCTCACTGGATGTCGGTCGCTTACACATGAAGCGGTAGTACGGCTTCAACACCTCGGCAGTCGCGGGATCCTCGACGATCTCGGCGACTCGGCGACGCAGCCGCTCCATGATCTTGAAGTCCTCTTCTTCCCGGAACGCCATGATCTGCTCGATGGTCACCGACGCGGGATCCGGGCTGGCCGCAATCCGCGCTGTCAAGTTGCGCCCGAGTTCGGTCCAGAAGTCGCAGACCAGATCCGGTTCGCCGAACACCACACCGACGAACGGTGACCAGTTGTGGAAGTTGCGCTTGCGCTCCTCCTGCCAGCCGGGCTGCAGGGATGTGGCCCAGGCCGGATCGGTCAGCGGGTTGGAGCGCTCGTCGACCGACGACGGCGTGCGCTGAAAGACGAAGAGCTGCTGGGCGTCGCGGCCCAGGTGCGGCACCAGCTGGATCCCGGTCGCTCCGGTGCCGACGAGGGCGACCCGCTTGTCGGCCAGTTTGTGCAGTCCGCCGTCGGCGTCACCGCCGGTGTATTCGTAATCCCAACGCGCGGAGTGGAAGACATGCCCGGCGAAGTCCTTGATGCCCGGGATGCCCGGCAGCTTCGGCCGGTTGTAAGACCCCTGCGCCATGACGACGAACCGGGCTCGGATGTCATCGCCGCGGTCGGTGCTGATCTGCCAGCGTTGCGAATCGTCGTCCCAGAGCATATCGCGCACCTGGGTCGAGAACAGCGCACCGTCGTACAATCCGAAATGCTTGCCGATGTTGCGGCAGTGCTGGAAGATCTCGGCGCCGTCGGCGAACTTCTTGCTCGGCATGAAGTCGAGCTCTTCGAGCAGCGGAATGTAGCAGTACGCGTCGTTATCGCACTGGATTCCCGGGAAGCGGTTCCAGTACCAGACACCGCCGAAATCACCGGCCATCTCGATGACGCGGATGCCCTCGACGCCCGCCTTCTTCAGATAGGCACCGGCGAGCAGGCCGGCGAAGCCACCGCCGAGGATGACGACGTCGGCATCCTCGGCGATCGGATCCCGCTCGATCACCGTCGTATATGGGTCGATCTCGGCGAACTCGGCGAAATCACCTTCCAGTTCCAGGTACTGGTCGGCGCCCTCGGTGCGCAGCCGCTTGGCCCGCTCGGCGGCGTACCTCTCCCGGATCGCCGGAATGTCGATATCAGTAGGCGTATCGGTCGGTCCGCAGATCTGATTCCCCGAGTCGCTGCGCTCCCGCCCGCCGCCGTGTTCCGTCATGCGAGCGCTTTCTCCGGCATTCCGGCAGCGTGCAGCGGGGCCGCCAGCTCGTGCACGGCGGGCAGCACTTCTTGGGCGAACAGTCTGGTGCTCTCCATCGCGTCCTCGTACGGCATGCTGCCGAACTGCGGGACGATGGTCACCTCCGAGAACGAGCAGGCTTCCTGGGCGGCCTTGAGCTTCTCGAAGACGACCTCGGGCGTGCCGATCAGCAGGTTGGAGGCGTGGTATCCGGGCGGGCCGCCCTTCTTCTGGTCACCCGTCACCGAGGAGGCCAGCACAGCTGTCGCGGTGGCCTCGCGGGCCGCGTAGGCCTCATATCCCTTGACACCCTTGAAGTTCGAAGAGTCGGCAAAACCGTAGTGCACGTTCACATCCCGGTTTGCTGTCCAGATCCACTGCTCCGTCAGCGAGGCCAGCTTCTCGTCTTCCTTACCGGTGACGTACATGAACATCACGTTCTTGGGTTGACAGGGCTCGAACCCCTCTTCGGCGCGGAAGGTGTTGACCTTGCGGACCTCTTCGCCGGCATCGCTGATCGGCTTGTTGCCGACGAACAGCGGCACCATGCCGCGCCGGGACAGGATCTCCAGCGACTCGGCCGTCGAAGACGAGCTGAAGATCCGCGAGAACAGATCCTTGCTGATCGGCTCGGGCCGCAGCGACATCTCCGGGAAGCTGAAGATCTCACCGTCGTAGGAGAATCGCTCACCGCTGAAGGCGAGTTCGAGGATGTCGAGCGTCTCGTTGAAGCGCTGCCGGCTCTGCTCGCGGGGCACGCCGACGGCGTCGAACTCGCTCTTGGACACACCGCGGCCGATGCCGATGGTGTTGTACCGACCGTTGGAGACGATGTCGAGGTAGGCGATCTG
>JBPPMV010000011.1:0-19996 GCA_051306235.1 Mycobacterium sp. | reverse complement strand
GAGGATCCGAGCGTGGAGTCCGAGGTGCTCGATCTGCGGCGTGCCGGCCCGGTCTTCGACGATGCCAGCGCTCAACTGGTGTCGACCGCCACCGCGCTGCTGAACTGGCATGACAGCGCCCGGTACAGCCCGGTGGACGGTGCACCCACCAAGGCGATCAAGGCCGGCTGGGGCCGGCTCAACCCGGACAACGGTCACGAGGAGTTCCCGCGCATCGACCCGGCGGTGATCTGCCTGGTGCACGACGGCCACGATCGGGCCGTGTTGGCCCGCCAGACGGTCTGGCCGGATCGGCTGTTCTCGATCCTGGCAGGCTTCGTCGAGGCGGGGGAGTCGTTCGAAGCCTGCGTGGTCCGCGAGATCGCCGAGGAGGTCGGCCTCGACGTCACCGAGGTGCAGTACCTGGGCAGCCAGCCGTGGCCGTTCCCGCGTTCGCTGATGGTGGGCTTCCACGCGCTCGGCGATCCCGAACAGCCGTTTTCGTTCAATGACGGCGAGATCGTCGAGGCACACTGGTTCACCCGCGCCGAGATCCGCGATGCCCTGGAAAACGGTGACTGGAGCAGTGACTCGCAGTCGCGGCTGCTGCTGCCCGGGTCGATCTCGATCGCCCGCGAGATCATCGAATCCTGGGCGGCGCTCGACTGATCCACTGCCGCCGATCTCTGCCGCAAGCATACTGTGGATGACTTCAGTCAGTGAAAGATCGGATCTGCAGTGGAAACTCTCGTTCCTGCCAGCGTCAGACAAGCGCGCTGGTACATCGCCGGTGGAATCTTGGCGATCATCGCCGGCGTGGTCCGGGCCATCGGTTTCGTCAACCATGGCGGCCTGGTCTACGCCGTGATGGCCGTGCTCTTCCTGACGCTGGGAGTGGCGTCGGTGGGAGCGGGCATCGTGCGGGTGCGGCGCGGCGACGACCGCGACAGCACCCGCCCCGCGCCGGAACCGCTCTAACCCAGCTTGGCTTTGACCTGCTTGACGTTCGGGTTGGTCAGCGTGGAGCCGTCGGCGAACTTCACGGTCGGCACCACGTGGTTACCGCCGTTGACCGAGCCGACGAATTCCGCCGCTGCGGGATCGGCCTCGATGTCCACCTCGGTCCAGGCGATGCCCTCGGACTTCAGCGCGGTCTTGAGCCGCGCGCAGTAACCGCACCATGAGGTGGTGTACATGGTCAGCTGAGCATCAGTCATGTTGCGAACAACCTATCGACGTCGTTGCGTATTTCCCTGCCAGCCTAAGCGGCGGGTGAATGTCGCCAACATGGATGTCACACCCCCCTGCCATGATGGACGGCATGCCGTCCGTCGATAGCCTCCTCGGCGACCTCGACGACGAACAGCGCGAGGCGGTGCTCGCGCCGCGCGGCCCGGTCTGTGTGCTGGCCGGTGCGGGTACCGGTAAGACCCGCACCATCACCCGCCGCATCGCGCATCTGGTGGTGGGCGGCCATATCGCGCCCGCGCAGGTGCTGGCAGTGACGTTCACCGCGCGCGCCGCCGGTGAGATGCGCAGCCGGCTGCGGACGCTCGGCGAACAGGCCGGCGTGCCGACCGCGTCGGTGCAGGCGGTCACGTTCCACGCCGCGGCGCGGCGTCAGCTGCAGTACTTCTGGCCGCGGGTGGTCGGCGATACCGGCTGGCAGCTGCTGGACAGCAAGTTCTCGGTGGTGGCCCAAGCCGCCAACAAGGCGGCGGTGAAGGCCAGCACCGATGATGTGCGCGATCTCGCCGGGGAGATCGAATGGGCGAAGGCCTCGTTGATCACCCCCGAGCAGTACGCGGAGGCGGTCGCCAAGACCCGCCGCGACGTGCCGATGGACCCGGGCACCGTCGCCAAGGTCTACAACAACTACGAGCGGCTCAAGACCCACCGCGATGGCACCGCGCTGCTGGATTTCGATGACCTACTGCTGCACACCGCGGCGGCGATCGAGAACGACGCCGCGGTCGCCCAGGAATTCCGGGACCGCTACCGCTGCTTCGTCGTCGACGAATACCAGGACGTCACCCCGCTGCAGCAGCGGGTGCTCAACGCCTGGCTCGGCGACCGGGACGACCTGACGGTTGTCGGGGATGCCAACCAGACCATCTACTCGTTCACCGGGGCGACCCCGAAGTTCCTGCTGGACTTCTCGCGGCGCTTCCCGGAGTCGACCGTCGTCCGCTTGGAACGCGACTACCGCTCCACCCCGGAGGTGGTGTCACTGGCCAACCGTGTCATCGCCGCCGCCCGCGGCCGGATGGCGGGCAGCAAGCTGCATCTGGTCGGTCAGCGTGACCCGGGACCGAAACCGTCCTTCGCCGAGCACCCCGATGAGCTGGCCGAGGCCGCAGCCTGCGCCAAGCAGATCAAGAAACTCATCGAATCCGGCACTCCCGCAGCCGAAATCGCGGTGCTGTATCGGATCAACGCCCAATCCGAGGCGTACGAGGAGGCGCTGACCGAAGCCGGTATCGCCTTTCAGGTGCGCGGCGGTGAGGGCTTCTTCAGCAGGCAGGAGATCCGTCAGGCACTGCTGGCGTTGCAGCGCAATGTCAACAGCGAGTACGGCGACGACCTGCCCGGTCTGGTCCGGGCATTGCTGGAACCATTGGGTCTGACCGCGGAGGCGCCGGCGGGCACCAAGGCCAGGGAGCGCTGGGAGGCACTGGCCGCGCTCGCCGATCTGGTCGATGACGAAGTCTCCCAACGTCCCTCACTGGATCTGCCGACGCTGTTGGCCGAGCTGCGTCAGCGTGCCGACTCCCGGCATCCGCCGGTCGTGCAGGGCGTCACACTGGCCTCGCTGCACGCGGCCAAGGGACTCGAATGGGACGCGGTGTTCCTCGTCGGCGTTGCCGACGGCACGCTGCCGATCTCGCATGCCCTGTCGCATGGTCCCGACAGTGAGGCGGTGGAGGAGGAGCGCCGACTGCTCTATGTCGGTGTCACCCGCGCCCGGGTGCATCTGGCGCTGAGCTGGGCGCTGGCCCGTACCCCCGGCGGCAGGCAGGGCCGGCGGCCCTCGCGTTTCCTCAACGGGATCGCCCCGCAGTCGTCCTCCGACGCCGGTCCGGCACGCCCCAAACGCGCCAAGGGCGCCGCGCCGCGCTGCCGGGTCTGCAACGGGGCATTGAACTCTCCGACTGCGATCATGTTGCGCCGCTGCGAGAGCTGCCCGTCCGATATCGACGTGGAGTTGCTGGCCGAACTCAAGGATTGGCGGCTGCGCGTCTCGCAGGAGATGAAGGTGCCGGCGTTTGTGGTGTTCACCGACAACACCCTGATCGCGATCGCCGAAACCCTGCCCACCGACGCCGCCGCGCTGGTGGCGATCCCGGGCATCGGTGCCCGCAAGTTGGAGCAGTACGGCCCCGATGTGCTGGCCCTGGTCGAAGCCCGGTCCTGAGCCTGCCAACTTCCGCACAGATTCCGCCAAACTCGCTGGTCAGAAAATCGCTTGTGCGTTTGTGCTGTTAGGCTCTAGCCTCAGGATCGCAAGTTTTTGTGCGACTTTTCCATGGCTCAGCGAGAGGAGGGATTCGGCATCATGACAATTTCCACCATGCAGTTCGGCGTAAACGTCAGCGGTATGCCGCTGTCCGTCCACGCCGTCGCCGGTCATCGAGCTGGTTGGGCGCCCGCTGTCGCCACGCCGCAGCATAAGCGCCGCACCGCCGATGAATCCGCTCAGTCCGTGAAGCGGGGCACCACCTAGGTAGCCCCAGCACTGCCGAAAAGGCCACGGACCCGCGACAACCGGATCCGTGGCCATTGTTTTCGGAACACCCGAACACCCTGGTCTCCCGGTCCGGACACGTACACCGACACCGAAACATCGACCAGGAAGTGGGGAAAGACATGTCCGTCCAGGCATGCCCTGAACGAATACTGCCCGCGGTGCCGTGCCATGAGGCCGATCCCGACCTGTGGTTCGCCGAGAACCCGACCGAGCTCGAGCGGGCCAAGGCACTGTGCGCGGACTGCCCCATTCGTAGCCTGTGCCTCGACGAGGCACTGGAACGTCAGGAACCGTGGGGCGTCTGGGGTGGCGAGATCATCGAACGCGGAACGATCGTGGCGCGCAAGCGGCCACGGGGACGTCCGCGTAAGGACGCGCAAGCGGCCTGACGAAAACCGTCAGGCCGCTTGTCGGCGTATTGCTAGGCGACGTCGGCGAAGCCCGGAACCAGTTCGGTGGCAATGGCTCTCATCGGAACGTGGGCGTCGAGCTGGCAGCAGATCGCGATGGTCGACGCGATCACGCGCAGCGGGATGGCCAGATTCGCCGGCAGGTCGAGCTGGCGGGCCATCTTGATCTGCGCCACCGAATTGTCCATCTGTCCGGCGGCCATCTTCTGAAGCCAGCGGCGACGGTAGTGGAAGACCTCGGTCTCGATCGGCTCCACGTACTGGCGCAGCATGTCGTCGATCTCTTGGGCCGAGACTTCCTGACCCTTCTGGATGAACCCGGCAGCTTCCATCGCCGGTAACAACTCGACGTAGTTCTTGTCGCGCGCCAACCGGATGCACGTGCCCAGGGCAGCCGGGAATCCGCCGGGCAGTGGCGCCACCGCACCGAAGTCGATGACGCCCATGCGGCCGTCGGGCATCAGCATGAAATTGCCGGGGTGCGCGTCACCGTGCATCATCTGCAGGCGTTCGGGGGCGCCGAAGGTCAGTTCGGTGAGTCGGGTGCCCATCACATCGCGCTGTTCGGGTGTGCCCTCGCGGATGATCACCGACATCGGGACGCCTTCGATCCATTCGGCGATGACGACCTTGGGTGCGCTGGCGATCACCGCGGGCACCACGAAATGCGGGTCATCGGCGTAGGCCTTGGCGAATGCCCGCTGGTTGTCGGCCTCCAGCCGGTAGTCCAGCTCCATCTCGGTGCGTTCGATCAGCTCGGCGACGACGCTCTCGATATCGGCACCCGGGGCAAGCTGCTTGAACACCCCGGTCAGACGCTGGATGGTCTTGAGGTCGGCGCGTAACGCCTCATCGGCGCCCGGGTACTGGATCTTCACCGCGACAACGCGGCCGTCGGCCCACACCGCCTTGTGCACCTGGCCGATGCTGGCCGAGGCGATCGGGGTGTCGTCGAAGGACTGGAAACGGTCGCGCCACTTGGTGCCGAGCTGCGCGTCGAGGACGCGGTGCACCTTGGCCGCCGGCAGCGGGGGAGCCTCACGCTGCAGCTTGGTCAGTGCCTCGCGGTAGGGCTTGCCGTACTGCTCGGGGATGGCGGCTTCCATCACCGAGAGCGCCTGCCCGACCTTCATCGCGCCACCCTTGAGCTCGCCGAGCACGGTGAACAGCTGCTGGGCAGCCTTGTCCATCAGCTCCGCGGTGACGTCATCCTTGGATTTGCCCGCGAGCCGCTTGCCGAAGCCGAGCGCGGCCCGTCCAGCAAACCCGACGGGCAGTGAGGCGAGCTTCGCGTTACGAGCGACGCTGCCCCGTTTGATTTCAGACACCTATCCATCATCCACGACGTGGCTGAATATGCCGCAACGAACTGGCAACCTGTGATGTCAGCATGCGCACGCCGGGTGGCGCGACCAGCGCCGCGTCACCACCGATCCGGTGCCGACGTCGAATTCCACGGTGGTGTCCAGCGTCATCGGGGCGGTCGGGGATTCGGTGTCGGCGGGGTCCTGGCGCATCGCCCGGACCACCAGATCGACCTGTGTGAGGGCCAGCGCGGCGGTGCCCAGCACGGTGGCGCGGTCGGCTGCGGTGACGGCGTGGCGAAGCTGTTCGGCCAGCGCCGGCCAGGCCGCGTCACGGTCGCTGCGGTGCAGATCGGCACACCCCAGACACGAGGTGACCCCGGGAATCACCAGCGGCCCGACCAGTCCGGTGCCGTCGCGCACCCGGACCGGCAGATGCGGCACCCGCTCGGCGTGCAGATCGCGCAGCACCCGCGGATCGGTGACCAGGGCATCGGCCAGCACGACCAGATCGGTGTGATCGGCGGTCACCATGGCGTGGCGCCGGTTGCTGCGGCTCACCCGGGTCCCCGAGCAGCGCAGCGCCCCGGACAGCAGGTCCGAGAGCGGACCGCGGCCGTGCACGCGCACCGAGACCGAACGCCGCACCGGACGGGGGCTGGTGAGCACACCGGCGGTCACCAGCGCATCCAGCAGATCCGCGACCACACCGGACGCGGTATCGATCGACAAGCCCAGATCGACTGCACGCGTGACCAATTCAGCGGCGGTGGCGGCGTCCTGCATGGACCGCAGCAGTCGGGACAGCGCGGTGGCGGTCAGCCCGGCCGGCGGATGCACCAGGACGGCACGGCGCGGATCCCAGCCCACCTGCACGGTCCCGTCGGGCCGTAACAGCACCGGCATCGCCGGATTGAGTGCGTAACGCCGCATCCCATGACTGTGTCACGACCGGCGTCGGTGCCGCGTCAGTTATCCACAGGGCCCTCGGGGCCCTTCTCATTGTCCGGGGCGTCCTTCTCCAACTCGGCCAGCGCCTCGTCGATTCCGCTGGTGTCACCGCCGATGGCCCGGTCGATGAACGCGGCCGGGTCGTCGAGATCCTCGCTGCGGGGCAGCAGATCGGGGTGCTGCCACACCGCATCGCGGGCATCGGCGCCGACGGCCTCGGTGAGCTTCTCCCACAGCGCGGCGGCCTCGCGCATCTTGCGCGGCCGCAACTCCAGACCGACCAGGGTCGCGAAGGTCTGCTCGGCGGGGCCGCCGGTTCCACGGCGGCGGCGCAGCGTCTCGCTCAGCGCCGAGGTGCCCGGCAGCCGGTCACCGAGAGCGGCGATGACCACGGTCTGCACCCAGCCTTCGATGAGTGCCAGCATGGTCTCCAGCCGCTCCAGGGCGGCGGTCTGCTCGGGGGTCGCCTTGGGCTCGAACATGCCCTGACTGAGCAGCTGCTCCATCGCGGCGGGGTCGGCCAGCGAGGCCGGGTTGAAGCCCTGGGCCATGTCCTCGATACCGCTCATATCGATTTTCATGCCCTTGGCGAAGGCCTCGATCGCGCTCAGCAACTGACTCGACAGCCATGGCACATGGCTGAACAGCCGGTGGTGCGCAGCCTCGCGCGCGGCCAGGAACGTCAGTACCTCGCTGCGCGGCTGTTCCAGTCCCTCGGTCAGGGCGTCGACGGCCTCGGGCATCAGCGCGGCCACGCCCTTGGGGCCCAGCGGCAGACCGATATCGGTGGAGGTCAGCACCTCCTTGGAGAGCTTGCCCAGCGCCTGGCCCAGTTGGCTGCCGAACGCCATGCCACCCATCTGGGACATCATCGCCAGCAGCGGTCCGGCCATGGCCTGGGCTTCCTGCGGCAGCGCCGAGGCCCACACCGTCGAGATCTGCTCGGCCACCGGGTCGCACAGCCGCTTCCAGGTGTCCATGGTGTTGTCGATCCAGTCCGTCGGCGTCCACGCGACGGTCAGGGTGGTCCCGGCCGGCAGCGCGGTGGCGCCGTCGAGCCAGGTTTCGGCCAGCCGCACCGCGTCGGCGATGGCATTGCTGGTCGACTCGGGTACCGGCGCGACGAAACCGATCGCGCTCGACGCCAGCTGGCGGGCCAGGTCGTAGTTCACCGGTCCGGCCTGTCCGCCCCCGGGCGACATAGTGCCTGCACCGCTGAACATCTCACCCAGCCGGGAGAAGATCTGGCCGAGGTTGTTCATATCGAAGCCCTCACCACCCAGACCGAAGGGATCCCCTGCGGGATCTTTCTTGCGTTTGTCAGGATCCGGGTCATCTCCAGGGGAGAAGCCGAAGGGCGGGTCAGCCATGGCGTCAACGGTACCCACCGACGGCGGCACGGGTGGGGCCGCGGGTCACGCTGTGGGTGAACGCGCTCTACTGTGGGCGGCGTGAACAGGCGGATTTTGACGCTGGTGGTCGCGCTGGTGCCAATTGTGGCGTTCGGCCTGCTGCTGTCGGCGGTGACGGTGCCCTATGTCGCGTTGGGACCCGGTCCGACGTTCGACACCCTCGGCGAGGTGGAGGGCAAGCAGGTCGTCGACATCAAGAGCACCGACGGGGTGGCCGGCGATGTCACCCATCCCACCTCCGGTCACCTGAACATGACGACGGTGTCGCAGCGTGACGGGCTCACCCTCGGACAGGCGCTGGTGCTGTGGATGTCGGGCCGCGATCAGCTGATCCCACGTGAGCTGGTGTACCCGCCGGACAAATCCAAGGACGATATCGACGAGGAGAACACCACCGACTTCAAACGCTCCGAGGACGATGCCGAGTACGCGGCGCTGTCCTATCTGAAGTACCCGAAACTCGTGACCGTGGAATCGGTCGAGGAGAAGGGTCCCTCGGCGGGCAAGCTGGAGCGCGGTGACGCCATCGACATGGTGAACAACGTCGAGGTGCCCAACCTGGAGGCGTTCCAGGAGATTCTGAAGAACACCAAACCCGGTGAGCAGATCGTCATCGATTACCGCCGCAAGAACGCCCCACCCGGCACGGCCCTCATCACGCTGGGCGAGCACCCCGAACGGGAGCAGGGCTATCTCGGCGTCGGGGTGCTGGACGCGCCGTGGGCACTGTTCGACATCGAGTTCAACCTGGCCAATATCGGCGGACCCTCGGCGGGCCTGATGTTCAGCCTGGCCGTCGTGGACAAACTCACCACCGGGGAACTCAACGACGGCAAGTTCGTCGCAGGCACCGGCACCATCACCGCCGACGGAGAAGTGGGCTCCATCGGCGGTATCACCCACAAGATGCTGGCGGCCCGCGAGGCGGGGGCGACGGTGTTCATGGTGCCCGCCGACAACTGCGCCGAGGCTCTGACCGCCCACGACGATGGCCTGCAGCTGGTGAAGGTGGACACGCTCACCACGGCGGTCGATGCGCTGAACGCGATTTCTGCCGGTGGCGAACCCCCCACGTGCTGAGAAGTTCCTTTGCAGGTGGTGCGTAGAGTTGGGCTCAGTTGTGGCACCTCATGAGTTGATGCCACGGACCACGGACTGGAGTTGAAGAGTTGGGTATGCGGCCGGCGGCGCGAATGCCGCAGCTGACACGACGGAGCCGGGTTCTCATCGGCGTCGCGGTAGCTGTAGTCCTGTTGTTGTTGGTGGGCCCTCGGTTCATCGACGGGTATGTCGACTGGCTGTTCTTCGGCGAGCTCGGCTACCGATCGGTGTTCACCACGGTGCTGTTCACCCGCATCGTGTTGTTCCTGGTGGTGGCGGTTTTGATCGGCGCGGTGGTTTTCGCGGCGATGACGCTGGCCTACCGGACCAGGCCGGTGTTCGTGCCGACCGTGGGGCCCAACGATCCGGTGGCCCGCTACCGCACCACCGTGATGAGCCGGTTGCGGTTGTTCGGTATCGGCATCCCGGTCTTCATCGGACTGCTGTCCGGCATCGTGGCGCAGAGCTACTGGCCGCAGGTGCAGCTGTTCCTGCACGGCGGCGAGTTCGGGATCACCGATCCGCAGTTCGGCATCGATCTCGGGTTCTACGCGTTCGACCTGCCGTTCTACCGGCTGGTGCTGACCTACCTGTTCGTCGCCGTGTTCCTGGCGTTCGTGGCGAACCTGTTGGGCCACTACCTGTTCGGTGGTATCCGGCTGTCCGGACGCTCCGGCGCGCTGAGCCGTGCCGCCCGTATCCAGCTGATCGCGCTCGCCGGCACCCTGGTGCTGCTCAAGGCCGCGGCCTACTGGTTGGATCGTTATGAGCTGCTGAGCAACACCCGCGGAGGCAAGCCGTTCACCGGCGCCGGTTACACCGATATCAACGCGGTGCTCCCGGCCAAACTGATCCTGCTGGCGATCGCGGTGATCTGCGCGGTCGCGGTGTTCTCCGCGCTGGTGCTGCGCGATCTGCGCATCCCGGCGATCGGGCTGGTGCTGTTGCTGCTGTCCTCACTCGTGGTGGGTGCGGGCTGGCCGCTGATCGTCGAGCAGTTCAGCGTCAAGCCCAACGCGGCGCAGAAGGAAAGCGAATACATCAGTCGAAGTATCACCGCGACCCGAGACGCCTATGGACTCACCGATGAGACGGTGACTTACCGCGACTACAGCGGTGATGCCCAGACGACGGCACAGCAGGTGTCGGCCGATCGGGCCACCACGTCGAACATCCGGTTGCTCGATCCGTCGATCGTCAGTCCGGCGTTCACCCAGTTCCAGCAGGGCAAGAACTTCTTCAACTTCCCCGAGCAGCTGGCGATGGACCGTTACACCGGCCCGGACGGCCAGATCCGCGATTACGTCGTAGCCGCCCGCGAGCTCAACCCGGATCGGTTGATCGACAACCAGCGCGACTGGATCAACCGGCACACCGTCTACACCCACGGCAACGGGTTCGTCGCTTCGCCGGCCAATACCGTGCGTGGGATCGCCAACGACCCCAATCAGAACGGTGGCTATCCGGAATTCCTGGCCAGCGTGGTCGGCGCCAACGGGAGTGTCGTCTCGCCGGGGCCCGCCCCGCTGGATCAGCCGCGAATCTACTTCGGTCCGGTGATCGCCAGCGCGCCCGAGGATTACGCGATCGTCGGCAAGAACGGCGATGTCGACCGCGAGTACGACTACGAGACCAACACCGAGACCAAGAACTACACCTATCAGGGGTCCGGCGGCGTGCCGGTCGGGAACTTCCTGGCGCGGACGGTGTTCGCGGCCAAGTTCGCCGAGCGGAACTTCCTGCTGTCCAACGTCATCGGTGAGAACAGCAAGATCCTGTTCAACCGTGATCCGGCTGAGCGGGTCGAGGCGGTGGCGCCGTGGCTGACCGCCGACAACGGGATGTACCCGGCGATCGTCAACAAGCGCATGGTGTGGATCGTCGACGGCTACACCACGCTGGACAACTACCCATACTCGGAGTTGACCACGCTGTCGAACGCCACCATCGACTCCAACGAAGTCGCCGTCAACCGGCTGCTGCCGGACAAGCAGGTGTCCTATATCCGTAACTCGGTGAAGGCCACCGTCGATGCCTACGACGGCACGGTGACGCTGTACGCGCAGGACGAGGCCGACCCGGTGCTCAAGGCGTGGATGTCGGTCTTCCCCGGCACGGTGAAGCCCAAAGCAGATATCTCCGAGGACCTGCAGGAGCATCTGCGCTACCCGGAGGATCTGTTCAAGGTGCAGCGCGCGCTGCTGGCGAAGTACCACGTCGACGACCCGGTGAAGTTCTTCACCAACGCCGACTTCTGGGATGTGCCACTGGATCCCAACCCGACGGCCAGCAGTTTCCAGCCGCCGTACTACATCGTCGCCAAGGACCTGGCGCAGCAGAACAATCAGGCGTCGTTCCAGCTGACCAGTGCGATGAACTGGATTCGCCGTGACTTCCTGGCGGCCTATATCAGCGCCAGTTCCGACCCCGATACGTACGGCAAGCTCACGGTGTTGACGATCCCGGGTCAGGTCAACGGTCCCAAGCTGGCCTTCAACGCCATCAGTACCGACACCGCGGTCTCCACGGAGTTGGGCCAGATCGGGCGCGACGGGCAGAACCGCATCCGCTGGGGCAACCTGCTGACCCTGCCGATCGGCAATGGCGGACTGCTCTATGTCGCGCCGATCTACGCCTCGCCGGGCGCCGGCGATGCCGCGTCGACCTATCCGCGCCTCATCCGGGTGGCGATGATGTACAACGACACGGTCGGTTACGGCCCGACGGTCAGCGACGCCCTCGACGAGATCTTCGGCGCGGGTGCGGGGGCCACCGCAACGGGTCCGGCACCGGCCGACGGACAGCCGGCAGCGCGCCCGCCGGCGCAGCCTGCGGCCAATCCGCAGGGCAACCCGCAGGCCACGCCGCCGCAGCAGGGCAGCGTCCCGACGGCGACGCCGCCGCCTGCCGCAGCGGTGCCGCCCGGTGGTCCGGTGCAGCTCTCCGGTGCGAAAGCGGCTGCCTTGCAAGAGGTCAACGCGGCGCTGGACGGTATGCAGCAGGCTCAGTCGGGTGGTGACTTCGCCGAGTTCGGTGCTGCACTGCAGCGGCTGGACGATGCGATGAATCAATACCGCGAGGCCAGGTAGCAAACCCTTTCCGCCGAAAGTGCGGTTTCATACGCAATGCGCCGAGCGCGTGCGTATGGGGCCGCACTTTCGCGTTGCGGACCTGACTTGCGGTCGGCTCCAAGAAGATCCCAAGTGGGCCGGGGGAGCCTGGGGGCGTTGAGAACAGCCCTGCCCGAAAGGACCCTCGAATGCCCCTGGCCGAATCTGTCGACATCAGCGTGGTGGCGACCCTGCCCGACCATGTCAGCGCTCTGGTGGCGCTGCCCGGCGAGCCCGGCTATGAACGCTGCACCCCGTGGAACGTCGCCGTCGCCGTCCAGCCGGCCGCCGTGGTGTTCGCCACCTCACCGCACCACGTCGCCCGAGGCCGTCCGGTTCGCCGCCCAGCACGGCCTGCGCGTCACCGTGCAGGCCACCGGGCACGGCGCCGTCCTGGTGGGTGCAGACGCCATCCTGGTGCAAACGAGCGCAATGACCGACTGCGTCGTGGACCTTCAGGAACGGACCGCCCGGGTCGGTGCGGGCGCGCGCTGGCAGCACGTGCTCGATGCTGCAACACCACATGGGCTCGCACCACTGTGCGGATCGTCACCCACGGTGGGCGTCGTCGGATTCCTCACCGGAGCCGGGGTGGGTCCGCTGGTGCGCAGTGTGGGGGTGTCGTCGGACCATGTGCGCTCCTTCGATCTGGTGACGGTGCGGGGGAGTTTCTGCATGTGACGCCACAGGACCACGCCGAGCTGTACTGGGGACTGCGCGGCGGCAAGGCCACCCTCGGCATCGTCACCGCTGTCGAGATCGACTTGCTCCCGATTTCTGAGTTCTACGGCGGGGCCTTGTATTTCGACGGCGCCGATGCCGCCGCGGTGCTGCGCACCTGGCAGCAGTGGAGTACCGCGCTGCCGGAGAACATCAACACCTCCCTCGCCTTGCAGCAGTTGCCCCCGCTTCCCGGGGTGCCCGAGCAGCTGGCCGGGCGGCTGACCGTCGCGGTGCGCTATACCGCACTGGAGGAGTTCGCCGAGGCCGCAGCGCTTTTGGCACCGATCCGGGAAGCGGCGCCGGCTGTGTTGGATACCGTTGGGGTGCTGCCATATTCGGCGATCGGGTCGGTGCACGCCGATCCGGCCGATCCGATGCCGGCGCATGAGGCCCAGGTGCTGCTGCGTGAGTTCGATACCGAGGCAACCGATATTCTGCTCGCCGCCGCGGGGCCGGGTTCGGCCTCGGTGCAGACCATCGTCGAGGTGCGGCTACTCGGCGGGGCAATGGCGCGTCAGGCGCCGCACCGCAGCGCATTCTGCCATCGTCAGGCCGCCTACGCCGTCACGGTCATCGGCGTGCCGATGGGTCCTGCCGCGGCGCTGGTGCCCGCGCAGGCGGGCGCGCTGGTGCGCGCACTGCAGCCGTGGTCGACCGGCGGTGTGCTACCCAATTTCGCCCCGGCCACGGATGCGGCGCGGACGGAGCGGGCCTATGACGTGGACACCCGGCACCGATTGGCGGCTTTGGCGGACCGATATGACCCCGCTGGGGTGCTCAACACCGGTCAGGTGGTGCGCTTCTCGGCCGAAAAAGGCCGCTGACCACCCGATTTGGTGGTCTGCATCCCCATGGGTAATCTTGTGTTTACCGACGCGGGGTGGAGCAGCTCGGTAGCTCGCTGGGCTCATAACCCAGAGGTCGCAGGTTCGAATCCTGTCCCCGCTACTAGGTAAAACGGCCCTCGGAGTTCTCTCCGGGGGCCGTTTTTATTGGGGTTGTGAACGGATTTGTGAACGTTAGCCATACTAAACTAACTGGGTGGATTAAGCGGCGGTCGCATCGCGTAGCAGCACACGGCCCTCGGTTACTCGAACGTTTCCGATCTCTGGTCAGCCTCGGGTGCTTGTGCAGCGGTCCGCTGACCCCCTAGCGGTAAAAGCCGCGACTAATATTCGTCCCGCTTGCACGGTGTTGTCGGGCGGCTCCACTAGCCTGAGGTCAACCGAAACACCACGAGATCGGCACAATGACCAGCCAAGAACTCTTGCAGAATGTCGTCGCAGCGCTCGAGTATCGCGACTCGAGTGGCTACGTCGACGGCAGCGCGGTGGCAACAAGTACGCGAGGCTTCATTTGGAGCGACCTTCGCCAGAAGTGCGGCGTTGATGCGGTCTACTTTAAGGGCGCAGTGCCGGTGGTGGCCTTCGCGGCCGCGGAGTCGCGAGGCGATGCCTTGCAAACGCAGCGGCGCCTATGGAACTACGGTCGCGTCCCGGTGCTGATCGTCACAACCGAGTCCGACGTTCTGGCCCTGAGTTGCAACATGGCAGGAACAGACCAAGATCCAGATGCTGCGCTTCTCGGGCACGCTTCAGGCGGCCAGGATTTAGGCCAGGTCCTTGCAGACTTCACGCGATTCAGTGTTGAGTCCGGCCGCCTCACTCAACGTCACGAGCGCCGGCTCGACAAGCGCAATCGAGTTGACCAGTCTCTGCTTCGCAACCTTCGCGAACTCAGAGCGCGGCTCCTAAGAGCCAAGGTCCCTGAGACGGACATCGAGCCGCTTCTTGGACGTTCTATCTTCATCCGATACTTGGAAGACCGCGGGATTCTCCGAACCGAGGATCTACTTGAACTCAACCAGCCTGCATCGTTTGTATCAGCGCTTGACCAAGGCTGGCAGGCCGTAAGCTCATTTTTCGACGCAATGTCCGATCACTTCAACGGAGATGTGTTTCGGCGGGAAGCGATTTCGCAACCTGCAACGCAAGACGCGTTGAACGAGCTGAGTGACTTTTTTCGGGCCGCAGACCTCGCGTCCGGGCAGCAGTCGCTGTGGCCGTATGACTTTGCGATCATTCCTCCGGAGTTGATCAGTTCAATCTACGAGCAACTACTTTCAACAAACCAGAGACGGGATGCGGCCTACTACACACCTAGGCATCTAGTCGACCTCGTATTGGACGAACTGCTATCGCCGGCCTGGTGGTCTGGCGCCACTCGCAGCATTCTCGATCCCGCATGCGGTTCCGGAATCTTCCTAACGGAGGCTTTTCGCCGGATCGTGCATCAGCGAACAATTGGTCGCGAAGACACCCCAACGTTCGACGAGCTTTCTCAATTGTTAGTTGAGTCTGTATTCGGCATCGATAGGAACGCTGATGCGATTGGCGTGGCTGCATTCGGGCTGTATCTTGCTCTCCTAGAGCACGTTGATCCTCGGACAGCTTGGTTAACCGCCCGACTTCCGAATCTCATCGGCAGCAATCTAGTAGTTTCAGACTTTTTTGAGTCAAATGTGTTGTCTTCGAGAAAGTTTGATGTAATCGCAGGCAATCCACCGTGGCAGAGTCAACTAACGACCGCTGCGTCCCAATTCCTTCAGGACCGTGAACGCACTGTCCCTGACCGGCAGATCGCGGTCGCGTTCGTTTGGGGTGCTGTCGAGATGCTCAACGACGCGGGGCTCGTCGGATTCGTACTCCCGTCGAAGACCATCCTTCACAACCGTGGAACGGCCGCCGACCGGTTCCGGCTCCGGTTCTTCTCCGAACTTGACGTTCGAACGATTATCGACCTCTCTCCCTTGCGTCGAGAGCTGTTCGGTGCGGCATCGAGTCCTGCAGCTATCGCCATCTTTGGGTACGGAGACGTTCAGTCTGAAGCCGTCTTACATGTCTCACCTCGACGAACTCCGATTGCCCAAATCGCCGACGCCGTCGCGATTCCGCATCAGAACATACGGCGCATTCCGCGATCGGCTACGCAGTCAGACCCTTCGATCTGGAAGCCGCTGCTTTGGGGCGGGCCGGCAGATGTTGCGCTCGTCCGTCACCTCCGCGAGAGCTTCATGTCATTGCGGGCAACGGCAGACAAGAACGGCTGGAGCGACGGCCCGGGTTTTCAGTCATTTAAGAATGGGGACGAGAACGACGCTGCACATCTCGCTAATTATCCTTTCCTACCAACCGATCAGCTCGAAGCCATGCGGCTCCCGAAACAGCTGCTAGCACCAGTCGAGCAGCCGGTGATGCACCGCCCCAGAAGGCTTGCAATCTACCTGGCCCCCCACGTCCTGATGCGGAAAGGATTTAGAGACTTTCCGGAGGCCTCCTTCGTCCCGTACGACGTGACGTTTACGGACGGGCTCTCTGCCATCGCCTCGGAAAGTTCTTGGGACGGTCAGTTGCGGGCAATCTCGGGGATTTTGAATTCGTCAGTTGCGAGGTATTGGTTCCTGATGACTGCGAGCTCATGGGGGGTCGAACGTGAACAGTTACACCACCGCGAGTGGATGAGTCTTCCGCTCCCATCATTGAGCGAAGCCGTGATCAATAGCATCGCCGCCGTCGTAGACGCAGCGGCGGGCGGCGAGTCTGAGGAATCGTGGCGTCCGAAGCTGAATTCGATCGTGGAGGAAGCATTCAACCTGACTCCTATCGAACGGCAAGTGATCAGGGACTCCCTAACAATCCGTTGGTCTGAACTTCGATTCGGTTGGACTTCTCCGGCATACGCCGCGCCAACCGACGCTCACCTTCGTAGTTACGCCGCTGCACTCCAGGCTCATCTCAATGAGCTAGACGTTGGGCTTTGGAGAGTCTGGATCGCCCAAAGAGCACACGGCCTCGCGATGATTTCGTGTCGGCAACGAGGCGGCGGTGCGACGCCTGAAGACGCGGAACCACATTTCTCTATCGCCCAGCTCGTGTCCGAAGACGCGAGCCAAGAAATCGCGGGAGTTTCGCCCGTGACCATTATTGAGCCCGAAGCGATCGTATTAGACGGTACCTCCGTCCACCTGATCAAGCCAGATAGGTTGAGCTGCTGGATGATCAGCACCGCGCGTGATGAGGCCGCCAATGTCTTCAGTGCGCTGCTGACCGGGCAAGTTGCAGATCTCCAGGATGTCGATGCTTGAGAGAGCGCTCAGTCGCGTACAAGGAAGGGTGTCAAAGTCGCTTCAACAGCTTGCTGAACGGAGATTTCCCGAAATAATCGAAGACCTGATGCTCGCCGCCCTGGATAGCTGGGCAAATCAGGACTGGCACACCTTCGACCAGGAGGAAGCGAATTGTACCGCTCAGCTTTATAAGTGGCTCAAGTTCGCGAACCGAGACAGCCCACAGTTCGTATACCTGAACGTCGAGCTTGAGTACCTCAACCTCACCCCCGCGATGCTGGCCGGAGAAGAGTCGGTAGTCAAAACCCGGCGTCCAGATCTATGCATCACCATCGGACAAACAGGGATCCACGTGGAGTGCAAGCGTTTGGTTATCTCGGGACCCTGGTGTCATCACTACGTCCACAAAGGGATTGAACGGTTCGTCAGCTCGTCCTATGGCGCGAATGAACAGCAAGGAATGATGGTCGGGTACATTCAGCAGGCGACCCCTGATGGGCTGCTCGGGTCGGTGAACGGATACGTGGAAGCCCATCCGATGATGGGGAGCAGCCACCAGCTAGCAGCAGCCCAGCTTTCTACGCCATATGGGTCACGCCATATATCCCACTATGTGCGGAACGCGGACGTCTCCATTGATCTCAGTCACTACTGGATTGTTCTGGGCGAACCCTCAACTCGTACAGGCTAACGCGGTCGCCGGGCTGAGCTGTACGTCCGAAGCGCAACCAGAATCGAACGGCTATCCGAAGCCGTCCCCGATCAGGAACGCCGCCGCCTGCTCGGCGGCTTCGCGGTCATCGTTCTTCAGCACGTGGGCGTAGGTCTGTAGGAAGAACCCGACGTCCGCGTGTCCGATGCGTTCGCTCACGATTTTTGGGTTGACGCCAGCCTTCAGAGCAGCAGTCGCGTACGAGTGTCGAAGATCGTGGAAGGTGATTCTTTCGAGGCTGGCGGCCGCCGCCAAGCGGTCGAACCGTTGGCGGATGGAGTCGGGGTGCGGTGGTCGACCGTCCTGGAACGTGAAGACGTAGTTCCCGGGGTGATAATCCGTCCCGAAGAATGCTCGCTCTTCATTCTGAAGTTCTCGCCACTTCTCCAGTGCCGCAGCGGTAGTTCGGTCAATCGCGATGGTTTGATCTGCGTTGTGCGTCTTGCCGCCGGCCTTATCTCGCGCGTGCCCGCCAACGACCACTCGATTGTCGTGCACCGTGATCTCGCGAGCGTCCAGGTCGACGTCGTGCCATCTGAGGCCACAGATCTGCCCACGACGTATTCCGGTGGTGAGTTCTAGAAGAAAGAGCGCGGCGAATCGATCGTGACTGACCGCCCGCAGAAACTTCTGTATCTGCTCCGGGTTCCACACGGTGCGCCGAGCCCGGGAACGTTTCGGCGGCCTCACGTTCGCTGCTGGATTGTGGGCCTTGTACTTCCACGCGACGGCATCAACCAACGCTCGGTGGATCATGGCGTGAATGTTTCGAACAGTCTTCGGTGCCAGTCCGGGATTCACCCTTCCCGGTACGATTCCTGCTTTGTACCGACGGACCGCGGCACGAGCGGCGTGAATCGTTGTGCCACAGGCGTTAGCGACTTCGCGTGGCGCCGGCGACTCTCCGTCGACCATATGGCTGAGCCAATAGCGATACATCTCGTAGTTTCGGTCTTGCTTGACCCGACCTTCGGCAAGGAGCTTGGCGTACAGCTTCAGCAGCTGTGGCTCGTCGAGCTGCTGGAGCTTCTGCGCCCCGATGTGCGGCAAAACATAGCTCTTGGCGTAGTCCTTCCAGTTCTGCCACGTTGTGGCGTCCATTGATGCCTCAACGGCGACGAACCATTCCGCGAAGAATTGAGCAACCGTGCGGGTAGAGGGTCGCACCACGCGACCCTGATCCGCTTCCCGCATTGCATCGCGACACGCTTTCCATGCCTCCTTCTCAGTCGGAAATCCGCCCTTCGAGATCGTGGGATATTCGCCGGTAGAAGCATCTCTTTCAGGCGCCCGGAAACGGTATGTCCATGTCCGCCCACGCTGATAGACGGCTCCCTTCACGAGGTGATCAACTCACGCAGTTCTGCAGTGACGATGTAGACGCGTCCTCCCAGCCTGCGCACAGGAAGCTCGCCAGATGCAGCGAGTCGGTAAGCAGCAGCGCGGCTAATTCCCAGAATGCTGGCTGCGCGCGGGACCGCGAGGAGCAGCGGAAGATGATCAAATACGTTTGACTCCATTTGATTTCACCTCCCCACAGCCGTCGTTGAATTGTCTCTCGACACTGACAGCTTCTGAGGGCTGCATCGCGGGCAGAACTCTGCTGCTTCTGTGCCGTCCGCCTGTGTGACTGTGATCGTGCGCGACAAGGGGTCTTCGCACTCGCCGCACCACGGCCTCTTTCGCCGGACGGAGAAGGTCGGTGGGGTTGGCAGCTCTGATAGCCGCGACGCAAGAACGGCAGCGGGATTACGGACTCCCTCAGGCCGGGATGAAAGGTGGGCCAACAACGTTTGCGATGTCCAGCCCGCCGCGAAAGCCTCCTCGATTGCCGGTGACAGTCTTCTCGCTTCTCTCCTGCTAATTCGCCACGGCGTGGGAAGAGACTCCAGCACGGAGGCCGATGATGGTTCGGGTGGTGGTTCTATTGAAGGGTTCAAGGGGTCCGCGAATTGGACCTCCGGCGGTCCGGGAGGTAAACCGTCTCGGTCTGGAGATTGGACGGTCCCGGTCGCGTTGGCGGACTGAGGGAGTCCGACATCAGGACTGGGGCGCGAGTGCGTCGCATCGGGAACTTTGAGGAGGTAATGACTTGGGCGTCTGGCTCCGGATTTGTGGTACTGAGCAACTCGCACAACGAGCCCGGCCCCTTCCAGCTTGTTGAGCGCCTTTAGGACCGTGCTTCGCGCAGCACAAGATTCCGATACGAGCGTACCTAGGGACGGGTAGCAGGAGAGGCTCTGGTCTGCGCGGTTCGCTAGCAGCATGAGGATAAGACGCTCGATAGGAGTGTCGCTTGCCAGGGTGATGGGGCCACCTGATTGCCAGGGGGATGGGACCACCGTGGCGCGTTATTGAGGATGCTCGTCGGTGTGGTTTGGGTCAAGCCGGCCGCGGTCGCGTTGGCGGTAGGACGGTCC
>JBPPMV010000010.1:0-3249 GCA_051306235.1 Mycobacterium sp. | reverse complement strand
GCACATCGACGGGGCCACGGCGGTGGTCTACCGAGGCATCTGAGCCACCGAGCAGTCAGACTGGATGTGGGAGGGAATTGTCATGGATGGTGCCATCGTCGGCCTCGTTCTGTTCGTCGTCCTTGTGCTTTTCGCCGTCGTGGTGGTCGCCAAATCGGTGGCGCTCATCCCGCAGGCCGAAGCCGCGGTTATCGAGCGGCTGGGCCGCTACAGCCGGACGGTGAGTGGGCAGCTGACGCTGCTCGTGCCATTCGTCGATCGGATCCGCGCCCGCGTCGATCTGCGCGAACGGGTGGTGTCCTTCCCGCCGCAACCGGTGATCACCGAGGACAACCTGACGTTGAGCATCGACACCGTCGTCTACTTCCAGGTGACCGACCCGGCCAAGGCGGTATATCAGATCAGCAACTACATCGTCGGTGTCGAGCAGCTGACCACCACCACCCTGCGCAATGTGGTCGGCGGCATGACCCTGGAGCAGACGCTGACGTCCCGCGATTCGATCAACGGGCAGTTGCGCGGTGTGCTCGATGACGCGACCGGCCGCTGGGGGCTGCGGGTCGCCCGCGTAGAACTGCGCAGTATCGACCCGCCGCCGTCGATCCAGGAGTCGATGGAAAAGCAGATGAAGGCCGACCGCGACAAGCGCGCCATGATCCTGACGGCCGAGGGTGTCCGGGAGTCCTCCATCAAGCAGGCCGAGGGCCAGAAGCAGGCCCAGATCCTGTCGGCGGAGGGCGCCAAGCAGGCCGCCATCTTGACTGCCGAGGCCGAGCGACAGTCCCGGATGCTGCGGGCTCAGGGTGAACGTGCCGCCCAGTACCTGAAGGCCCAGGGTGAGGCGAAGGCCATCGAGAAGACCTTCGCGGCGATCAAGGCGGGCAGGCCGACCCCGGAGATGCTGGCCTACCAGTACCTGCAGACGCTGCCGGAAATGGCCAAGGGCGAGGCCAACAAGGTGTGGTTGGTGCCCAGCGATTTCGGTTCCGCCCTGGAGGGGTTCACCAGGATGCTGGGTGCGCCCGGTACCGACGGTGTCTTCCGCTACACCCCCTCACCGGTGGAGGAGAACCTGCCCAAGCCGGAAGACGATTCCGACGATGTCGCCGGCTGGTTCAACACCGAGACCGACCCGGAGATCGCGCGGGCCGTCGCGCGCGCCGAGGCCGAAGCCCGCAAGACGCTCCCGCCGCTCGGCGCCGCCCCGGCTGAGCCACCGGCGCTGGGCGGTTCACCGATGCCGGACGGCGGACCGAGTTCGCACCGCGCGCCGTAACGACGGCGGCCCCTGAGCCGATACATCCGGTGATTGCGTGATCGGTATCTGAGATTTTCCTGATGATTGACGCGGTCGAACATTTTTCCTGCCGGTAGGACTAAACCCATGGTCTAATGGCGTATTGGTGATTTGCTGACCACCTATCGGTCCTTTGCCGGTAGTGGGACGGAATCGCCGTGTCAGGACCGGGCCGCGATTGACAGGGGCGCTATGACGAGGGCGTGCGTGCGCTGCGCGATGGGTGCGAGCGTTCTGTCGACGATGCTGCTGATCGGAAGCTCGGCCGCCGTTGCGGTGGCCGACACCGATACCGACAGCGGTTCCTCCAGTCCGTCCAGCCAGGGCGCCGAGAGCTCCGGCGGCCTGAATTCGAGCCCCGCCGGCGCCACGACATCGACTGGCACGACATCAACCCGGCCGCGATTCGATCTACGCACATCGGTGCGCGAATCGGTCGGAGGTATCCGTGCCGCACTGGGACCGATCACGGCGAAGCGGCCGCAGATCGGCACCGGCACCTTCGGATCGGGGTCCGCGGGCAGCGACGACATCTCCGAACTGACACCCCCGGTATCGGAGTTCCTGGGCAGCGATCCGAGCGAGACCGGCGCGACGCCGGTGCCGACGCAGAACGGTCCCGTCATCCCGCTCACCGGCAACACGAGTTCGAACACCACGAGCTCGAACAGCACGGGCTCGCAACCGGCCAAACCCACACCCGCGGTCAGCGTGCCGAAACCTGCGACGGTCAAGGCGCCGATACCGTTCAGCCAACTGCCTGCCGTGGCGCACACCCTGGGTAACACCGTTGCCTCGGTGCTCACCTCGACCCATCAGACGGTGGCGGCGGTTCCCGCCCTGCTGATCGGATTGCCGACGTCGACCACACCGGTCGCCGATGTCATCACGACCATCGAGTTCATGCTCACCTCGGTGGGTGACTCCGTCCACGCCATCGTGGCGCTACCCAACGAACTCGGCACGTTGATGGGTGTCCATGCGCAGCCGGTCACGACCATCGGTGTCGCCCCGGAGGCGCGGACCGAACTGTTGGCCGGTCCGCTCGATCTGCCCGGCCTGACTCTGCAGCAGACGCCCGTCACCGCCCTCGGGTCCGGCGTCGTCCCCGCGACCGCGCCTGCGGCCCCGGTGCTGCCGGCGGTCACACCGGTGAACATCGAGCGGCTGTCCTCGCCGATCACCGAGGCTCCGTTGGGTATGAGCGGTCTGACCGCCTCGGGTGCGCCCGAATCGTTCCTCGATCGTGCGGTCAGCACCCTGCTGGTGCCGCTCTCGATCGCGACGCTGGCGGCCGTGGCGCTGCCCGGTGTCGGCGGTCTGCTCATCATCTGCGCGCTCGGTATGCGCATCGGTTACCGCCAGGCCAAGGCCGGCTGGGCCATCCATGTGGCGGGTATCTCACGCTTCGCCGGGTCCGGCCCGCTGGGCGTGGTGCGCTCCGGTTCGATGGTCGCGCTGCATGTGCCGCGTGCCGCCACGGTCCGCAGGCCCGTCGAGTTGCGCGTCGTGGAACGGGCCGTCGAACAGGCTGCGTGATCTCAGCCGTTGACCGCGGGTTCCTCGCCGGCGGTTCGCTTGTGCTCCTGACCATCTGAGCGACGGTGCACCCGGATCTCGTAGATCAATCCGGCCAGGCCCACACTCGCGGTGGTGGCCGAGACGAGGAACAGCAACGGGCTGATGTTGCCGGTGAGGGCATCGCCCAGGATCACCACCGCCGCGGTTCCGGGGATCACCCCGGCGAAGGTGGCCAGTGCGTAGGGCAACAACCGCACCGCCGAGGCGCCCGCCGCGTAGTTGAGCACCGCGAACGGCACGGCCGGGATCATCCGCATCGACAGCACCGTCACCCAGCCGCGTTCGCCGAGCCGGCGGTCCAGTGATTCCACGCGGGGATGCAGGGTGAGCCGGCTGAGCTGCCAGCCCACCGCCCGCACCAGCACCACGGC
>JBPPMV010000009.1:0-6427 GCA_051306235.1 Mycobacterium sp. | reverse complement strand
GGCGAGGCCGGTCTGCACCCGTCGAACATCCACGACAACGCCTATTCCGTCGGCGCCCTGGACTTCACCGGTGACACCCCGATTCTGCTCGGCCCCGACGGCCCGAGCCTCGGTGGATTCGTCTGCCCGGTCACCGTGGTATCGGCGCAGCGCTGGAAGCTGGGCCAGTTGCGCCCCGGTGACACCGTGCGGTTCGTGCCGGTACGAGCGGCCGAGGCACCGTCGCGCACCGAACTGGGCGTCCGCCGGGTAGCCGCGCCACCGCGTGGCGGCGACGGCGATGACGGGGTATTGGCTCGCCGCGACGGGGTCGATGGTGCGCCAGCGGTCACCTACCGCCGCAGCGGTGATGACAACGTGCTCGTCGAATACGGAGATATCGTCCTGGATCTCGCGCTGCGCGCCCGGGTGCACGCCCTGCACACCCGGTTGACCGACAGCGCCACCGGCATTCTCGACCTGACCCCCGGTATCCGTTCCCTGCAGGTGCACGTCGACCCTGATGTGCTGTCGATCCCCCATCTGCTCGGGTTGCTGGCCGAGATCGAGGACGATCTGCCCGCGTCCTCCGAACTGGTCGTGCCGAGCCGGCAGGTGCGGCTCCCGCTGAGCTGGGATGACCCCGCCACCCGCGAGGCCATCGCCCGGTACACCTCGGGTGTGCGCGATGACGCACCGTGGTGCCCGTCCAATATCGAATTCATCCGGCGCATCAACGGTTTGGCCGGCCAGGCCGATGTGTATGACACGGTGTTCGCCGCCGAATACCTCACCCTTGGCCTCGGCGACGTGTACCTGGGCGCACCGGTGGCGACCCCGCTGGATCCCCGGCACCGGCTGGTCACCACGAAGTACAACCCGGCGCGCACCTGGACCGCCGAGAACTCGGTCGGCATCGGCGGCGCGTATCTGTGCATCTACGGTATGGAAGGCCCCGGCGGTTATCAGTTCGTCGGCCGCACCACCCAGGTGTGGAGCCGCTACCGGCACACCGCCCCATTCGAACCCGGCAGTCCGTGGCTGCTCAGGTTCTTCGATCGCATCTCCTGGTACCCGGTCTCGGCGGAGGAACTGCTGGAACTGCGCGCAGATATGGCCGCCGGCCGGGGCACCGTCGATATCACCGACGGTACGTTCGCACTGGCCGAGCACGACCGGTTCCTGGCCGACAACGCCGACGATATCGCCGCGTTCCGGGCGCAGCAGGCCACCGCCTTCGGTGCCGAGCGCAACGCGTGGGAACGGGCCGGCGAGTTCGACCGCGCCGAGCAGGCCGCCACCAATGCCATTGCTCCAGTGGAAGATCTCGTGCTCGGCGACGGCGATCAACGCGTCGACGCACCGTTCTCCTCGAGCGTGTGGAAGGTCGATGTCGCGATCGGCGAACAGGTGGTGACCGGCCAGCCGCTGCTCGCACTGGAGGCGATGAAGATGGAGACCGTGTTGCGGGCACCCGCCGACGGTGTGGTGACCCAGATCCTGGTATCGGCGGGACACCTGGTCGATCCGGGGACACCGCTGGTGGTCGTCGGGACGGGGGGAAAGGCATGAACGCCCGGACGAGTTCAGTCGATCGGGTTCGCGACGCCTATGCCGCCATCGAGTCCGTCGATCGGCCCGAGATCTGGATCACGTTGCGACCGTTGGCCGATGCACTGGCCGACGCCGTAGCGGTGGACGACCAGGATCAGCCACTGCCGCTGGCGGGGATGGTCGCCGCGGTGAAGAACAACATCGACATCGCCGGTATCGCCACCACCGCGGGCTGCCCCAGTTACGCCGAGGCTCCCGCCGCGACCGATGCCACGGTGGTGGCCCGGCTGCGTGCCGCCGGCGCGGTGATCATCGGCGCCACCAACCTGGACCAGTTCGCCACCGGACTGGTCGGCACCCGGAGCCCGTACGGTGCGGTGCGGGATTCGCGAAGGCCCGAATACATCTCGGGTGGATCGAGTTCGGGTTCGGCCGTGGCGGTCGCCCTGGGTCTCGTCGATATCGCGCTGGGCACCGACACCGCGGGCTCCGGCCGGGTACCCGCCGCGCTGCAGGGCATCATCGGTATCAAACCCACCCTTGGGGTGGTCCCGACCGACGGCGTGGTGCCGGCCTGCCGGTCCTATGACTGCGTCACGGTGTTCGCCCGCGACCTCGATACCGCCGATACCGCGATGGGTGTCATCGCCGGCGGCGCCCGGCCGTTCCCGCCCGACGCACCGTTGGCCGCCCCGCCGGCCACCCGTGTCGCGGTCCCCCGCACATTGCCCGGGCTGTCCGAGGAATGGCAGCAGTCCTTTCGCGACGCGGGTGACCGACTGGCCGCCAACGATATCGAACTCGTGGAGATCGACCTGGATCTGTTCCTGCAGGCGGCGCGGTTGCTCTATGACGGAGGGCTGGTCGCCGAACGCCACGAGGCGGTCGGCGCCTTCATCGACGCACACCGGGACGCGCCGGATCTGGACCCCACCGTGGCGGCCATCGTGAGCGCCGCCGGTGCGGTACCTGCCACCACGCTGTTGGCCGACCGCGCGCGGTTGGCCGAGCTGACCATCGCGGCGATGGCCGAACTCGGCGACTGCCACGCCCTGCTTGTCCCCACCACCACCAGCCACCCCACCCTGGCCGAGGTGGCCGCCGATCCGGTCGGGGTCAACTCTGCGCTGGGCACCTACACCAACTTCTGCAACCTGATGGACATGTGTGCTGTCGCGGTCCCGTCCGGAACCGACAGCCACGGTGCACAATTCGGGGTCAGCGTGCTGGCCCGTGCTGGAGCCGACGCCCTGGCCCTCGATATCGCGCGGCTGGTGGCCGGGTCCCCGACCACTGCCGCGCCCTGGCCCGCGCGCGCCGGTCTGGACACCACCACCCTGCTGGTTGTGGGTGCACATCTGCGCGGCCAACCGCTGGCCTGGCAGCTCGACGACCGGGGTGCACGATGGTCCGGCGCGGTCACCACAGCGCCGCAGTACCGGCTGGCCCGGCTGAACACCGCGCCACCCAAACCGGGCCTGGCCCGCGTCGCACCCGGGGCGGGGGCGGCCATCTACGGTGAGCTGTGGCTGATCGGCACCGCGATGCTCGGCGACTTCCTGGCCGCGTTACCCGCCCCGATGTCATTGGGCAAAGCCACCCTCGCCGACGGCAGCGAGGTCATCGGGTTCGGGTGCACCGCCGAAGCCTGGGAGGCCGGACAGGACATCACCCATCACGGTGACTGGCCTGGGTATCTGCGTCGCGTCAACCACGGAACCGCCGCCACCCGTCCCGATCTGAACCATCGCAGCTGGCGCCGACGGGCCATCGTGGTGCCCGGCACGGACGTGGACGAGACCACCGAGGTCGAATGGCTGCAGGCCGGCGAGCTCTATCTCGATCTGCGGACCCCGGCCGATATGCCGGCGGTCACCGGCACATCGCTGGACGCGCTGACCCGCGATGACCTGCTCGCGTTGTGCGCGCAACAGGGTTTCGCCGGACACCTCGACGTCGACGGTGACGAGTGGACCTGGTGGCGCGAGGTGGATCTGCATCCCGCGGACCCGCTGCCCGACCGCGGCCTGCTGCATCTGGTCGACGACATCCTGGTCGAGACCGGTATCGGACGTGACTACCACGAGGACTGGGCGGCCGGACCGAAAGCCAACGAGGTGACCGAACTTTCGCTGCACGATGACACCGGCCGAGCCGGCATGCTGCTGCGGATCGGTGACCGGTTCGGCTATGTCCGCGGCCGGGCCGCCGGTATCGCGCCGACACCGGGTACGACGCTGCGCGATGCCGTGGCCCGCGCCGATCTGCAGTCGGCGCGCGCCCTGATGGACCTGGAAATCTCGCTGGGCACCGTCGAGGGTGGCCGCTGGCTGATCACCCGATCCACGCTGCCCTTCCGGGTGGGTGACGATCTGGCACCCGATCTCGGCGACGGCGAGATCACCGCCGCCGAACGAACCTCCGCCGGTGACACCACCCGGCGTCGCTGGACCGTGGTACCCGTCCGCTCCGATCACCTACTGGCCCTCTAGGACTGCCGATGACCACCGATTTCACCGATATCCCGGTACTGGACATCTCGGGCCTGCTCGACGAGTCCGGGCCCGGATACACCGCCGCGGTGCGCGCGCTGGGCGAGGCCGCCCAACAGGTGGGCTTCGCCCAGATCATCGGCCACGGAGTGGATCCGGCGCTCTTCGATGCCCTGCTGGCGGCCACCAAGGCGTTCTTCGCGCTACCCGATGCCGAGAAGCACCGGGTGCACATCGCCAACTCCACCAATCACCGCGGCTACGTGCCACCCGGTGAGGAGATCTTCTCCGCCGGGACGGTCGACGCCAAGGAGGCATTCGACCTGTCCATCGATCTGCCCGCCGACGACCCCCGCTATCTGGCCGGCCATCCGCTGCTCGGCCCCAACCAGTGGCCGGCGCTCGACGGTTTCCGGGCGGCCGTGACCGCCTGGTATGACGCGGTATTCGCGTTGTCGCGGGTCCTGCTGCGCGCATTCGCGGTGGCGGTCGACGAGCCCGCCGATCGCTTCGACCGCCATGTCACCGCGCCGCCGTCGCAGCTGCGGCTCATCCACTACCCCTTCGACCCGGCGGCCGCCGACCGCCCGGGCATCGGTGCGCACACCGATTACGAGTGCTTCACCCTGCTGCGGCCGACCGCCCCCGGCCTGGAAGTGCTCAACGCCGCAGGCACCTGGGTCGACGTACCGCTCATCGACGGGGCCTTTGTGCTCAACATCGGTGATCTGCTGGAGATCTGGACCAACGGCCGGTTCGTGGCCACGACGCACCGGGTGCGCAAGGTGGCCGAGGAGCGCTACTCGTTCCCGTTGTTCGTCAACGTCGACGACGATACCGAGGTCGCTCCGCTGCCCGCGTTCGTCGATGACGACACGCCCGCCAAACCACCGGTGGTGGCGGGTGAACACCTCTTCGCGCAGACCGCGCAGAGCTTCCGCTATCTGCAGCAGCGCCTCGCCCGTGGGGAGGTGACCCTGCCCGAGGGCGCTCATCCGTTGGCGACGTTCGGCCGAAAAGCTCTTATAAGCAACTGATCTCCTCCGCAACGACGCGGCCGCTGTCCCCTCCCCGCCGGCAATGACGCCGAACCTCCCGTCCCTCTCCCCCTGGAGTTCCGCCATGATCATCACCGGCGTTGCCATATTCCTGCTCATCCTCACCGTCAGCGGTGTGGTCTCCGCGCGACGGGTGCGCGGCGACTGTTCGAACTATCTGGTCGCGGGGCGCGCCCTGCCCGCCGCCCTGGTCGCCGCGGTCCTCATCGCCCAACCCGTCGACTCCAATGCCACCATCGGCAATGCCGATCTGTCAGCGGCTTTCGGCTTCTGGGCCGGTGCCGCGCTGCCGATCGGACTGGCCCTGTGCCTGCTGCTGATGGGGCTGTTCTTCGCCAAACGCATGCGCACCACCGATGTGGTGACGCTGCCGGAGTATTTCCGTGACCGTTTCGGCCGGGCCACCGAGGTCGCCTCGTCCTACCTGACCATCGCCAGCTTCATCATCCTGCTGGCCGGCAACCTGGTGGCCATCGGCTTCCTGCTCGAACGTTTCGTCGGTGTCTCCTACGCCTACGGGATCCTGCTCACCATCCCGTTGGCGCTGCTCTACACCATCACCGGCGGTATGTTCGCCAGCGTGTACACCGGCGTCACCTGTGTGGTCGTCAACATCATCGGCGTTGTGGCCCTGGTGATCTGGACGGGCACCACGCACGGCTTCAGCGCACCCGAGGGTATGGGCATCGGAAATCTGGAGCAGCTCACCTCCAGCGGATCCGGCGCGGTCATCAACTGGGCCACCATCATCGCCCTCGGCCTGGGCAACCTGGTGGCCATCGACCTCATGCAGCGGGTGTTCTCCGCGCGCACCCCCGGCGGAGCGCAGAAGGCCTGCTTCGCCGCCGCGGCGGGCATCCTGATGCTGTGCATCCCGCTGTCCTTCGTCGCGCTGGCCGCGGTGAGCATCGTCGGCGACGCGGCCGCCGACGGACCGATCCTCTACACCCTGCTCGCCCAGTACGCTCCCGTGTGGCTGGCCATCATCGTCATCTCGGGTCTGCTCGCCGCCACCCTCACCACGGTCAGCGGCATCCTGCTGGCGACCGCGGCGGTGCTGGTGCGCAACATCCTGCGTATCGACGCGGGCGCACCGGTGATGACACCACGGGTGCTGACCGCCACCCGGTGGGCGACGCTGCCGAGGGCGGTGCTGGCGGGTGTGGTCGCACTGCGCGTCCCGCAGACCGGCATCCTGCTGACCCTGTCCTTCGATCTGCTGCTGGCCAGCCTGGTGGTGCCGTTGATCCTCGGGCTGTACTGGTCACGCGGCGGGGCCGCCGCAGCCGGGGCCGCCATCGTGGTCGGCATCGGGGTACGTCTGACGTTCTTCGTGCTCACCCC
>JBPPMV010000008.1:0-8405 GCA_051306235.1 Mycobacterium sp. | reverse complement strand
AGCTTCGGCGATGCGCAGGGCCGCACCCCCAACTGCCTGGACGTCGTCGTCAACGATCCGGTCAAACAGACCTACGCCAAGCTGGTGCTCTCCGATGATGCCAAGACGCTGCTCGGCGGCATCCTGGTCGGCGACGCGTCGGCCTACGGTGTGCTGCGCCCGATGGTGGCCAGCGAGCTGCCCGGTGACCCGCTGTCGTTGATCGCCCCGGCCCAGGACGGAAGTGCTCCGGCGCTGGGTGTCGGTGCGCTACCGGACATTGCGCAGATCTGCTCGTGCAACAACGTGACCAAGGGTGACCTGAAGGAAGCGATCTGCGGCGGCTGCACCGATGTCCCGGGTCTGAAGAAATGCACTCTGGCCGGCACCTCGTGCGGGTCCTGCGTCCCGCTGCTCAAGCAGCTGTTGGAAGCCGAGGGCGTCGAACAGTCGAAATCGTTGTGCGAGCACTTCAGCCAGTCCCGTGCTGAGATGTTCGAGATCATCAGCGCCACCGAGATCCGCACCTTCTCCGGTCTGATCGAGAAGTTCGGCACCGGAAAGGGTTGCGATATCTGCAAACCCACCGTCGCCTCGATCCTGGCCTCCACCAGTTCCGAGCATGTGCTCGACGGCGAGCAGGCCTCGCTGCAGGATTCCAATGACCACTTCCTGGCCAATATCCAGAAGAACGGCAGCTATTCGGTGGTGCCGCGGGTGCCCGGCGGTGACATCACCCCGGCGCAGTTGATCCTGATCGGGGAGATCGCAAGGGATTTCGACCTGTACACCAAGATCACCGGCGGTCAGCGCATCGACATGTTCGGTGCCCGGGTGGACCAGCTGCCCGAGATCTGGCGCCGTCTGGTGGAGGGCGGGATGGAATCGGGCCAGGCGTACGGTAAGTCGCTGCGCACCGTGAAGAGTTGTGTGGGCAGCGACTGGTGCCGCTATGGGCAACAGGATTCGGTGCAGATGGCCATCAACCTCGAGCTGCGCTATCGGGGCCTGCGCTCACCGCACAAGCTCAAGATGGGCGTCTCGGGTTGCGCACGCGAATGCGCCGAGGCGCGCGGCAAGGACGTCGGCGTGATCGCCACCGAGACCGGCTGGAATCTCTACGTGGCGGGCAACGGGGGCATGACGCCCAAGCACGCCCAGCTGCTGGCCGGCGATCTCGACGACGAGACGCTGATCCGCTATATCGACCGCTACCTGATGTTCTACATCCGCACCGCGGACCGGTTGCAGCGCACCGCACCATGGCTGGACGCGCTCGACGGTGGGATCGATCACCTGCGCGATGTCGTCTGCGATGACTCACTGGGACTGGCAAGCGAATTCGAGGCGGCCGTGGAACGGCACGTCGGCGGATACGCCTGCGAGTGGAAAGGCGTGCTGGACGACCCGGAGAAGCTGTCGCGTTTCGTCTCCTTCGTCAACGCCCCCGACGTCGCGGACCCGACCATCGAATTCACCGAGTCCTTCGGCCGCAAGGTGCCCATCGGAATGCCGACGGTACGTCCAGTACAGGAGACCTCATGACCCTGATCGACGACCGCAAAGAACTTGACGCGCAGAGTGATTCGGAATGGACCTCGGCCTGCTCGTATGACCGGCTGCTGCCGTGCCGCGGTGTCGCGGTGCTCTTGCCCGACGATGCCCAGGTCGCGCTGTTCCGGCTCGACGACGGTGCACTGCACGCGGTGAGCAATATCGATCCGTTCTCCGGTGCCGCGGTGATGTCGCGCGGCATCGTCGGGGACCGAGCCGGCCGCGCCTGCGTCCAGTCACCGATCAAGAAACAGGCCTTCGCACTGGATGACGGTGCCTGCCTGGATGATCCGGCTGTCTCGTTGCCGGTCTACCGGACCCGCGTCACGCCGGAAGGCTACGTGCAGATCGCGGCGTAGCCTCGGTCGCTCCCCAGTAGGCGTCGCGGCCCGGTCCGGGACGGCGTTCCACCTCGCCCCTGCGCTGCAGCACGGTCAGGTTCCGGTATACGGTCTCGATGACGACGCGTGAGGCGAACTGTCTGTGCAGATGGTCGCGCAGTTCCGCGGTCGTCAACGGCCCATCGGTGTCCTGCAATATCGTGAGCAGCTGCGCACGCAGCTGCTCACCTCCCCCCAATGAAGCCATCCGGCCGAGTTTAGACGAGGGTGTCCTCGCACCCCAATCGGCAGCTCAGGTCATGCGGCGCTGGGCAGTTGCACAGAATGCGCGCGTCGGAACCGGCTGGCGATCAACCGGACCATGCCGGGATGCACGCCCAGCGGCTCGCTGACGATATCGGCGCCCGATGTGCGCAGGCGGTCCTGGAAGAGGCCGTCGGCCAGCAGGTAGGACGCCACCGCAATCTTCCCCCCGTCGCTGCGCTCGCCCCGGATGCGCCGGTCGCTGCGGACCCGGGCGGCTTCGACCGCCGCGGCCACCGTCGGGGCGCCGGTCGCCGCGTAACCCAATTCGACCCGGTCGCCGGTGAGCGCCGAGAGCATCGCCGCGGTCTGCCGAAGGTCGGACTGCGCGCTGCGATCCGAGGTTCCCGCAGCCGCGAGGATGACGGAATCACCTGGGCGCCATCCCGATTCGAAAAGCCGGTCGGCAAGAACCCGCACCGTGCCTGCGCATGGTCCCAGCGGTCGTGTCACCGTGACGTCCGGGTGGGTGCTCGCCGCGACATGCGCGGGTACATCGACCCGGACGTGGTAGCCGCCGGCCAGGAAGGCCGGCACCAGCACTGCGGGCCGGTCCTGGGGGAGGGCGTCCAGCACTTCCGTGGGATTCGGGCCGAGCACGTCGACGAACGCGACGTGCACCTCCCGGTCGAGGACCTCGGCGACGCGTTCGGCCAGCACGCCGATCATGCTGACCCCACCGGGTTTGCGGGTGCCGTGTGCCACCAGGACGGCGGAGGCTGCGCGGTTCACACCACACCCACCGGGGATTCGTCCAGGGCGAGCCGGTATCCGCGTTTGACGATGGTGGCGACGATGTTCTTGTCGCCCAACGCCGTTCGTAGTCGCAGCACGGCCGTCTCCACCGCGTGTGTATCGGTTCCGCTACCCGGCAACGCGCTCAGCAGGTCGGAGCGGGACACTACCGCGCCCGGGCGGTGGGCCAGCGCCCGGATGGTCGCCATCCCGGCCGGCGGCAGCTCCTTGACCACCTCGTCGACCATGACGCAGGTGCCGCGGATCTCCAGGAGATGTCCGGCCACCCGCATCCGGCGGGATTGCAGCAGCGGCAGCTCGTCGGTGATGTGCCGGGCCAGTGCGCCCAGGCGCATGCGCTCCGGTGCCGATGTCGGCACACCCAGACGTACCAGCGGGCGGGCGGTGATCGGCCCCACGCACATGGCGTGCACATTGGTGCGCAGCGCGTCGAGTACCTCCGGTTCCACACCGAGGTCGCGCGAGCGCAGCAGCAGCGCCGCGACGGCAGGTGCGGAGGTGAAGCTGACCGCGTCGAAACGCTGCTCGGCGATGCCGAGCACCAGTTGGTCGAACGGGCCGTTGCGGGGTGCCGGGTTCCAGCGGTACACCCGGATCGGCACGACGTCCGCCCCGGCGGCGCGCAGTTCGTCCAGGAACTCCGGGAACGGGTCCCAGTCGTCGTTGGTGCCGTGCAGCTGGACGGCGACCCGCATCCCGACGATGCCGCCCTCCAGCAGGTAGTGCAGCAGCTCGCGGGAGGATTCGGATTCCGGTGACCACTCCTCGGGCAGTCCGGCGGCACGCAGCGCGCCGGTAGCCTTGGGGCCCCGCGAGACGATGCGGGCCTTGCTCAGCGCTGCGGTCAGTTCATGGGCCAGCCCCCAGCCGTCGGCGGCGGCGATCCAGCCGCGCAGGCCGATACCCGTGGTGGCGATCACGATGTCCGGCGGCGTGGCGATCAGCGCCTCGGTGTTTCCCCGTAGCTCGGCGTCGTCGGGCAGCGGCACCATGGCGATGGCGGCCGCACTGGTCACGGCGGCGCCGCGTCGGGTCAGCAGGGCGCTGAGCTCCTCGGATCGACGGGCCGAGGTCACTGCGACCCGGAACCCGGTGAGCGGCGCCCAATCAGGTTCGGTCATGTCCCCTGTGTATTCAGTGCTTGTTTCTGCGGTGTTACTTGGCGATTGCGCACGGGTGTCGCGTCCAGGCGAGCGTAGCGACGGGAGATCGCGCCGGGCAGGTGTGCGTGGGGCATGAGGTCAAAGGCTAGAAGGGACATGTTGCACAATCGGTGCTCGCGATAACCCGGCAGTGAACTTCCGCTCACTGCCGGTGGCCGTGAGCTGTGAGGTGCCGACCTACCAGACGTCACCATCGCGCCAGTCGCAGGCGAGATCGGCCGAGGTGTCCAGGTCCACGCTGATCGGCAGGACGTAGACGCTGCCGTCGTCATCGGGGGTGCGGACTGTGCCAGATGGGGCCAGCACCGACGTCGGTCCGGTCCACTGCTGCCAGCCGCGCGGCAGGTAGAGCGCCAGCCCGGCTTCCGAGGAGCCCAGGGCACCCAGTTGATAGGCGCCGCGCAGCACCTGCTCGAGGGCGTCCATGACGGCGGTGGCCAGTCCTTGTCCGCGCCAGTCCTCGCGCACCGCCACGGCCTCGACGTACCCGCAACGCAGGGCGGTGCCGCGGTAGAGCACGCGGCGCTGCACCACCGCGCCGTGCGCGATGATCGCACCGCGATGCCCGATCAGTGCGTGCATACCGCCCAGTGCGTGTTCCCAGTCGGAATCGTCGAACGCACCGTCGGGGTCTGCCATGAAGGCCTCGACGACCATCCGACGCGCATCGTCCCGGGTCTCGGCATCGAGATCCGAGGTGTGGATCAGTCGAGCGGTGTGAACCTCCCGCACCGCGCCCTGTCCTTGGCTGTGACCGTGCACAAGTGCGTTTCTACCACTGATTCGGGCGCGCCGGTCAGAGCGGTCGGCGGGGATGCGACCAGTGCAGCCGGACCGTCTGCCCGGGCCGGGTCTGACCCAGCTTGTCGATGTCCTCATCGGTCACCACACCGATCACCGGGTAGCCACCGGTGACCGGGTGATCCGGTCCCAGGATCACCGGAAATCCGTTGGGCGGGATCTGGATTGCGCCGCGGGTGGCTCCCTCGCTGGGCAGCTGCCGATCGGGCCAGCGGTATTCCAGGGGCATCCCGACCAGGCGCATCCCGACCCGGTCGCTGCGGTTGGTCACCAGCCAGTTGGTGCGGACCAGAATGTCGGGGTCGACGAACCAGTCGTCGCGCGGGCCGGGCACGACCTGCAGTTCGAGGATGTCGGGTTCGATGGTGCCGACCGGTGCCTGGTCGAGTTCGGGGAACTCGGATGTGTGCTCGCCGACCGGAAGCATGTCGCCCACCTGAAGCGGTGCCGGTCCGATGCTGGACATCACATCGAAGCTGCGCGACCCGAGCACCGGCTCCACATCGATCCCGCCGCGTACCGCCAGGTAGCTGCGCAGCCCGGAGTGTGGCGAGCCGAGCGAGATGACCTCACCGTCGTGGGCGTAGTGAATGCTGTTGGTGCCGAACGGGACTCCGTTGACGGCCGGGTCGGTGTCGGCGCCGGTCACCGCGATGGTGACGTCCCCGCCGCGGACCCGGGCGGAGAACCCGCCGAAGGTGACCTCGACGGTGGCCCGCTCACCGGGGTTGGCGACCAGCCGGTTGGCCAGGGTGTGCGCCCGGCGGTCGGCTGCCCCGGATCGGGTGACCCCCATGTGCGCCAGGCCGGGACGGCCCAGATCTTCGACGAGGGCCAGCGGCCCGGTGCGTAGGACCTCCAATTCGATGCTCATGCTAAATCTCCCGGAATGCGACGGTCATGCCCGGCGTCAGCAGGGCGGGTTGCTCGCGTGTGACGTCGAACAGCACGGCCTCGGTGCGGCCGATCAGCTGCCAGCCGCCGGGGGATTCCCGCGGGTAGACGCCGCTGAACTCGCCGGCCAACGCCACCGATCCGGCCGGGACCCGGGTGCGGGGCTCGTCACGGCGCGGCACCTGCAGCCGCGGGTCGCCACCCACCAGATACGCGAAACCCGGTGCGAAACCGCCGAATCCGACCCGCCACAGGCTGCCGGTGTGCGCGGTGACCACGTCGGCGGTGCTCAGACCGGTCAGCTCCGCCACCGCTTCCAGGTCGGCGCCGTCGTAGGTCACCTCGATGACCGCATCGGGCAGTGCGGCCGTCTCGGTTTCGGTGAAGGCCTGCTCGGGAGCGAGTTTCGCGAGCCGTTGCCGGGTCGGCGCCAGATAGCGGGGCCCGTCAAGCTTCAGCAGGACGGTGCGCGATGCCGGCACGATATCGAGGACGCCCGGCAGGTCGGCCCGTTGGAGGGTGTCGGTCCAGGCCAATACATCCGCGGTGCTGTCGAACTCGAGTAGCAGTGCCTGATCGCCATAGTCACGAACGGTGCCCAGTGCACCGGGCGCTGTGATTTCCGTTGTCACGCTCATCTACCGAAGCTACCGCCGAGTAAGTTGATTATCGATAGCTATGTGAGCTTTGCCAGAAAGGCCTTAGAGGCCTATCACAGAGCGGGCTGATACGTCGGCTCGCGACGCTTGATCACCGCGATCACCCGGTAGGTCACCGGCAGCATGACGATCTCGATCGCGGTTTTGTACAGCCAGCCGAGCGCGGCATAGACGACGAAGTCGTTGAAGGTGGTGATCCCGATGGCGTTGGCCGCGATGGCGCAGAACACCAGGGTGTCACCGAGCTGACCGCCGAAGGTCGAGCCGATCAGCCGGGCCCACAGGTGCTTTTCCTTGGTCCGTTCCTTGATCTTGACCACCAACCACGCATTGATAGTCTGACCGACGAGGAATCCGGCCAGACCGGCCACGATCAGCTGGGTATAGGCGTGGACGACGTTCTCGAAGTGCGGCTGGTTGACGTAGAAGTCGGCGGCGGGCAGATAGATGGTGACCCAGAACGCCGCGGCGGCCAGTGCGTTCATCCCGAAACCGAGCAGGATCGCCTTGCGGGCGGCCTTGAACCCGTACACCTCGGAGAGCACATCGCCGATCACGTAGGTCAGCGGGAAGACGATGAATCCGCCGTCGGTGATGATGGGTCCGAAGGCGACGCCCTTGGTGGCGGTCACGTTGGAGATGATCACCAGGGCGGTGAAGACCGCGACGAGAACCGGATAGTAGGCCGAACCGACCTGCGCGAAAGAGGGTCGTTGATCGGGGGTGTCGGTCAGGCTGCTCACCCGGATATCTTCTCAGGCCAGCGCGGCGCTCAGCATCGGCGGCAGCTGATCGGCCACCACGGGCAGTGACAACGGCGAGGAGAACGCGATGGCCGCCGCGAGGTCGCGGCCGGTGAAGACGTTCCGGGTGCCCTGCTCGGCGACGATCGGGTCGGCCGTCAGCGCCGCGATCTCCGCATCGTCCGCCGTCCAGATCAGCACGTCGGCGCCGCCGAGTACCTCGGCCATCTTGTCACGTGGCACCACCGCATCGACCTCGGGCATCTCGAATCCCAGTTGGGCGAGGAACTCGGTGCGCCAGCCCGGCGGCGTCGTCACCACCTCCCCGTCGTCCAGGCTGCCCTGCAACAGCAGTGCCCGCTTGCCCTTGAACGAGGGATTGTCGGTGCCCAGCGTGCTGAACCGGGTATCGATATCGGCGATGAGCTTCTGCATCTCGTCGTGTTTGAACACCGCCTGTCCGATCGCCGAAGCCTGGTCCTTCCACGGCTCGAAGAACGCGTCCTCGCCGGCCTGGGCGATGGTCGGCGCGACATTGGATAGTCGGGTGTAGGTGTCCTGGTCGAGCCCGGCGTTGGTGGCGATGATGAGATCCGGGTTGAGCGCGGTGATGGCCTCGAAGTTGATGCCGTCATTGATATTCAGCACCGCGGGTTGCCCGGCGCCCAGAGCGGCCATCGCCCACGGCCACACCGCGAAGGGCTGCCCGCCGAACCATTCGGTGACGCCGATCGGCACCACCCCGACCGCCAGCAGACAGTCCTGACCGGTCAGCCCGGCACTGACCACCCGGGTGGGCGGCGCGGGAATCCTGGTCTCGCCGAAGGCATGGTCGACGGTCACAGATCCGTCGTCGGCCACGGAGCCGGGCGGGTCGGACTTACATGCGGTCACCGCTGCCACCGACCCGGCGGCAAGCGTCAGCAGAAAACCACGCCTCGACCAGGTTGTCGGCACGCCGTGAGCGTAACCGTTTGTCGTTCCGCGGCGGCGGTGTCACGGCGCAGCCAACCCGCGCAACAGCACCCCCACACCGAATTCGAAGGCGTCGCCGGCACGGTCGGCCTTCGCGGAGCCGGTGGCCAGCGCCTCGGCCAGTTCGGGCCCGACCTCTGAGCTGGAACCCCAGGGCGCAGCGGGCGCGGCCGCGTCGAGGGCGGAGCCGAGCACGAAGTTGTCGATGAGCGTGATGGCGCGCAGGGCATCCTCGGG
>JBPPMV010000007.1:0-5977 GCA_051306235.1 Mycobacterium sp. | reverse complement strand
CCTACTACTGGCTACTGGCTGTGTCAGATTTCACTGAAACAGTCTGATGGGATTGACCAGGTCCGCGGTCACGGTCAACAACATGTAGCCGACGACGACCACCAGCACGACGTAGGTGGCCGGCATCAGCTTCAGATAATTGACCGGCCCTGCGGCGACTTTGCCACGTGCCGCCCGGATCATGTTGCGGAGCTTCTCGTACGTGGCGATCGCGATGTGGCCGCCGTCGAACGGCAACAACGGGATCAGGTTGATCGCACCCAGCACGAAGTTCAGCTGGGCGAGGAAGAACCAGAACGCCACCCACAGCCCGTGGTCGACGGTGTCGCCGCCGATGATCGAGGCGCCCACCACCGAGATCGGGGTTTCGGGGTCCCGCTCACCACCGCCGATGGCGTCGACCAGGGCGCCGATCTTGGTCGGGATCTTGGCCAGCGCCTTGACGAGCTCGACCGCGAGGTCGCCGGTGAAGGCGAATGTCGCCGGGATCGCCGACAGCGGGTTGTGGTGGGTGGGGCCCGGCGGCAGTGCGGCGCTGACGCCGATGGCGCCGACGGTCTCGGGTGTCGCGGCATCGGTGGAGGTGAAGCGCTGGGTCTGGGCGATGTCGACGACGGTGGACAGCCGCTCACCGTCCCGCTCGTAGACCACCTGGACGGGACCGTCGAGCTGACGGATGGCGGCCGCCATATCGGCGAACGTGGCCACATCGGTGTCGCCGATCTTGACGATCGTGTCACCGCCCTGGATACCGGCCAGCGCGGCCGGTCCCGGACCGGGCTGCGGGCAGGGACCGTAGGGATCCTCCCCACCCTTGGCGACCTGAGGTGCCACGCAGGAGGTTTCACCGACGATCGCAGAGGTCGGCGGATGCAGGTTGGGCAGGCCCCAGATGATCGCGATGGCATAGATGAGCACCAGGCCGATGATGAAATTCATGGCCGGGCCGGCGAACAGCACCGCGACGCGCTTCCACACCTTCTGCCGGTACATCGCGTAGGGACGGTCCTCGGGGGCGATCTCGTCCACCGAGGTCATGCCCGCGATATCGCAGAAGCCGCCCAACGGCACCGCCTTGATCCCGTACTCGGTGCTGCCGAGCCGGTTGGGCCGCCGCGTCGACCACACCGTGGGGCCGAAGCCCACGAAGTAGCGACGCACCTTCATACCGGTGGCCCGGGCCACCCACATGTGGCCACATTCGTGCAGAGCCACCGAAACCAGGATGGCCAGCGCGAACGCCACGATGCCGAACGCGAACATCATCGGCTTGCTACTACCTCCTGGTCGACAGCAGTCCGGGCCCGGTCGCGGGCCCAGTCCTGCGCGTCAAGTATCTCTTCCACGGTAGCGGGTTCTCCCGTCCACTGATCTGCGGCGTGCAGCACATCGGCCACCGTCCGCACGATTGCCGGGAATCGGATGCGGCCGTCGAGGAATGCCGCGGCGGCTTCTTCGTTGGCCGCGTTGTAGACCGCGGTCAGGCTCCCGCCACCCTGTCCGGCCTCCCGTGCCAGCTCCACCGCCGGAAAGACCGCATCGTCCAGCGGTTCGAACGTCCAGGTCGAGGCCGTCGTCCAGTCACAGGCCGCCGCCGCGCCCGGCACCCGCGCCGGCCAGCCCAGCGCCAGCGCGATCGGCAGCTTCATGTCCGGCGGGCTGGCCTGGGCGATCGTGGACCCGTCGGTGAAGGTCACCATGGAATGCACGATGGACTGCGGGTGCACCACCACATCGATGAGGTCATAGTCGATGCCGAACAGCAGATGCGTCTCGATCAGCTCCAGACCCTTGTTGACCAGCGAAGCCGAGTTCAGGGTATTCATCGGCCCCATCGACCAGGTCGGATGCGCGCCGGCCTGCTCAGGGGTCACGTTCTCCAGGTCGGCGGCGGTCCAGCCCCGGAACGGCCCACCGGACGCGGTGAGCACCAGCCGTGCGACTTCGTCGGCCGCACCCGACCGCAGGCACTGCGCCAGCGCCGAATGTTCGGAGTCCACCGGCACGATCTGCCCGGGTGCCGCGGCCTTGAGCACCAGCGGCCCGCCGGCCACCAGCGATTCCTTGTTGGCCAGGGCCAGCCGGGCGCCGCTGTGCAGGGCCGCCAACGTCGGTTTGAGCCCGAGCGCGCCGACCAGTGCGTTGAGCACCACATCGGCCTCGGTCTCCTCGACGATCCGGGTGGCCGCCAGCTCGCCGACATACGGCACATCGCCGAGTTGATCGGCGGCCTTCGGGTCGGCGACGGCGATATTGGTCACCCCGGTCCGGGCGCGTTGGGCGGCCAGCACATCGGGATTACCCCCGCCCGCGGCCAGCCCGACCAGCTCGAAACGGTCGGGATTGGCGGCGATGACCTCCAGTGCCTGGGTGCCGATGGAACCGGTACTGCCCAGGATCAGGACACGGCAGCGTGCACCGGTCGCACCCGGGGCTGAGGCGGGAAAAGTCACGCATCCCATTCTGCCCCGTTCCGCTCCTTTTGCCGACAGACCCATCCGGACCGGGAGGGGCACCGAATGAGAGATGTAGGGCACAACGGGATGGCACCGGCCGACCCGCCAACAAGGAAGTTGAGTCACATGACTTTGACCCACGAACGGACCAACCACCGTCGAATCGTGTTCGCCGGAGTCGCCGCCGTGGCAGCGCTCGGGCTGTCCGCGTGTTCGGGCGGCAGCGAGTCCACCGAAAGCAGCGCCAGTGAGGCCAGCTCGTCGATCTCCTCCGCGACGTCGTCGATGATGGCACCGGAGAGCAGCTCGGCGACCGCGGCGCCGGCAGGCGCCCTGGTCGGCGCCGGTTGCGCCACCTACGCCGAGCAGAACCCCGAAGGCCCGGGTTCGGTCACCGGCATGGCTGCAGAGCCGGTCACCGTCGCCGCGTCGAACAACCCCATGCTCAAGACTCTGACCCAGGCCCTCTCGGGTCAGCTGAACCCGGACGTCAACCTGGTCGAAACGCTCAACGGCGGCGAGTTCACCGTGTTCGCGCCGACCGATGACGCATTCGCGAAGATCGATCCGGCCACCCTGGAGACGCTCAAGACCGACTCCGACCTGCTGACCTCGATCCTGACCTACCACGTGGTGCCCGGCCAGGCGAGCCCCGACATGGTCGCCGGTGACCACGAGACCGTGCAGGGTGCGACCGTGACTGTCACCGGTGCCGGTGATGACCTCATGGTTGCCGACGCCGGCCTGGTGTGCGGTGGCGTGCAGACCGCGAATGCCACCGTCTACATGATCGACACAGTGCTGATGCCCCCGGCCGCTTGAGCCACAGCGCGCGGGTGACCCGATGAGCCGGCGGGGCAGCCTTTTCCCCCGACCTGGCTGCCCCGCCTCCTCGGTCACCGTCCATGCCACGCACGATCCGCAATGAAAAAACGAAGGAATCATTCGATGAATCTCTCCATGAACACCACGAAGATCGTCGGCGCCGCCTGTACCGCCGCGGTCGCATCCGGTCTCCTGTTCGCCTCCGCCGGTGTCGCGAGCGCTGAACTCGTCGGACCCGGCTGCGCCGCCTACGCCGCCCAGAACCCCGAAGGCCCGGCATCGGTGACCGGTATGGCCATGGATCCGGTGGCCGTCGCGGCATCGAACAACCCGATGCTCAAGACCCTGACCCAGGCCGTCTCGGGCCAGTTGAACCCGAACGTCAACCTGGTCGACACGCTCAACAGCGCGCCGTCGCTGACCGTGTTCGCCCCCACCGATGAGGCGTTCGCGAAAATCGATCCGGCCACCGTCGAGAAGCTGAAGACCGATTCGGCGCTTCTGACCAGCATCCTGACCTACCACGTGGTCGAGGGACAGGCCAGCCCCGAGCAGGTCGTCGGCACGCACAAGACCATGCAGGGCGCCGACCTCACCGTCGTCAACACCAGCATGGGTATGGGCATGCCCGGTGACCTCAAGGTGAACGACGCGACCGTGGCCTGTGGCGGCGTGCAAACCGCCAACGCCACCGTCTACCTCATCGACACGGTGCTGATGCCCCCCATGTGACCCGGTCACCACTGATCAGCCCGGCCGTGTTTCACGGCCGGGCTGATTCGCGTTCGGGCCATCAAGTGCCTACGCCATCCAAATACGTTGCAGCAACGAATAACTCACATGACGACTCTGATCGTGATCGGCTTTCTCGGGGGCCTCATCACCGGAATCTCACCGTGCATCCTGCCGGTACTGCCGGTGATCTTCTTCTCCGGCACGCCAGGCGGGAGCACCACAGAACCCGCCGGATCGGGCGCCGTGGCCACCGAGGCTCGTCCACGACGCGCGTTGTCGATCAGGCTGCGGCCCTATCTGGTGATCGCCGGTCTGGTGCTGAGCTTCAGTCTGGTCACCCTGGTCGGGTCTGCCCTGCTCTCGCTGCTGCACCTGCCCCAGGACACCATCCGTTGGGTCGCCCTGGTGGCGCTGGTGGCTATCGGCCTCGGCTTGATCTTCCCCCAGTTCGAAGCGCTCCTGGAGAAGCCGTTCTCCTGGCTGCCGCAGAAGCAGTTCGGTTCCGGTAGCAGTGGTTTCGTGCTCGGCCTGACGCTGGGCGTGCTGTACGTACCGTGTGCGGGACCGGTGCTGGCCGCGATCGTCGTGGCCGGCGCGACGGGCACCATCGGCGTCGAGATCATCGCCCTCACCCTGTCATTCGCCGTCGGTGCCGCGCTGCCCCTGCTGTTCTTCGCCCTGGCCGGCCGGCGGGTGACCGAGCGGGTCGCCGCGTTCCGCCGTCGGCAGCGCCAGATCCGGGTCGTCGCAGGCGTGGTCACGATCCTGCTGGCCGTCGCGCTGGTGTTCAACCTGCCCGCCGTGCTGCAGCGCGCGATCCCCGACTACACCGGCGCCTTGCAGGAGCAGGTCGGCGGTGAGGAAGAGTTGCGCGAGAAGCTGGACCTCGGCGGTCTGGTCAACGATCAGAATGCCGAGCTCTCGAACTGCACCAACGGCTCGCCCGTCCTCGAAAGCTGCGGAACCGCGCCGGATATCAAGGGCATCACGGCCTGGCTCAACACGCCAGGTGGTGCGCCCGTCGATCTGAAGGCGCTGCGCGGCAAGGTCGTGCTGATCGACTTCTGGGCGTACTCGTGCATCAACTGCCAGCGTGCGACGCCCCACCTCGTCGACTGGTACGAGGCCTACCGCGATCGCGGTTTCGAGGTGATCGGCGTGCACACACCCGAGTACGCCTTCGAGAAGGTGCAGTCCAACGTCGTCAGCGGCGCCGAGGACCTCGGCATCACCTACCCCGTTGCGATGGACAACGCGTTCTCGACATGGACCAACTACCGCAACAGCTACTGGCCTGCGCACTACCTGATCGACAAACAGGGTGTCGTGCGGCATATCAAGTTCGGCGAAGGTGACTATGCCAACACCGAAAAGCTGATCCGCGAACTACTTTCGGACGGCGACGACAGCGCGCTGCCCGCCGCCACCGAGCGCTCGGACGGCACCCCGACCGCGCCGACCACCCCGGAGACGTACTTCAGCGTGGGCAAGGTCGTGAACTACGGCGGGACCGGCGTGTACGACGAGGGCACGCACACCTACGATTTCCCCGCCCAGTTGGCCGAGGACCGGTTCGCGCTGCGCGGGCCCTGGGCACTGGACTACCAGGGTGTCACCGCGCAGGCCGATGGCGCGGCGATCAAGCTGAACTACCGAGCCCGCAACGTCTATCTCGTCGTCGGCGGCACCGGCACCGTACGGGTCACCCGCGACGGTGTCAGCACCGAACTGGCCGTCAGTGGCCCGCCCAACATGCGTCAGATCGTCGCCGACGACAACGACGGTGCGGGCACCCTTGAGGTGTCGTTGAGCGAGGGCCTGCAGGCTTTCTCCTTTACCTACGGATGAGCCCTCACCTACGGCTGATCACCGGAAACGGCTGATGATCTTCTCGGCGAACCGCAGGGTCGCGCCGCGCTGATCCTCGGCGGTGTTGCCGGCAGCCCATGGGGCAACCATGA
>JBPPMV010000006.1:0-4458 GCA_051306235.1 Mycobacterium sp. | reverse complement strand
CGATGATGCGGATCACCCTCAACGCGATCCTGCGTGCGGTGTTCGGCGCCGACGGAGCGCACCTTGACGAGCTGCGGCGGATCATTCCGCCCTGGGTGACGCTGGGTTCGAGGTGCGCCACCCTGCCGACCACATCGTCGTAACGGCGGCGGTATTCGGCCAGCCGTCCCCAGGGATGCCACCGGCCGTGATCGCGTTTGGGGGTCGGCAGGCTGATCGACGATGTCGGAGCCGACCCGCGGCTGGACGAACGCGATGATGTGCTGGCTCTGCTGCTGCGCAGCACCTACGAAGACGGGACCGCGATGTCCCGCCAGGACATCGCCGATGAGCTGCTGACGCTGCTGGCCGCCGGGCACGAGACGACCGCGTCGACCATGGGGTGGGTTTTCGAACGGATCAGTCGGCATCCGGACGTGCTGGCCAAGCTCGTCGAAGAGGCGCAGGGGGACGATAACGAGTACCGGCAGGCCGTCATCCTGGAGACCCAGCGGGCCAGGACCGTCATCGACTTCTCCGGCAGGCATGTCTATTCGCCGACCCTGGAACTCGGCGAATGGGTGATCCCGCAGGGCTACTCGATCGTGGTGAGCCTGTCTCAGTTACACGAGAAAGAGTTCGACGATGCGGAGCGCTTTGATCCGCAACGCTTCATCGGCAATCGGCCGCCTCTGGCCTGGGTGCCCTACGGGGGTGGTACCCGCCGCTGCGTCGGCGCGGTGTTCGCCAATGTCGAGATGGACATCGTGCTGCGGACGGTGTTGCGGCACTTCACCGTTGCCACGACCACCGCGCCGGGGGAGAAGGTCCACTCGCGTGGAGTGGCCTTCACGCCCAAGCGCGGCGGCCGGGTTGTGTTGCACCGTAGGGCAGGAGCGCAGCGACCCGGGGAATAGACCAGGCGGGCCGCCTAGACCTCGGCGCGCTTGGGCAGTTTCCAGCCCGCGCGCGGGAAGTGGCACGTGTACCCGGACGGGTAGCGCACCAGATAATCCTGATGCTCGGGCTCGGCCTCCCAGAACTCCACCTCCGGCACGACCTCCGTCACGACCTTGCCCGGCCACAGACCGGATGCGTCGACATCGGCGATGGTGTCCAGTGCGACGGCCTTCTGGTCATCGTCGACATAGAAGATCGCCGACCGATAACTGGAGCCGACGTCATTACCCTGTCGGTCCTTGGTCGACGGATCGTGGATCTGGAAGAAGAACTCCAGCAGTGCCCGATAGTCGGTCTGGGCAGGATCGAAAATGATCTCCAGGGCCTCCGCATGGCCCGGATGGTTGCGGTAGGTGGCGTGGTCGTTCTTCCCGCCCGTGTAGCCCACCCGGGTGGACACCACGCCGGGCTGCTTGCGGACCAGGTCCTCCATGCCCCAGAAGCAGCCGCCTGCCAGAATCGCCTTCTGATGATCAGTCATCGCGTCATCACTCCTCACTAGTCACGTTCAGCATCCATTGTGCTCCGCCGTTACGGTGGAACCCATGCGTAAAGCTGTAACCACAGCGAACGCCGGCTTCATCCTGGTCGGCTGCCTGCTGATGGCCGGTCCACCGTCGGCAACGGCCGATCCGCTGCGGGTCCCCGTCGATGCGCCACCAGAGGTGCCCGCCAGCGAATGGCGGACGTTGTTCGTCGAGAATCCGATGATCCTCAACCCCCATGTGACCGCTGTCGAGTCCTGGACGCGCACGGGTGACGGGCTGGCCGTCAACTTCACCGCAGGCCCCGCGCAGTGCTTCGGCGTGCACGCCACCGTCGAGGAAACCCCCGAAAACGTGACGGTGAGCCTTGATGCCGGTGTGCCGCCGGAGGCGATCGGGCGGATGTGTATCGCGCTGGCGGTGCCCGGCACACTGGACCTCGCCCTGGCGGAACCGCTGGGTGACCGTGTGGTGCTGACTGCCGGAACGGCCCTCGACAAACCCAGATAGAACGTGTTCTAGTTTGTGCTGTGACGAGCACTCTGTTCACCCGTGATGAGCTGACAGACGCATTCGCGATATTCGAGCGGACGGTCGCCGAGGCCGCCCGTAGCCGGAACTGGGATCCGTGGGCCGACCAGTACACCGTCGATGTCGAGTACGTGGAGCACGCCGCGGGCACCATGCGCGGCCGCGAACAGGTTCGACCGTGGATCTGGAAAACCATGGAGAGCTTCCCCGGAAACCACATGACCGCTTTCCCGGCGTTGTGGACGGTCATCGATGAATCCACATCGCGGGTGATCTGCGAGCTCGACAACCCGATGCGCGACCCCGGCGACGGCACCATCATCAGCGCGACCAACATCTCGATCCTGACCTACGCCGGTGACGGGTTGTGGTGTCGGCAGGAGGATGTCTACAACCCGCTCCGGTTCCTGTCGGCGGCCCGGAAATGGTGCAAGAAGGCACAGGAACTCGGCACGCTCGATGACGAGGCCGCCGAGTGGATGCAGGGCATGACCCGATGAGGGCTTTGGTCATCGGTGCCAACGGATATCTCGGATCGCATGTGGTGCGGCAACTGGTATCCGACGGACAGAGCGTGCGGGTGATGGTGCGCGAGGGCGCGAACACCGTCGGTATCGACGATCTCGACGTGCAGCGCTTCATCGGCGATATCTGGGATGACGAGGTCCTGGTCGACGCGATGACGGGTGTCGATGTCATCTACTACTGCGTGGTCGACACCCGCGGCTGGCTGCGCGATCCGGCACCACTGTTTCGCACCAACGTCGAGGGCACCCGCCACGTGCTCGATGTCGCGGTCCGCCCGGAGATCGCCGCCGGACTGCAGAAGTTCGTATTCACCAGTAGCTACGCGACCGTCGGGCGACGCCGGGGCCGGGTCGCCACCGAGGAGGACATCGCCGACGAACGGGGGCTGACCCCGTATGTGCGATCCCGGGTGCAGGCCGAGAAGCTGGTGCTGCAGTACGCCCGCGAACGAGGGCTGCCCGCCGTCGCGATGTGCGTATCGACCACATACGGGGGCACCGACTGGGGCCGAACCCCGCATGGGGCCATCATCGCCGGTGCCGCGTTCGGCAAGCTGCCGTTCGTGATGAGCGGTATCGAGCTGGAGGCGGTCGGCGTGAACGACGCCGCCCGTGCACTGATCCTGGCGGCCGAGAAGGGGCGCGTCGGTGAGCGCTACCTGATCTCGGAGAAGATGATCAGCAATACCGAGGTGGCCCGTATCGCGGCCGAGACCGCGGGTGTACCTGCTCCCGCCCGCTCCATTCCGCTGCCGCTGACCTATCTGCTGGCCGCCATGGGCACACTCAAGGGCCGGTTGCGCAGGACCGATGAGCGGCTTTCGCTGGCTTCGCTGCGGCTGATGCGGGCCGAGGCCCCGGTCGATCACGGTAAGGCCGTCCGTGAACTCGGCTGGCACCCAACGCCGGTGGAGGATTCGATCCGGGAGGCCGCCCGGTTCTGGGTAGGCTTGCGTGATGCCAAACGGCGGTCCTGACGCACGGCGGGACAGTGTTCGCGTCGATCTGACCGGCGCGCCGCAGACCATGCTCGCGACGCTGTACGCGAAGGCATTGGACGCCGATCTTCCGCATCCGATCCTGGGTGATCGGTGGGCGAAAGACGTCGTCGGCCGGATCGACTACGACTGGGCGCAGACCACCATCACCGCGCGCCGGTCGCCTGCGGTCACCACCCGCTCGGCCCATTTCGACAACTGGGTGCGCCAGTTCCTGGCTGTGCATCCGAAAGCCGTTGTGCTGCATATCGGGTGTGGTCTGGACAGCAGATACTTCCGATTGGCGCCGGGCCCGGGCGTGCAGTGGTACGACATCGACTACCCGGAGGTCGCCGAGTTGCGCGGTCGACTGCTGCCGGCCGGCGGCGAGGGCTATCACGTGGTGGCGGCATCGGTCACCGATCCCAGCTGGCTGCGGGACATCCCGGTCGGCGCGCCGGTGCTGGCGATCGGTGAGGGGCTCACCATGTACCTCACCCGGCATGACGGTCTCGATCTGCTGAACCGGATCGTCACGCACTGCGGCACAGGGGAATTGCAGTTCGATGCCTTCAACTCCCTCGGGATCAGGTCGCAATGGTCCAACGCGGTGGTGCGCCGATCGGGTGCCACGTTGCATTGTGCGATCAACGGCCCCGACGACATTCTGGCGGCGGTTCCCGGCACCCGTCTGCTCGCCTGGGTGTCGCCGTTCGACACCGCGGCCTTCGATCTGGTGCGCCCGGCCTACCGGCTGTTGGCCACGACCATGTCGCGGGTGCCGGCGCTGCGTTATATGGCGCAGTACCACCGCTATGCGTTCTGAGGCGGTCACGGGTCGTCTTCCTCCGCTTGTGGTGGAAAGAGTTCTTCGGGGTGGAAGTGGTGGTTGAGGGTGTCCCCGCCGGTGTCCATCAGTGGTGGTGGGTGCCAGTGCACGCGGCCGGTTCGTGTGTCGATGGTGTTGGTCCAGCCCAGTTCTGCGAGCAGGTTGTCCGG
>JBPPMV010000005.1:0-34579 GCA_051306235.1 Mycobacterium sp. | reverse complement strand
TCCACCGAGAGCTACTGGTTGCACACCGCGGGACTGAAGGTCGTGGCGCCCTCGACACCGTCGGATGCGTATTGGCTGCTGCGACAATCGATCACCTGCCGGGACCCGGTCATCTACCTGGAGCCCAAGCGTCGCTACTGGACGCGAAGCACCGTCGACACCGAGCAGCCGGCGCTACCGTTCGGTCGGGCAGCGCTGGCGCGCAAGGGATCCGATCTCACGGTGCTGACCTACGGTGGTCTGGTGGACACCGCCCTGAACGCTGCCGATCTGGCCGCCGAGCACCACGGCTGGGATCTGGAGATCATCGATCTGCGCACGCTGAACCCCCTCGATTTCGAGACGGTCGCCGCTTCGGTGCGCCGCACCGGCAGATGTGTGGTGATGCACGAAGGTCCGCGCACCCTCGGATTCGGCGCCGAGTTGGCCGCGCGGATCTCCGAGGAACTCTTCTATGACCTGGAGGCACCGGTGTTGCGGGCCACCGGATTCGACACGCCCTATCCGCCGGCCCGGCTGGAGAAGATCTGGTTACCCGGGGTGGACCGACTGTTGGACTGTGTGGAGAGGTCGCTGGGACATGAGTGATACCGACGGGCCGCAACTGCTGGACTTTCGCGTCCCCGATCTCGGGGAGGGACTGGAGGAGGCCACCATCACCGCCTGGTCGGTGGCCGTCGGTGATGACGTGGCGCTGAACCAGACGCTGTGCACGCTGGAGACCAACAAAGCCGAGGTGGAGATCCCCAGCCCGTATGCCGGGCGCATCGCCGAACTCGGCGGGCAGGAGGGGGACACGCTGGCCGTTGGGGCGGTCCTGGTGCGCATCAGCGGGCAGGCGCAGAAGTCGGTGCTGGTGGGCTACGGCACCGATGAGCGGATGGACACCTCCAGGCGGGCCCGGGCCAAGCCACCGGTGCGCAAGCTGGCCCGGGATCTGCAGGTTGACCTCACCGCGGTGGCGCCGTCGGGCCCGGACCGCATCGTCACCCGCGATGATGTGCTGGCCGCGGCGGCCACTCCCGACATGCGGGCCCTGTCGGGCGTGCAGGCCGAGATGGCCAGGCGGATGGCGTTGTCCCGTAACCAGATTCCCGATGCACACGCCGGCGTGCAGGTGGACTGTGCGGCGCTACTGCGGTTGCGGGACCAGTTGCAGATCACGCCGTTCGTGCTGACGCTGAGGCTGCTGACGCTTGTGCTGCAACGGCATTCGCTGCTCAACTCGACCTGGGTGGACACCGCCGACGGGCCGCGCATCCATCCGCATTCTGCGGTGCACCTGGGCATCGGGGTGGCCACAACCCGCGGTCTGCTGGTCCCGGTGGTCGCCGACGCTCAGCAGCGCACAACCCGTGAGTTCGACGCCGAGGTGACCCGGCTCATCGAGGGTGCGCGCGCCGGCGGGCTACGACCGACCGAGCTGATGGGCTCGACGTTCACCGTGTCCAACTTCGGTGCGCTCGGTCTCGACGACGGAGTGCCCGTGATCAATTACCCGGAGGCCGCGATCCTGGGCATGGGATCGCTCAAACCGCGGGCCGTGGTGATCGACGATGCCGTGGTGGCCCGCCCGACGATGTCGCTGACATGTGCCTTCGATCACCGCATTGCCGATGGCGCGCAGGTCGCGGCATTCCTGGGGGACCTACGCTCGCTGATTGAGACGCCGGAGTTGGCGCTGGCCGACCTGTAGCGCTCCTGCCTGCGACGTCGTCAGCTCTTCTTGGCGGACGCGAGTCGGCGCTGGAACTCCGGTGACTCGATGGAGCGCGCCTGTGGGGTGATCTCGACGTCGACGGCGATCGCGTGTTGCGCGCTGTCGATAAATCCCGGGTTGGCCGTCGCGCGCATCGAGGCCTTGGTGGCGATCACCACATCGCGCGGCGCGGCGGCGGGGCCTGCGGCGAGTTGCTGGGCGGCGGCGACCGGGTCATCGGCGACCTCGAGCGCCAGTCCATAGCGCACCGCCTCCTCGGCGTCGAAGCGCTTACCGAACAGCAGTGCCGCGCGGGCGACCTGGGGGCCGACGCCGCGTTGCAGCATCCAGGTCGCGCCACCGCCCGGATGAATGCCGAGTTTTTGGAATCGCGGATCGAAAAGTGCTGCGGGCCCCGCGATTCGGACATCAGCAGCCAGGGCGAGGTTGAGCCCGGCGCCGACGGCTGCACCGTTGACGGCGGCGATGGTGGGCAGGGTGCAGTCGGCGACGGCGAGGAACCCGTCGTAGATGACGCGCAGCCCGTCCTCCGCGGCTTCGCCGAGTGCCGTCAGGTCGGCTCCCGCGCAGAACGCCTTACCCGCTCCGGTGAGGACGACGGCATGCACGTCGGGGTTTGCTTCGGCGGATTCGACCGCGGCGCGCAGGGCGGCCGAGATCTCGGCGGTGACCGCGTTACGGCGGTCAGGATCGTTGACGGTGACGGTGGCGACGTGATCGACGACGTCGACGAGAACAAGGTCGGACATGGCATCAGGCTACGGATGCGTGCCGGCCGATCGCGTCGGAGGTCGGGGATGCGCCGACACCCCTGATCAGGCGTGCGCACCTGGGATTTTGCCCGGTTCTGTCACAGGCCCGGATCTCCTTGGCATCGGAACGGTAACCGTGTGATCTGTCGCGCCGGGAAGTTCCATCGATGTCATTTACCTTCATCCCTGACTGCGACGTCAATATAAAACGCTTGGGGATGACATGGTGAGTAAGTCGAATCGTCTGGCCGTCAGCATTTTTGCTGCGGCGGCTTTGTGCACGCCGCCGCTGTTGCTGAGTGCAGTGGCCGAGGCGCAACCGGCGTTGCAGTCGAGTGCCGGCGGTGTGCCGTGCGTGGGCATGGTGCAGCAGCTCGCCGCGTCGCCTCCTGATGTCGGTCAATCTTTGCAGGGCATCGCGGCACCGTTCACCGGTGCGGGCGCCGGTCCTGTCGTCATCCCGCCGGCCACGGCTGCCGGTGCCATTCCGGGGGCCGGAGCCGCCGGGGGTGGCGCGGCCGGTGGCGCCGGTGGTGCTGGCGCGGCTGGTGGCGGTGCTGGTGGTGCTGGCGCGGCCGGTGGTGGCGCTGGTGGTGCGGGTGCAGCCGGTGGCGGTGCAGGCGGAGCAGGTGCTGGTGGAGCGGGCGCGGCTGGTGGCGGAGCCGGAGGAGCCGGTGCTGGTGGAGCGGGCGCGGGCGGTGCAGGAGCCGGCGGTGGTGCACCTCTCGCAGGTGGCGCGCCCATCGCGGGTGGCGCACCTCTGGCTGGTGGTGCACCCGCGGGCGGAGGCGCCCCGCTTGCTGCGGGCGCCCCGGGCGCCGTGGGCGGACCCCCGGCCGGAGTCCTGGATACCGCAGGCGCTCCGATTCCCGGTGGTGCCGGTGATGGCGGAGCGGCGATCGCCGACGCGGCAGCGCATGCAGGACAAGGCGGAGTCCCTGGTGGAGGCGGCGCGCCCGGAGGCGGCGGAGGTGCCGGTGCCGGTGCACCCGACGGTGGAGTCATTCATCCTGCGGCTGCGAACATCGGGCCGGCGGGTCCGCTGGTGGACGCCGCGGCTGTCGTCCCGGCCGCAGGTGAGGGAGCAATTCCGGCGGCCGCGGTCATCGATGGCACCGCGGCTGCACCTGCAGCAGCAGCTGCCCCGGTGATCGGTGGCGGCGAGGCTGCGGCCCCCGCGGCCGCGATCGGTGGCGGTGACGCCGGCGGCGGTGCGGGTGGAGCAGGAGGCGGTGGCGCTGCAGGCGGAGCCGGTGGTGGCGGAGGTGCCGCGGGTGGTGGCGCCGGAGCCGGCGGCGGTGCAGGAGCCGGCGGTGCCGGTGGCGGCGCTGCGGGTGATGGCGGAGCTGCCGGTGGCGGAGCTGGTGGTGCCGGTGGTGGCGCAGCAGGTGGAGCGGGTGCAGGCGGTGGAGGTGCCGCCGGTGGCGGCGCGGTTCCCGTCGGTGCCGTCGTCGAAGGTGGGGCTACCGGCGGTGGAGTGGCCGGGGCGCCCGTAGAACTCGCCGTGGTCGCACCGCCGGTCGAGGTGGCCTTGCCTCCGGTTGAAGTTGCGGCCCCGCCGGTGGAAGTGGCGTTGCCTCCGGTCGAGGTTGCTGCTCCGCCGGTCGAGGTTGCCCTGCCGCCGGTGGAAGTCGCGGCGCCGCCGGTCGAGGTGCACGCGCCGCCGGTTCAGGTGTCCGCACCTCCGGTCCAGGTGTCCGCACCGCCAGCCGAGATTTCGGTGCCGATTGATATCGACGTCCCCGACGTGAGCATCCCCGGGATCAGCATTCCCGGCGGAGCGGGCGTTCCCGGTGCGGTCGTCGGCGGAGCGCCAGGCGCAGTTGTCGGCGGAGCGCCCGGTGCAGTTGTCGGTGGAGCGCCCGGTGCAGTGATCGCTGATGCGGGCGCAGCGGCAGCCGCCCCGGGCGGGGCCGTGGTTCAGGCGGCGGCCCCCGCCGTTACCGGTGGCGGAGCCGCGGGTGGCGCCGGCGCCACCGGTGGTGGAGGTGCCGGAGCAGGTGGTGGCGCAACGGGCGGTGCCGGCGGTGACGCCGGAGCTGTTGGTGGCGGCGCGCCCGCGGCGGGCGGTGCCGGTGGCGGTGCTCCCGCAGGTGGTGGTGCTGCAGGTGGTGCCCCGGCCGGAGGTGCTGCCGGTGGCGGTGCTCCTGCCGGAGCCGGTGGTGGTGCCCCAGTGGGTGGTGGTGCTCCCGTTGGTGGTGGTGCCCCGGTGGGTGGTGGTGCTCCCGTTGGTGGCGGTGCCCCGGTCGGTGGCGGTGCCCCCGTGGGTGGTGGCGCCCCGGTCGCAGGCGGCGCGCCCGTCGGAGCTCCGCTGGTGGACGCAGCTGGTGCGCCCGCCGGAGCTCCCTTGGTGGACGCATCGGTGGTCGGCCCGTTGATGGCGAACACCGGACTCAATTCAGGCGCTCTGGACGCCGCCGCTGGTGCGGCACCCGGCGGTATTGCAGCTGCTGAAGGTGTCATCGCACAGGGCTCCGGCGGAGGCGGGCTTCCGCTCGCGGACGCAGCCGGAGTCGGCGGCCTGCCCCTCGCGGATGCGGCCGGTGTCGGTGGCCCCGCAGCGGGTGCGCTCGAAGATGCTGCGGCGGTAGCGATCCCGGCGGGTGACGCGGGTGCCGGCGGTGGAGCAGGAGCTGGCGGCGGTGGTGGCGCCGGCGGCGCAGGAGCCGGAGGCGGAGCAGGAGCTGGTGGCGGTGGTGCTGCCGGTGGCGGCGGCGCGGGCGCAGGTGGAGCCGGAACAGGTGGCGCGGGCGCTGGTGGAGCAGGAGCTGGTGGCGCAGGTGGAGCCGGCGGTGGTGGTGCTGCCGGTGGCGGCGGAGCAGGAGCTGGTGGCGGCGGTGCGGCAGGTGGAGCGGGAGCAGGTGGCGCAGGCGCGGCAGGTGGCGGTGCGGCCGGCGGTGCCGGAGCAGGCGGTGGCGGCGCGGCCGGCGCGGCGGGCGCCGGTGGTGCCGGAGCCGGGGGAGTGAACGCCTCGGTGGTCGGCCCTCTGATGGCCAGCACAGGTGGACTCGGAGCTGTTCAAGCCGTGGCCGCCCCAGCAGTCGCCGCGGTACAGGCCGCTGCACCCGCGGGAGCCATCGGAGCCGTGGCCCCGGGCGTGTCCGGTGGGGGTGGCACGGCATTCGCCGGAATCCCCGGTGCGATCATGCCGGCAGCCGGTGCGGCCTCGGGTCTCCCGGGAATGGTCATGGCCCCGCTGGCGGGCGTGACCGGCATTCTCGCCGAGATGCTGCCTCAGCCGTCACTGGGCGTGCCCAGTGGAACCGGGCTGACCGGGATGTTGCCGACGCCTCAGCTCAACATGCCGTCGGTAAGTGGTCTGCCGGTGCCGGTGCCGACGCAGGTGTCGATGCCGACCGACCTGGTCTGTGAAGGTGTGGGCGGGTGGTCACTGTCGACACCGGGCACCGGAAGCGTCATGCCCGATGCCACAGCCGGCATCCGGCCCGGTGACATAGGGCGCGAGGACTGGGACCAATCACCCTCGCGTCCAGCGCAATAGATATCGGTAGTACAGAGCACGCCGGATAACAGCTCCGGGCAGCACGTCGCCGGCCATGCGTCGGATCTCCTCGAGATCCTCACGCGGGTCGGCGACGGCGACGCCGATATCCCGGACCTCGGAATGCCGCCAGGATCCGATACGCACCGCCGGAAGGCAGACTCCCGCCCAGATCCAGTCGCCGACGGTCTTGTTCGCGCTCAGACCGACGACGGCGATCGTGCCGCCGGGATTCAGCAGGCTACGCGCTCTGCGCAGCGCGGCCTCGGCGTCCAGGTGGTGCAGGCTGGCCACGAAGGTGATCAGGTCGAACGTCTGAGATCCGGGATCGAAGGTGTCGAAGGCGGATTCGGCCACCGACACCCTGGGTAGCCCGTCGACGCGCCGCCGGGCCCGACCGATTGCCGCCAGATCGGGATCGATTGCGGTGACGCTCCGCGACACCTTTGCCAGCCGCTGTGCGAGAAGCCCGTCACCGCAACCGACATCTAGCACATCGCCCCGCCGCTCCTCGGCGATACCGAGCAGCCACCGGTGGTAGGCGGTGTTGTGATTCCAGTACGTTCCCAGATCATCGCCGTCCGTCGTCCCACGCAACCGGATCACGTACGAGCCAACCGATCCGGCGGCACCGCGGACAGCAGCGCGCGGGTGTATTCGTGTTCGGGGGCGGCAAAAAGCTCTGCGGCGAGCCGGTATTCGATCAGTTCGCCGCCGCGCAGCACCAGCACATCGTGGCTCACTCGCTCGATGACGGCCAGATCGTGGCCGATGAGCAGGTACGTCAGCCCGAGATCTCGCTGCAGTTCCAGCAGCAGATCGAGTACCTTGGCCTGCACCGACACATCCAGGGACGCGGTGGCCTCGTCGAGAATCAACAGGTCGGGCTGTACCGCCAGCGCCCTGGCGATGCTCACCCTTTGGCGTTGGCCACCGGACAGTTCATGGGGGTAGCGCGACGCGTACGACACCGATAACCCGACGGATTCGAGGAGCTCGCCGACGCGGGCGTCGCGGCCCTTCCGGTCGGCCACCAAACCGTGCACCACCAGTGGCTCGGCGATCGACACCCCCACCGACATCCGCGGATCCAGCGAGGCGAACGGATCCTGCATGACCAGACTGATCCGCCGCCGGACGGCCTTCTGCTGGGCTCCCCGCACGTGGAGCACGTCGATGCCGTCCAGGGACGCGGTACCCGAGTCCGGGGCCACCAGTCCGGTGAGCGCCGCGGCGACGGTCGATTTCCCCGAACCGGATTCGCCCACCAACCCCAGGGTGCGGCCCCGGCGGATCTGGAATGACAGGTCTCGCACCGCATGCACGACCGATCGGCCCGTCGGTGTGCTCACCGGAAACCGGATGTCGAGCCCGTCGACGTGCAGCAGCACGTCTGAGTCCGGGGGAGCGGGAAGTGGTCTACCGGCACCCAGTACCGGCCGGGCGCTCAGCAATTCCCGGGTATACGGTTCGCGCGGGTGCTCGAAGATCTCGTCGACACCCGCCTGTTCGGTGACCGTCCCGTTGCGCAACACCGTGACGGTGTCGGCGACCTGGCCGATCACCCCGAGGTCATGACTGATCCACACCACCGCCGTGCCGAAGTCGCGTTGCAGATCGGTCACCAGGTCGATGATCTGCGCCTGGGTGGTGACATCCAGCGCGGTCGTCGGTTCGTCGGCGATCAGTAGTTCCGGATCGCAGGCGAGCGCAATCGCGACCATCACCCGCTGGCGTTGTCCGCCGGAGAGTTGGTGCGGATAGCTTCTCAGCCGATTCTGTGGCTCCGGCAGGCCCACCGCCTCCAGCAGTTCCAGTGCCCGGGCCCGGGCCTGTCTGCGGGTCTGATGTTTGTGTGTCTCCAGGGATTCGGTGATCTGTCGTTCGATGGTCAGCAACGGGTTCAGCGAGGTGCCGGGATCTTGGAAGACGAACCCGATCCGGCCGCCGTGCACGCGACGCAACGTCCGCGCGGAGGCGCCGACGAGTTCCTGTTCGCCGGCAAGGACACTGGAACCGGTGACCACCGCGCCGGGGGCGTCGAGCAACCCGGTGGCCGCCAGCACCGTCATCGATTTGCCCGATCCGGACTCGCCGACGATACCGACGGTCTGTTCGCGCTCGACGTGCAGCGCGACACCGGAGACGATATCGCGGCGGCCGATCCGGACCCCGAGATCCGCGACGTCCAGCACCCGCGCGCTCATCGGTTCCTCCGGGCCTCGATCATGGTGCGCTGCTTGGGATCGAGCACATCACGAAGACCGTCGCCGAGCAGGTTGAACGCCAGCACGATGACGAAGATGGCCGCACCGGGGCACACCACCATCCACCATGCCAACGAGACGAAACCCTGGGAGTCGAAGATCATTCGACCCAGCGAGGGTTCCGGCGGCTGCAGGCCAAGGCCGAGGAAGGACAGTGCGGCCTCGGACAGGATCGCGAACGCCAGCGAGAGCGATGTCTGCACGATGAGCGGACCGGTGATGTTGGGCAGGATGTGCCGGGTCAGGATGTAGCCCGAACCGGTGCCCATGGTGCGCGACATCGCCACATACGGTTCCACCCGCACGGACAACGTGCTGGCCCGGGCCACCCGCGCGAAGATCGGGGTGTAGACGACACCGATCGCCAAAATCGTTGTGGTGAGCCCCGGACCGAGGACGGCGACGATGGCCAGCGCCAGCAGCAGCACCGGGAAAGCGAACATGACGTCGACAATGCGCATGACCACGGTGTCCAGCCAGCCGCCCCGGTATCCGGCGAGCACACCCAGCGTCACACCGACGACCGCGGCGAACAGCACGCTGACCACGGCCACTTTCATCGATGCCTGCACAGCGACCAGCACCCGGGACAGCACATCCCGGCCCAGTTCATCGGTGCCGAACCAGTGCGCGCCGCTCGGCGGCCGCAACGCCTGCGGAACGTCGACATCGTTGACGCCGAACGGGACGATCCAGGACGCGGTCAGCGCGATCACCAGGACGGCCACCAGGATGACCGCGCTCACCACGGTGACGGGATTGGCGGCCAGCAGCCGCCACGCCTTGGTCCGCTCCTCGTTGTCGAGGCCCTGATCGGTCATGACAGCCGGATCCGGGGATCGACGACGGCATAGAGCAGGTCGACCAGGAGGTTGACCACCAGGAACAACACCGCCATCAGCAGCACCGCACCCTGGATCACCGGGTAGTCCCGGGCGGCAACCGAATTGAACACCAGCCGGCCCAGCCCGGGCCAGGCGAACACCACTTCGACCACGATCACGCCGCTGAGGATGGTGGCCAGCTGGATGCCGGTGATGGTGAGGATCGGGACCAGCGCGTTGCGCACGGTATGGCGCATCGTCACCACCCGGGGCGTAAGACCTTTCGACCGTGCGGTGCGCACGTACCCCATGGCGGTCACCTCCAGCACAGCCGAACGCACATAGCGGGTCATGATCGCGGCGGCTACCAGGCCGACGGTCAGTCCGGGCAGGATGACGTGACGCAACCATCCGCCCGGATCCTCGAAGAGCGGCCGGTAGCCCGATGTCGGCAGCCAGCCCAGGACGGTGGAGAACAGCGAGATGAGCAGGATGCCGAGCCAGAAATCGGGCACTGACACACCGAACTGACTGGTGACGCGCACGATGGTGTCGCTGATGCGGCCTTCGCGCAGAGCCGAGTAGATGCCGGCGGGCAGCGCGAGCGCGAGCGCGATGACGATGCCCACGGTTGCCAGGGACACGGTGGCCGGTAGCCGTTCCAGCAGGATCTGGGTCACCGGGTCACCGTTGCGGAAGCTGACACCCAGATTTCCGGTGGCGGCATGTCCGAGGTAGCCGAAGAACTGGCTGATCAACGGCTGGTCCAATCCGCTGGCCTGGCGCAGCGCCTCGTAAGCCTCAGGGGTGTAACGAGTTCCGAGTGCGATCCGGACTGGGTCGCCGGGTACCAGGTGTACCAGCGCGAACACCACGATCAACACGCCGACGAGCACCACCAGCGAGTAGGCCAGCCGCCGCGCCAGAAATCTCACCACCGTCACGGGCTCTCACCGCCACCGTCGAGGATGGCACCGCGGAAGCGGATCGCCTTGTCGCGGCGCGCCTCATACCCGGACAGGCCGGGAGACCAGGCCTGCAGGACCGCGGGGTTGTACAGGTAGATATAACTCACCTCATCGGCGATGAGGGTGGCCGCCTGCGCGTAATCATTTTTGCGCGCTTGCTGATCGGTCTCGGTGCGACCGGCATCGAGCAGCGCGTCGACGCGGGGGTCGGAGAACTTCTGGGCATTGCTCGTGCCGTCGGTGTGGTGCTGGGCGTAATAGAAGTCGTCGGGGTCGATATTGCCCAGCCAGCCCATCATCAGCATGTCGAAGTTCCCGGTGTTCTGCTCGTCGAGCCAGCTGGCGAAGTCGACGGTGCGGATGTTCACCGAGATCCCTAGCGGCGCAAGGTTGTCGGCGAGCACCTGGGCGGCGGTGACGGTCTGTGGGTATTCGCTGGTGACCAGCAGATCCATCGTCTCCGGTGTGGTGCCCGCCTGCTGCAACAATTGCCGGGCCTTGTCGAGGTCACGGCTGTACCGGTCGTACGGGATGAACCATGGGTTGCCCTCGGGGATGGCCAGTTGATTGCCTTGTGCCGTGCCGTAACTGGTGGCCTGCACGATCGACGGCCGGTCGATCGCGTAGGCGACGGCCTGGCGAACGCGCACGTCGTTCCACGGTGGGCGTGCCTGGTTGAGCGCCAGGTACCAGTAGTCGTTACTGGGTGTCTCGGCCAGGTGCAGCGAGTCGTCGTTGCGCAACTGCGTGACCCGCTGCGCGGGAACTGCGTCCGTCCAGTCGATTTCACCGGCCTGCAGGGCGGACAGTGCGGTCGACGGCTCGCTGATGAAGCGGTATGTCACGCCGGGGATCTGCGGAGCCCCGCCCCAGTAGCGGGTATTGGCACGCAGGGTGATCGAGTCGCCGCTCTGCTGGCTGACGAATGCGAACGGCCCGGTGCCGATCGGATGGGTCGCGATCTGGCCGTCCTCGACATTGCGGCGCTGCACGATCGCCATACCCTTGAAGCCACCGAGATTGGTCAGCAGATTAGGTGTTGGGCGGTCCAGGGTGATGCGCACGGTCAGGTCGTCGGGGGCACTGACGTCGGTGACGGCACTGAACTTGTCGACGTTGGTCAACTCCTCGTCGATGATCCGGCGGTACGAGTAGACGACGTCGGCGGCGGTCAACGGGCTGTCGTCGTGAAAGGTCACGCCGGGACGAAGCCAGAAGGTCCACACCAGTTGGTCCGGTGAGGTTTCCCAGGACTGGGCGAGCGCCGGCCGCATGATCAGGTCGGTATCGGGTTCGACCAGGGTGTCAAAGACGTTCTCCAGCACCTCGAACGAGAAGTACGCACTGGTTTTCTGCGGGTCCAACTGGTCGGGTTCCCCGGAGATCGCGGCGATGAGATTGCCGGCACCCTGGCCGAGGTCGACACGTTGCCCGGGTGAGCAGGCCGCGGATGTGAAGACGACAACGGCGGCGAGGACGGCCGCAACCAGTCGCATATCCGTCACTTTCCGGTCGCGCCGGGCCCTCGGGTTGGGCACCGACTCACGGGTGAACGGCGCATACCCACGACGGTGACTCTCTACACCTCAACTACATCGACCCAGCTTGGGGCGCATTGCTCGACCTTCCGGACCCTGGGCTAGCGCCCCGGGTGCTCAGACGTCGCTGGTGGTGTATCTCGACTTGACCGGCGGCGCGGAGAGCAACGCGGGCACCTCGGTGAGCTTTCCCTCGCCGGCCCGGAAAGCGCGGTAGGCCTCGTCGTGCTCGACGGACTCCCACAGTTCGTAGATCAGCCAGTGGCCTTCGTCGGTTTCGTCGACGAGGACGTCGGTGCCGAGGTTGCCCGGGAAGGCGCGGGTGTCGATCAGTGCGCGGCGAAAGACATCGCGCGCCGTGGCGACGGATTCGGGCTTGATCTTCAATTCGAGTATCACGGTGACCGGCATGGTGGCCAACATACCGCCGGTGCCCGCTGTCGCATGCTCAGCGGCGGCGCAGCGTGATCACCGTGACGTCGTCATCGGTGTCCTCCGCCGTCATCGCCGACGAAATCCACGGTGCGGCAGCATCACCCGTCAGCGCCAGTGTGCGCGCGAGACGTTGCAGTCCGTCGTCGATCGTGGAGGCGCGGCGTTCGACGAGGCCGTCGGAGAACATGACCATGCTCTGTCCGACTGCGATGTCGAATTCGCTGTGGGCGTAGGTGGCGTGTCTGACCCCGATCGGCGGGGACAGCCGAATCGGTGCCGCAGTGACCGTGGCGCCGCCGTCGGGCAGATAGGGCATCAGGTGACCGGCGGACGCAGCCTCGACATGACCGGTGCCCAGATCCACCCGCGCGGCGACCACCGTGGCGAAGGTCCGAGGCATCAGGTGCAGGCTGAACGCGTTGAGCTGGCCCAGCGCCTCCGCCGGCGTCGCACCGGTGAACAGCAGGGACCGCAAGGCATTACGGAGTTGCGCCATGGCGCCTGCGGCCGTCAGTCCATGCCCCGCGACATCTCCGAGCAGCATGATCAGCCGGCCGTCGGGCAGTTCGAACGCGTCATACCAGTCACCTCCCACCCGGCCGCCGGCCGCGGGCCGGTAGTCCGCGGACAACTCCCAGTTCGGGATGGTCGGGATCGAGGCGGGGAGCAGGCTGCGTTGCAGTATCTCCGCCACGCGCAACGCACTTCGGGTGCGGCGGTACAACTCCTCGACGAGGTGACGCCGCAGCGCCTCGGCGGACTCGACGTGGACGGTCGCCCACGGGTCGCTGCGCTTGTCGACGACCTCGCGCCACCGTTCGAACGATTTGCGCGGGCTGATCCGGACCTCGTCGCCTTCCCGCACCCCGATGGCCTTGTTGTGCGGATCGCCACCCCAGTCCACCGAACGCACCGCCTCGTGCCGGAACCAGATCACATACTGGTCGTCGGGCAGGTTCAACGCCAGCGCGCCGGCCGCCTCACGAGGATCGAGCCCGAGGGAGGGCAACTCCTCGGAAAGGCATTCGGCGGTGGCGATCTCCTCTCCGGCCGTTCTGGCCCAGGCGGCCACCGCGGTCACCGTCTCGGCAGGGGGGACCGTCCCGAGCGTGCGGTACTCGCCGCCGGCGTTGACCGCGACACCGGCGGCGGGCAGCAGGTCGAGCAGGTTGGGGGATCCGAGCAGAGCTTCGGCGGCCGGTGCGCCGTCGTTGAGGCTCCGAGCTGTCAACTGGGCCAGGATCGACTGAGCGGCCAATTGCTCGCGCAACTCGTCATCGTCGAAGCGGTCGATGAGACGCAGCGACAGGGTCGAGCCCAGGAACTCGGCGGCCGCACGGGCACCGTAGGGCGGCAGGTGCGGCCCCGCGTAGTGATGGCAGGCGATCAAGCCCCACAGCCGGCCATGGCGCAGCAACGAAATCGACATCGACGCTCGTACACCCATGTTCTGCAGGTATTCGATATGGATCGGCGAGACGCTGCGCAGAGTGGCGTGGGTCAGGTCCAACGGTGCGCCGGTGGCCGGGTCCATGGCGGGCACCAGCGGCGCCGGGGTGTAGTCCACATCGGAGATGAGCCGCAGCCAGCTTTTCTCGTACATCGCGCGGGCCTGCGCCGGGATATCGCTGGCCGGGTAGTGCAGCCCGAGGAAGGAGTTCAGGTCCTCACGTTTGCGTTCGGCGACGACCTCGCCGTTGTAGTCCCGGTCGTAGCGGTAGACCATCACCCGGTCGAATCCGGTGAGGTCGCGGACTGCCTGGGCGGTGGTGTCGTACAGCTCGGCCGTCGTGCTGGCCCGGTTGAGCTCCTCGACCGAATTACGTACCGCCTGATACGTATTCGGAAAGGAGAACGGTCGCTCGCCGTAGGCGATCTCGAGCTCGATGAGCAGCACGCCACCGGGTTCGCGGTGCAGCAGGGCGTCGAACGGCCGGGACCGCCCGGCGACGTCGATGTTCAGCTCCAAGGGGTTGCGCTGCCGCAGGTCACCGAAGGCCGATGCCGCCTGCTGGATCCGGGCAGCCTGCGCGGTGCCGATCAGCGCCGACAGGTGCCTGCCCAAGACGTCGTCGACGGATACATCGAGCAGTTCGGCGACGTTCGCACTGACCTGGCGGATCTCGAAGTCGGGCTCGCGGACCACCGCGAGCACACCGCGCGGCTGGACGCTCCCCGGAATATGGATCGGCTCGCGGGCGCAGTTGTCGAGATCGATCGGTGTGCCGGCGGGCAGCAGTTCGGCGTCCTCGCCTCCGGTGTTCTGAACGGAAATAGGTGAACCCCCCAAGGTGGTGGTATTCGAGTCGATCTCGAGAGTGCCAGGCCGTTGAGCGTCTGGTCACACCGGCGTGACCCTTGCCGTAAGCTCGCGGGCAGTAGGCGTTCTAACTTGCCTGGTTGAGCAACAGCCCGTGAGATATTTCGCCCCGAATCGATGTATTCGCGAGGTATGCGATGACCGCCCAGTTCATATCCGGCCCGTCCACGTTGGTCTGCTCCGAGACATGGCACGACACGACCGTAGTAATCAACTGCTCCGGTGTGGTGGACATGCTCACCGCACCTCAGCTGGGTCAACTCGTCGCGGCGGCGCTGGACAAGCAGCCGTCCGCGGTGATCATCGACCTGACCCCCACCACCATGTTCGCCTCGTGCGGTATGTCGCTGCTGGTCGAAACGCAGGAACAGCTCGGCCCTGACGCCGCAATGATCGTGGTCGCCGACGGGCCCGTGACGAGACGCCCGCTGGAACTGGTTGGGCTGGGGTCCATTCTCACGATCCGCTCGACACTGGATGACGCGTTCGAGGAACTGCAGCTCGTCGACGACTGAATGCGCGGGTGCCGGCGGGCATGCACCATGGCGGTATGACCCTCGTGTTCGTGCATGGCAATCCGGAGACAAGCGCCATCTGGGCCCCGTTGATCGGCGCCCTCGGCCGCGACGACATCGTTGCGCTGTCACCGCCCGGATTCGGTGCGCCGCTGCCCGACGATTTCGATGCCACCTATCTGGCCTATCGGGACTGGCTGGAACGGGAGCTGGAGGCGCTGAGCGGACCGATCGACCTGATCGGCCACGACTGGGGTGGCGGGCACGTCGTCAACCTCGTCATGCACCGCCCCGACCTGGTCCGCAGCTGGGTCAGCGACGTGCTGGGCGTCTTCGACCCGGAGTACGTCTGGCATGACCTCGCGCAGATCTGGCAGACGCCCGAGGCGGGCGAGGAGCACGTCGCGGCGATGATCGCGGGCAGCCTGGAGGAACGCACGGAGTCGCTGGCCGCGATGGGCCTGGGACCGGATATCGCGCCCAGCGTCGCGGCGGCCCAGAACGCCGAGATGGGCAAGGCGATCCTGCGGCTGTACCGCTCGGCCGCCCACCCGGCCATCGCCGAGGTCGGGAGCGCCTTGGAGAACGCCGCCGCCCGGCCCGGTCTGTCAATCCTCGCGACCGAGGATCATTTCGTCGGATCCGACGACATCAGGCGCCGTGCGGCCTCCCGGGCCGGCGCGCGCACCGAGGTGCTCGACGGTCTCGGGCACTGGTGGATGATCGAGGATCCCGCGCGCGGCGCGGAGGTACTGACGGCGTTCTGGGCTGGGCTTTAAGCGCTCGGAATAGGTACTCGAGGCCAGGTCGCCGTACCCTGGCGCGGTGACCGCGATCGATCCGGAGAAGCTGCGCACCTGCCTGCAGGTGCTGTCCGAGATCGAATCCCTGCCCCCCGAGCACCCCGATGCAGTCGCCATCCGGCGCGCCACCGCGGGCATCTGGAAGTCGGTGCGCAAGGCCCGCAGGCATGCCAAACGGGATGCGGTCGCCGAGGCCGACAAGGCCGTCATCGCCGCGACGGCCACCGGAGCCCCCGGCCGTATCGATGACGAGACCGCCGGCCTGCCGCTGGTGTCCACGACGGCCGGCGCGTCGGCGGGAACCCTGCTGAAGTCGCGGGCCTGCTACATCTGCAAAACCCACCACACCGTGGTCGATGCGTTCTACCACCAGCTGTGTCCGGACTGCGCGGCGTTCAACCACGCCAAGCGCGACGCCCGAACCGACCTCACCGGGCGCACCGCTCTGCTGACCGGCGGGCGCGCCAAGATCGGTATGTACATCGCCTTGCGGCTGTTGCGCGACGGCGCCCACACCACGATCACCACCCGCTTCCCGAACGACGCCGTGCGGCGCTTCGCCGCCATGGAGGACAGCGCCGACTGGCTGCACCGGCTGCGGATCGTCGGCATCGATCTTCGGGACCCCGCCCAGGTCGTCGCGCTGGCGGACACCGTCGCGGCGCAGGGCCCGCTGGACATCCTGATCAACAACGCCGCGCAGACGGTGCGCCGCGCGCCGGGGTCCTACGCCGCGCTGGTCGAGGCCGAGCGCACCCCGCCACCCGAGTTGACGCAGGTGGACGTGGTCACCTTCGACCGCGTTAGCGACGCGCACCCGGCCGCGCTGGCCGGCAGCCTCGCCGAGCACCAGACTCCGCACGGGATCATGGAACTCGCGCTCACCGCCCGTAGTGCCTCGCCGGAGCGGATCGCCGCGGGCACCGCCATCGACGCCGGTGGCCTGCTGCCCGACACCGCGTCGATCAACAGTTGGACCCAGCGCGTGCACGAGGTCGACGCGATGGAGCTGCTGGAAGTGCAGCTGTGCAACCAGACCGCCCCGTTCATCCTCGTGAGCCGGCTGCGCCCGGCGATGGCCGCCTCGCCCGCCCGCCGCAAGTACGTAGTGAACGTCTCGGCGATGGAGGGCCAGTTCGGCCGCGCCTACAAGGGCCCCGGACATCCGCACACCAACATGGCCAAGGCGGCACTGAACATGCTCACCCGCACCAGTTCGGCGGAGATGCTGGAGCAGGACGGCATCCTGATGACCGCCGTCGACACCGGCTGGATCACCGATGAGCGCCCACACCCCACCAAGCTGCGGTTGGCCGAGGAGGGTTTTCACGCCCCCCTCGACCTGGTCGACGGTGCAGCCCGGGTCTATGACCCGATCGTGCGCGGGGAATCCGGCGAGGACATCCACGGCTGTTTCCTGAAGGATTACGCGCCGAGCCCCTGGTAACAACAGCTTGTCGGACCCGAGCGCTACTCTGCGCTCAATGCGAGATGAGCACGGCGTTGAGCGAGTTTTGGTGCCCCCGGCAGGATTCGAACCTGCAGCCGTCGGGGTAGAAACCCGCTGCGCTATCCGTTGCGCCACGGGGGCAAAGCGGACGACAGTAATTTACACCCCGTCGGTGCTCTTCTCAGAAACAGATACGTAGCCGCGCTGTGAACGCGCCGGCACCGACGGATCGCTGATCGATGGTTGGACATCACACCAAGGACAAGGGCGATCTCGGGGTTGCCAAGGCGTATACCGACCTGGTCACCAAGGGGTTCATGGTCTTGTTCCCGGCCACCGAACATGCGCCGTTCGATCTGGTTGCCTACCGGACCGGCACGTTCCACCGCGTCCAGGTGAAGTACCGGTCGGCACGCGGCGGCGCGGTTCAACTCAACCTCAGGTCCACGTGGTCCGACCGCAACGGCGTGCACACAACGCCCATCGACAAGGCCTCCGTCGACGCAATCTGTATCTACTGCCCGGAGACCGACGAGTGCTATTACATCCGGCCGACCGACCATGGCGCTTCCGTCAATCTCCGGATCGCACCGACCAAGAACGGTCAGCACAAGCGAATACTGGAAGCCGCAGCATTCCGGGACCTGCCGGACGTACGCGCGACAACGGCAGACGAAAGCCGCACCTCGGCCTGACACTCTGTGAGGTTCGACGCTGCCCGCCCACGACAGCTACGAAAGCAACGTCGCGGCGCGGCGCCGCCGACTAGCGTGGACGCTGCATGGTGGCCGCTGGTGGAGCGCCGTGCAGGAGGAGAGTTCGCGCGATGAGCAAGGTGCCGTTGGATGCGGCGGGGCTGCCCCAGAAACTGAACGGCGTCGACACGCTGCTGCATCGCGGGGAGGCCAATCCGCGTACCCGCTCGGGCATCATGGGCGTCGAACTGCTTGACACCACCCCCGATTGGGACCGGTTCCGCGCCGTGTTCGAGCAGGCATCGCGCAAGGTGCTGCGGTTGCGCCAGAAGGTGGTCATGCCGACGCTGCCGACGGCGTCGCCGCGCTGGGTGGTCGACCCCGACTTCAATCTCGATTTTCACGTGCGACGGGTCCGGGTCCCCGAGCCGGGCACCCTGCGTCAGGTTCTCGACGTGGCCGAGATCGCCCTGCAATCGCCCATGGACATCACCCGGCCGCTGTGGAGTGCCACCCTCGTGGAGGGGCTGGCCGACGGCCGGGCCGCCACGATCCTGCATCTGAGCCACGCCGTCGCCGACGGGGTCGGCACCGTCGAGATGTTCGCACACATCTACAACCTGGAACGCGATGCCGAGATCGGCGAGCTTGCGCCCCTGCCGATTCCGCAGGATCTGTCCGCCAATGACCTGATGCGGCTGGGGATCAACCGGCTGCCCATGAAGATCACCAATAGTGTGCTGGGCCTGCTCGGCGGTGCGGTGCACGCGGTCACCAACGTGGTGCGCGATCCCGCGTCCGCGGTCAGCGGTGCCGTCGACTATGCGTTGTCGACCACCCGGGTGTCCCGGCCGGTCGCCGATCACTCTCCGCTGCTGCGCCGGCGCAGCCTGACCTCGCGCAGCGAGGCGATCGACATCGTCTTCTCCGATCTGCACAAGGCGTCCAAGGCCGTGGGCGCGTCCATCAATGACGTTTACCTGGCCGGGTTGTGCGGCGCGCTGCGGTACTACCACGTAGCCCTGGGCATGCCGATCGACACCCTGCCGATGGCGGTGCCGGTGAACCTGCGGTCCGATGACGACCCGGCCGGCGGAAACCGTTTCGCCGGTATCAATCTCGCCGCACCGATCGGCATCGCCGATCCGGAACGGCGGATCAAGGCGATCCGTTCGCAGATGACCACCAAGCGCGAGGAGCGCGCCATCGACATGGTCGGCACGCTGGCACCGTTCGTCAGTTTCCTGCCCGACGCCGTCCTGGAATCGGCGGCGAGCTCGGTGGTCAACTCCGATGTGCAGGCCAGCAATGTGCCGGTGTACCCCGGGGACACGTTCATCGCCGGGGCGAAAGTGCTGCGGCATTACGGAATTGGACCGTTGCCGGGTGTCGCGATGATGACGGTGTTGGTATCGCGCGGCGGTTACGTCACCATCACCACCCGCTATGACCGGGCCGCCTTCGTCGACGACGCCCTGTGGGCCGATTCCCTGTTGAAGGGTTTCGACGAGATCCTGGCGCTCGGCGGCGACGGCCGAGCGGCGGCCGCCTCCTTCGACGCGCCCGAAGCCGACGCGCCCGAAGCCCCCGAAACCGCCTCATCGAATGGGAGTGCTGCGCAATGAGTTCGGCGAGCGGGCAGGCAGGCGAATCGAAGGTCATGCGGCTACCGGGCACGGTGGCCGAGATCGCGGCGAGCCCGGAGGGCCCCCAGGTGGGTGCCTTCTTCGACCTCGACGGCACCCTGGTGGCCGGATTCACCGGCGTGCTGATGACCCGGGAACAGCTGCGGCGCGGTCAGATGAGCATCGGTGAATTCATCGGGATGGTGCAGGCCGGGGTGAATCATCAGCTCGGCCGCTCGGAGTTCGAGGACCTCATCGGCAAGGGTGCCCGCATGCTGCACGGCAACTCGATCAGCGATCTCGACCAGCTCGGCGAGCGGCTGTTCGTCCAGCACGTCCGGGACCGCATCTACCCGGAGATGCGTGCGATGGTGCGCGCGCACATGGCCCGCGGGCACACCGTCGTGCTGAGCTCCTCGGCGCTGACTGTGCAGGTGGAGCCCGTCGCTCGCTTCCTGGGTATCGACAATGTGCTGAGCAACAGGTTCAAGGTCGACGAGCACGGCCTGATCACCGGTGAGGTGCAGGAGCCGATCATCTGGGGTCCCGGCAAAGCCCATGCCGTGCAGAAGTTCTCGTCCGCCAATGGGATCGACCTGGCGAAGAGTTACTTCTACGCCGATGGTGACGAGGACGTCGCGCTGATGTATCTGGTCGGCAATCCGCGACCCACCAACCCGGCGGGCAAGCTGGCATCGGTGGCGGCCAAACGGGGCTGGCCGGTCCTGAAGTTCGGTAGCCGGAGCGGTAGCAGCCCGGTGTCTCAGCTGCGTACCCTGGCCGGCCTGGCGACCATTCCGACGGTGGCGGCAGGTGCCATCGGACTGGGACTGCTGACCCGCAACAAACGCGTGGGCGTCAACTTCTTCACCTCGAACTGGAGCAGGCTGCTGATGCTCACCGCCGGCATCGAGCTCAATGTGTTGGGCGAGGAAAACCTGACCGCGCAGCGACCCGCGGTGTTCCTCTTCAATCACCGCAATCAGGCCGATCCTTTCATCGCCGGCCGACTCGTCGGCGTGGACTTCACCAGCGTCGGGAAGAAAGAGCTGGAGAAGAACCCGCTGATGGGTCCGCTCGGCAAGGTGATGGATGCGGCCTTCATCGACCGCGATGACACCCAGTCCGCGGTCGAAGGTCTGCGCAAGGTGGAAGAGCTTGCCCGCAAGGGACTTTCGATCATGATTGCGCCGGAGGGAACCCGGCTGGACACCACCGAGGTGGGCCCGTTCAAGAAGGGCCCGTTCCGGATCGCGATGGCCGCCGGCATACCGATCGTCCCGATCGTGATCCGCAACGCCGAGGTCATCGCCGCCCGCGACTCCAGCACGTTCAACGCAGGCAAGGTCGATGTCGCGGTTTTCCCGCCGATCCCGGTCGACGACTGGACCCACGACAACCTGGTCGAACGCATCGCCGAGGTCCGTCAGCTCTACCTGGACACCCTGCTGGACTGGCCCTCGGACACCTTGCCCGACGCAGCCGTCTACCAGCGCATCCGGGGAGAGCGCGCGTGAAGCAGGTCGACGAGGACTTCACCACCTTCAGTCCTGCCGGAGACGCCCTGGTGCTGGCCGCTGTGGCGTCACCGGCCGAACAGGAACTGCTCGACGACTGGCTGCGTCAGCAGCAGCGCGAGCACCCCGACGCTCGCGTCGAGGTACTGCTGCTGCCAACGCATTCCGACGATCTGCCGGCCACCGTGATGGCCAGGCTGGTGGAGCTGCTGTCGGCCGACCCGGACCGATCGGTGGTGCCGGTCCGGATCTTCTGGGTGCCCGGTGGGCTGCCCACCCGGTCCAAGGTCGTCTCGCTGATCTCCGGCCGCGACACCTACCGCCCACCGGAGCTCTTGCAGCGGCGAATCCTGCGCAAGGATCCGTCGCGCGCCCGGGTGGTGGCCGGCGAACCGGCGAAGGTCTCCGAGCTGCGTCAGCAGTGGAATGACACCACGGTCGCCGAAAACCCCAGGGAGTTCGCCCGTTTCGTGATTCGGCGAGCCATTCTGGCGATCGAGCGGGTGGAACTGCGCCTGCTCGGCCCCGAATACAAATCACCGCATCTGGTCAAACCGGAGATGCTGGCCTCGGCCCGCTTCCGCGAAGGGCTGGAGAAGATCCCGGGCGCCACCGTCGAGAGCGCCGGGGCCATGCTCGACGAGCTGTCCACCGGCTGGAGCCGCTTCTCCGTCGACCTCATCCCGACCTTGGGCCGCGCCATCTTCAGTCGCGGCTTCGATCCCAATATCGATTACGACCGCACCGAGATCGAGTCGATGCGGCACGCCCTGGAAACCCACCCGGCGGTGCTGCTGTTCTCCCACCGGTCCTACCTGGACGGCGTCATCGTCCCGGTGGCCATGCAGGAGAACAGACTTCCGCCGGTACACACCTTCGCGGGGATCAACCTGTCCTTCGGTTTCATGGGGCCGATCATGCGGCATTCCGGGGTGATCTTCCTACGCCGCAAGCTCGACGATCCGCTGTACAAGTATGTGCTGCGCCAGTACGTCGGGTACATCGTCGAGAAGCGGTTCAACCTGAACTGGTCCATCGAGGGAACCCGGTCGCGCACCGGAAAGATGTTGCCGCCCAAGCTTGGACTGCTGTCCTATGTGGCCGATGCCTACCTCGACGGCCGCAGCGAGGACATCTTGCTGCAGCCGGTGTCGATCAGCTTCGACCAGTTGCACGAGACGGCCGAGTACGCCGAGTACGCCCGCGGTGGGGAGAAGACCCCGGAGAGCCTGAGCTGGCTCTACAACTTCATCAAAGCCCAGGGCGAACGCAACTACGGCAAGATCTACGTCCGCTTCCCGGAGGCGGTGTCGATGCGTCAGTACCTCGGTGAGCCCAACGGGCCCATCGCCACCGACCAGGACGCCAAACGCCTTGCCATGCAGAAGATGGCCTTCGAGGTCGCCTGGCGCATCGTGCGGGTCACCCCGGTCAACGCGACGGGACTGGTGTCGGCGCTGCTGCTGACCGCCCGCGGGGTGGCGCTCACCATCGGGCAGCTGCACCACACCTTCCAGGATGCGCTGGATTACCTGGAGCGCAAAGAGATTCCGATGACCAACAGCGTGTTGCGGTTGCGTACCCGCGAAGGGGTGCGGGCCGCGGTGGATGCGCTGTCGGGTGGTCATCCGGTCACCCGGGTGGACGGTGGCCGTGAACCGGTGTGGCGGATCGCCCCGGATGACGAGCACGAGGGGGCGTTCTACCGGAACTCGATCATCTACGCGTTCCTGGAGACGTCGATCATCGAACTGGCACTGGCACATGCCGCACGGGCGGACTCGGCGTGGCTCGACGCGTTCTGGGCCCAGGTGATCCGGCTGCGCGATCTGCTCAAGTTCGAGTTCTACTTCGCCGACTCGGCGACCTTCCGGGACAACATCGCCAAGGAGATGTCCTGGGTGATGGACTGGGAGCAGAAGATCGACTCCGGGCCCGAGGGGATCAACGCGATCCTGCTTGCGAAGAAGCCACTGCTCGGTGCGGCGATGCTGCGGCCGTTCTTCGAGGCATATGAGATCGTCGCCGATGTGCTGCGCGATGCCGCGGCGGAGATCCCGGAGGCTGAGCTGACCAAGCTGGCCCTCGGGGTCGGTCGCCAGCATGTGGCGCAGGCCAAGGTGCGCAGCGCGGAATCGGTGTCGGCGCTGCTGTTCGCCTCTGCCCGCCAGGTGGTCGCCGATCAGGATCTGCTGCGGCGGGCCGACGATCTGTCCGAGCGGCGGACCGCGTTCCTCACCGAGATGCGCGGCATCCTGGCCGACATGGATGCGGTGGAGGTCGCCTCCCGTGATCAGTTCAATGCGCGCGAGCGGGCCTCACGCCGGTCCGCGGGTCACTGAGGGTCCCACTTACGCTTGAGGGCATGACGATCGACGCGCCGGCGGTGCGCAGCAGCGCGGTGTGGCCGATCCTGTACGGGGTCGCGCTGCTGGCCGGCGCCGTGGCCGCCGGTATCGGTGGACTCTCCCTGGTGGACGCGCTGGCCGCGACCGGCCTGCCCAACCCCGGCCCGGCCACCACCTACGGGCTGCCGTTCGTGCGTGCCGCCGGCGAGATCGCGGCGGCCGTGGCCGTCGGCTCCTTCCTGATGGCCGCCTTCCTGGTGCCCCCGCAGCGCAGCGGGGTCCTCGATGTCGGCGGTTACCGGGCGCTGCGCACCGGGACCGCGGCCTCCGGAGTCTGGGCCGTGTGCGCGGTGCTGCTGGTGCCGCTGACGGTCTCCGATATCACCGGTCAGCCGTTGACCAGCAGGCTCAGCCCGATCGACATCTGGACCGTCGCGAGCATGGTCGAAACCGCGGGCACCTGGCGCTGGACGGCTCTGTTGGCCGGGATCGTGACGCTGGTCAGCATTCCGGTGCTGCGCTGGTCGTGGACGCCGGCGCTGCTGGCGGGATCGCTGATGACGCTGCTGCCGCTGGCGCTGAGCGGGCACTCGTCCTCCGGTGGCGCCCATGATGTCGCGACCAACAGCCTGCTCATCCACCTGGTCGCCGGTGTGGTGTGGGCCGGTGGACTGCTGGCGCTGTGGGCGCTCGCGACGCGCGGCGGGGAGCACATCGACGTGGCGGCGCGACGCTTCTCGTCGATCGCGCTGTGGTGCTTCGTGGCGATGGCGCTGTCGGGCATCGTCAACGCGCTGGTGCGGGTGCGCCCGCAGGAGTTGTTCACCACCACCTACGGCTGGCTGCTCGTCGGCAAGGCCGCCGCGCTGATCATCCTCGGTGCGCTGGGCTGGCTGCAGCGCAGGCGCAGTGTCCGTGCGCTCGCCGCGGACCCGACCGATCGGCGTCCGCTGATCCGGCTGGCTCTGGTCGAGTCGCTGGTCTTCGCGGTGACCTTCGGCCTGGCCGTCGCGCTGGGCCGCACACCCCCGCCCCCGCTGGCCGAGTTGCCGTCGATCACCGCGGTGGAGATCGGCTACGACCTCGCCGGCCCGCCGACGCTGGCCCGGGTGCTGTTCGACTGGCGCTTCGATCTGATCTTCGGCACCGCCGCCATCGTGCTCGCCGCCGTCTACATCGCCGCTGTGGTGCGGCTGCGCCGCCGCGGTGACGCCTGGCCGGTGGGGCGGACCATTGCCTGGCTGTGCGGCTGCGCGGCCCTGCTGTTCGCGACATCCTCCGGGGTCGGGCGCTATATGCCGGCGATGTTCAGCATGCACATGGCGGCGCACATGATGCTCTCGATGCTGGTACCGGTGCTGCTGGTGCTCGGTGCACCCGTCACCCTGGCGCTGCGGGCGCTGCCGACCGCAGGCAAGGACCGCCCGCCGGGGATGCGGGAATGGCTGCTGGTGGCCCTGCACAGCCGGGTGTCGAAGTTCTTCACCAACCCGCTCGTGGCGACCGCCATCTTCGTCGCCGGCTTCTACGGCCTGTATTTCGGCGGTATCTTCGCCGCCGCCGCGGACAGCCACGGCGCCCATCTCGCGATGAACGCGCACTTCCTGCTCAGCGGCTACCTGTTCTATTGGGTGGTCATCGGCATCGATCCGACACCCCGGCCCATCCCGCATCTGGCCAAGCTCGCGATGGTGTTCGGCTCATTGCCGCTGCACGCCTTCTTCGGGGTGGTCCTGATGGGTACGCAGACCGTGCTGGCAGGGGATTTCTACCGGTCACTCGGGTTGCCGTGGCACACCGATCTGCTGGCCGATCAGCGCCTGGGCGGCGGGATCGCCTGGTCGACCGGCGAGGTGCCGCTGGTCTTGGTGATGCTGGCGCTGCTCATCCAGTGGCGGCGCAGCGACAACCGCACCGCTAAACGGCTGGACCGCGCCGCCGACCGTGACGAGGACTCCGAGTTGGCCGCCTACAACAACATGCTGGCCCGGCTGTCCAAGATCGAGGATCGTTAGTCAGCTGCCGTAGTTCACGGTGATGGTGCCGTCCCTGTTCACCCCGGTGCCGGGTGCCGGGACCTGCTGCACCACGCGGGCGCGCCGGTCGCCGCCGGCGTCGACATCGGGCCCCTTCAGGAACGGTCCGGTGTGGCCCAGGGACAGCAGCTGCTGCAGCGCATCGCCGTACAGAAGGCCCCGCAGGTCGGGCATCGTGAACTGGTTGGCGCGCGAAACCTTCAAGGTGAGCGGGGCATCCGAGGCCACCGACGCGCCGGCCGGCGGGTCGGTACCGGCCACCTGGCCCGCGGGCAGCGTGCCGTCGACGTCGGCCTGCAGGATCGTGGTGAAACCGGCGGTATCGAGGTTGCGGGTGGCCTGCTCGACGGTCTGCCCGGTCACATCGGGGACCGTCTGGGCCGACGGTCCCGAACCGACGAGGATGACGATCTCATTGCTGGTCGCCGAATCCTGCTGGGCCGCCGGAACGGTACCGATGACACGGTCGAGTTCCGCGCCGGTGGACGCCTGGGGCATCCGGCGCACATTGTCGAAACCGGCGTCTTCGAGGGTCTTGACGGCTTCGTCGTAGGACAGCCGGGAGACATCCGGGATGCGGCGCTGCTCGGGTCCGGTCGAGACGTTGATGGTCACATCGCCGCCCGATGACACCGCGGAGTCGGCGGCCGGATCGGTGCCGATCACCAGGCCCGCCTCGACGGTCCCGTCCGGTTCCGTGTCCACCTGGGCGGCCAGGCCGAGGTCCTGCAGCCGGCTGAGCGCCTCCTGCTGCGTCAGCCCGTGCACATCGGGCACCCGGACCCGGTTCATCGCGCCGACGATGTAGACGCCCGAGATCACCAGCAGCGCCACCGCCACCAGCGCGCCGGCGATCAGCCAGGGCCGTGAACTTCGGCGCTGAACCTGCGCGGGGAACTGCAGGGTGTTCGGTCCGCGGGTCGTGGGGATGTCGTCGGTGTCATGGACACCATCGGCCTGCTGCGCGGGTGCCTCGGGTGCGTTCCCGCGGCCCACCCGCCGCAGGTCGGCGTGCAGTTCGGCGGCGCTCTGATAGCGCTTCTCGGGTTTCTTGGCCAGTGCTTTGAGCACCACGGCCTCGAGATCGGGGGAGATGCCGGGGTGGCGCTCCGACGGCGGGACGGGTCGCTCCCGGACATGCTGGTATGCCACCGACAGCGGGGTGTCGCCGGTGAAGAGTGCTTGGCCGGTGAGCATTTCGTAGAGCACACAGCCCAGCGAATAGATATCGGTGCGGGCGTCGACCGCCTGGCCGCGGGCCTGCTCCGGGGAGAAGTACTGGGCGGTCCCGACCACCGCCGAGGTCGCGGTCAGCCGGTCGCCGGTGGTGGCGTTCATGGCGCGGGCGATCCCGAAATCCATCACCTTCACCGCACCGGTCGGGGTGACCATGATGTTGGCCGGCTTGATATCGCGGTGCACGATGCCGCGGCTGTGACTGAACTCCAGCGCCGTGCACACATCGGCGATCACCGCGATGGCCCGTTGCGGGGGCATCGCCCCGTGCCGCTGTATCAGCTTGCCGACGGTGGAGCCTTCGACGTACTCCATCACCAGGAAGGGCAGGTTGCCGTTCGGTGTCGGCGCCTCACCGGTGTCGTACACCGCCACGATCGACGGGTGGCTCAGGGCCGCTGTGTGCTTGGCCTCCCGGCGGAACCGCTGGTAGAAGCCCGGATCGCGAGCCAGGTCGGCGCGCAAGATCTTGATGGCGACATCGCGGTGCAGCCGGATGTCGCGGGCCTTGTGTACCTCCGACATGCCGCCGAAGCCCAGGATTTCGCCGAGCTCGTAGCGGTCGGTCAGCTGCTGCGGCACGGTCATCGCGCGGTTCCGCTCACACCAACGCCGTCATAAGTCACACCGTCGATCATCGCTCAACACGCAAGCGGGCGGGTGCGAGACCCCGGTAAGCGCGGCGTCGTGCCCGGTTGTCCACAATGCCGGATTCATCCACAGGCGCCGGCCCGGCCGGACCGTGCCGCGGCGTTCTGTCGGTCCCCGGCGGGTCAATGAGTGCACAGGCCGGCAACAACGCCGGCATCGAGAAATGACCGAGAGGCACTGCCATGTTCGAGACACCGTTCACCGTCGTCGGCACCGTGATCACCGACCCCATCCCGCGCCGTGTCGGCGAACACAACTACCTCAAGTTCCGGGTGGTCAGCAATTCGCGCAAGCGCACCCCCGACGGCAACTGGGAAAACGGCAACCCGCTCTATCTCACGGTGAACTGCTGGGGAAGGGTCGCCGACGGGGCGGCCGGCGTGATCTACAAGGGCGACCCGGTGGTCGTGGTGGGCTACATCTACACCGACGAATACGAGGACAAGGAGGGCAATCGGCGGTCCGACGTGGAGGTCCGCGCCAACTCGGTCGGACCGGATCTGACCCGCTGCCGGGCCAAGCTCGAGCGGACCGGTTCGGTTGCTGAACCGGCGTCGACGGCCGAGGCCGATGACGGTGCGGGCACCGATGACGGTGGTGTCGACGGGGCAGAGAACCACGAGCTGCCGATCTCGGCGTAGCGGGTGACTCGGCCGTGCCTAGGATGGTGGTGCGTGATTTTCAGTGTGATCCGCAGCAGACGAAAGGCAATACGACGGCATGGCCGAATTCATCTACACCATGCGGAAGGTCCGCAAGGCGCACGGCGACAAGGTCATCCTTGACGACGTCTTCCTGAATTTCCTTCCGGGCGCGAAGATCGGCGTCGTTGGCCCCAACGGCGCCGGTAAATCGAGCGTCTTGCGGATCATGGCCGGTCTCGACCAGCCCAACAACGGTGACGCGTTCATCCAGCCCGGCGCGACGGTCGGCATCCTCATGCAGGAACCCGAGCTCGACGAGACCAAGACCGTCCGGGAGAACGTCGAGGACGGCGTCGCCATCAAGGGCAAGCTCAACCGGTACAACGAGGTCGCCGAGCTGATGGCCACCGACTACACCGATGAGCTCATGGAAGAGATGGGCACCCTGCAGGAGGAGCTCGACGCCGCCGACGCCTGGGATATCGACTCCCAGCTCGAGCAGGCCATGGATGCGCTGCGCTGCCCGCCGCCCGATGACCCGGTGACCAACCTCTCCGGTGGTGAGCGCCGCCGGGTGGCGTTGTGCAAGCTGCTGCTGTCCAAGCCGGATCTGCTGCTGCTCGACGAGCCGACCAACCACCTCGACGCCGAGAGCGTGCTGTGGCTCGAACAGCACCTCGCCGATTACAAGGGCGCCATCCTCGCGGTCACCCACGATCGGTACTTCCTGGACAACGTCGCCGAGTGGATCCTCGAACTCGACCGCGGCCGCGCCTACCCGTACGAGGGCAACTACTCGACGTACCTGGAGAAGAAGGCCGAGCGCCTGGAAGTCCAGGGCAAGAAGGACCAGAAGCTGCAGAAGCGGCTCAAGGACGAGCTGGCCTGGGTGCGTTCCGGTGCCAAGGCGCGCCAGGCCAAGAGCAAGGCACGCCTGGACCGCTACGACGAGATGGTCGCCGAGGCCGAGAAGACCCGCAAGCTCGATTTCGAGGAGATCCAGATCCCGGCACCGCCGCGGCTGGGCAACCTCGTCGTCGAGGTGAGTCACCTCGACAAGGGCTTCGACGGTCGCGTCCTGATCAAGGACCTGTCCTTCACGTTGCCCCGCAACGGCATCGTCGGCGTCATCGGCCCCAACGGCGTCGGCAAGACCACGCTGTTCAAGACCATCGTCGGTCTCGAGGACGCCGACAGCGGCGAGGTCAAGGTCGGTGACACGGTCCGGCTGAGCTACGTCGACCAGAACCGCGGCGGCATCGACCCCAAGAAGAACGTCTGGCAGGTGGTCTCCGATGGCGCGGACTACATCGAGGTCGGGCAGAACGAGATCCCGTCGCGCGCCTACGTGTCGGCATTCGGGTTCAAGGGACCCGATCAGCAGAAGCCGGCCGGAGTGCTCTCCGGCGGTGAACGCAACCGGCTCAACCTGGCACTGACCCTCAAAGAGGGTGGCAACCTGATCCTGCTCGACGAGCCGACCAACGACCTGGACGTCGAAACGTTGTCCTCGCTGGAGAACGCGCTTGAGCAGTTCCCCGGATGCGCCGTGGTGATCTCCCACGATCGCTGGTTCTTGGACCGCACCTGCACGCACATCCTGGCGTGGGAGGGCGATGACACCAACGAGGCCAAGTGGTTCTGGTTCGAGGGCAACTTCGGTGCCTACGAGGAGAACAAGATCCAGCGCCTCGGCGCCGATGCGGCACGTCCGCACCGGGTCACCCACCGCAAGTTGACGCGCGACTGATCCCGCGCGAGTGGGCGCGAATGACGCCGGTGTTTCACTAAGGTTGCAGTCGTGTCCGGAACCACCGAGCAGTTGTCCTTGAGTCAGGGCGCCGTCGGGCGTCTGACTCGTGCCTACGTCGAAACGCATCACGGTCCGCACGGTGACGCTCCCGCGGCCGACACCGCGGTCACCGCGCCGATCGACCGGGGCGCCACCAAGAAGGTGACACCGGAACTGCTCTCCGCTCATGTCAAGGTCGGTCACCGCCGGGAGCCGGGGGAGACCCTGGTGGCGGTGTACCCGTCCGATGACCCGGGCGGTTTCGGTCCGGCAGTGCAGGTCGTCACCGACTACAGCGCGATGCTGATGGATTCGGTGACGGTGCTGCTGCATCGCCTCGGTGTGGCCTATGCCTGGGTGATGAATCCGGTGCTGAGGGCCCGGCGGGGACCCGACGGTGAGCTGTCGGCCCTGGCGCCGGCCACCGACCCGGAAGCGCCCGACGACGGCGTCGACGAGATGTGGATCCACGTCAAGCTGTCCTCGACCGCCGATCCCGCCGCGGTCGACGAGGTGGCGGCCCTGCTGCCGTCGGTCCTCGCCGACGCCCGGCAGGTCGCCACCGATTCGGCGGCGCTCAACGCGACGCTTATCGGGCTGGCCAACGCGCTCGATTCCGATCACGCCGGGCACTTCCCGGGCCCCGACCGGCGCGATGTCGCCGGCCTGCTGCACTGGCTCGGTGACGGCCATTTCGTGCTGCTGGGTTACCAACGCTGCGCGGTGCACAACGGCCAGGCCACCGTCGACCCGGGCAGCCGGCTCGGCATCCTCAAACTGCGCACCGATGTGTTGCCTCAGCTGACCGAGGCCAACGATCTGCTGGTGCTGGCCCAGGCCACCATGCCCAGTTTCCTGCGCTACGGCGCGTATCCGTACATCGTCGTGGTGCGCGAGAACCCGGCCGGGCCGGCGTCCAACCAGGCCGTGGAGCACCGGTTCGTCGGTCTGTTCACGGTGGCCGCCATGAACGCCAATGTGCTGGAGATCCCGCTGGTCTCGCGGCGGGTCGACGAGGCGCTGGCCCAGTCGCATTCCGATCCCAGCCACCCCGGCCAGCTGATGCTCGATGTCATCCAGACCATCCCGCGGTCCGAGCTGTTCGCACTGCACACCCCGGACATCCTGGAAATGGCCAGGGCGGTGGTCGATCTCGGATCCCTGCGGCGCACCTTGCTGTTCCTGCGGGCCGACCAGCTCGGCCATTTCGTCTCGGCGCTGGTGTACCTGCCCCGGGACCGCTACACCACCGTGGTGCGGCTGGCGATGCAGGACATCCTGGTGCGCGAACTGGGCGGGGTGAGCATCGACTACGCTGCCCGGGTCAGCGAATCACCCTGGGCGGTAGTCCATTTCACCGTCAAGATGCCCGATGCCACCCAGCGCGGCAGTGTCGACACCTCGACCGAGAACGAACTGCGGATCCAGCATCTGCTGACCGAGGCGGCGCGTACCTGGGCCGACCGGCTGATCGGTTCGGTCAAGACCGAATCGATCGACCTGGCGGCCGCCGAATACTACGCCGCGGCGTTCCCGGAGATCTACAAGCAGGCATTCACCCCGCAGGACGCCATCGGCGATATCGCGATCATCGAAGAGCTGAAAGACAATTCGGTGAAGCTCGTCTTCCGAGACGGTGGCGCCGATCGGGTGGACCTGCTGACCTGGTATCTGGGCGGCCGTTCGGCATCGTTGTCGGAACTGCTGCCGATGCTGCAGTGCATGGGCGTGGTGGTGCTGGAGGAGCGACCGTTCACCGTCACCCGGCCCGACGGTCTGCCGGTGTGGATCTATCAGTTCGTGGTCTCACCGCATCAGTCCATCCCGGCAACCCCGGACGCCGATATCGAGGATGTCGCCAGGCGCTTCGCCGACACCGTCACCGCCATCTGGCACGGCCGGGCTGAGATCGACCGGTTCAACGAACTGGTGCTCCGCGCCGGACTGACCTGGCAACAGGTCACCATCCTGCGTGGCTACGCGAAGTACCTGCGCCAGGCCGGGTTCCCGTACAGCCAGTCGCATGTCGAGACGGTGCTCAACGACAACGCAGGCACCGCCCGTTCACTGGTGCAGCTCTTCGAGGCGTTATTCGACCCGGCGGTCGACGCCGAAGGTGGCGCCACCGGTTCGAACAACGCGCTGGACGCATCGGCGGCGGCAGCGGCGGTGGCCGCCGATATCGATGCGCTGGTCAGCCTGGACACCGACCGGGTGCTGCGGGCGTTCGCCGGCCTTATCCAGGCCACGCTGCGCACCAACTATTTCGTGGACAGCCCGGATTCGGCGCGCGCCCAGAATGTGCTGTCATTCAAGCTCAATCCCGGTCTCATCGATGAACTGCCCTTGCCCAAACCACGATTCGAGATCTTCGTCTACTCGCCTCGAGTCGAGGGTGTGCATCTGCGGTTCGGTTTCGTCGCCCGCGGCGGCCTGCGCTGGTCGGATCGCCGGGAGGACTTCCGCACCGAGGTGCTGGGCCTGGTCAAGGCCCAGGCGGTGAAGAACGCCGTCATCGTGCCCGTCGGCGCCAAGGGCGGTTTCGTCGTCAAATCGCCGCCGCTGCCCACCGGGGACGCCGCCGTGGACCGCGATGCCACCCGCACCGAGGGCGTCGCCTGCTACCGGTTGTTCATCTCGGGCCTGCTCGACCTCACCGACAATGTCGACAAGTCCAGCGGAGCCGTCGTCACCCCGGCCGGGGTGGTCCGGCGCGACGGGGATGACGCGTATCTGGTGGTCGCGGCGGACAAGGGCACGGCGACCTTCTCCGATATTGCCAATGATGTTGCGCACTCCTACGGTTTCTGGCTCGGCGACGCCTTCGCCTCCGGTGGTTCGGTGGGCTACGACCACAAGGCGATGGGTATCACCGCCAAGGGCGCCTGGGAATCGGTCAAGCGGCACTTCCGGGAAATGGATATCGACACCCAGTCCCAGGACTTCACCGTGGCCGGTGTCGGCGATATGAGCGGTGACGTGTTCGGCAACGGCATGCTGCTGTCCCCGCACATCCGGCTGGTCGCCGCGTTCGACCACCGCGATATCTTCCTCGACCCCAACCCGGATGCCGCGTCCTCGTGGGCGGAACGGGAGCGGATGTTCGCCCTGCCGCGCTCCAGTTGGGCGGATTACGACCGGACACTGATCAGCGAGGGCGGCGGGGTCTACAGCAGGCAGCAGAAGTCGATACCCATCAGCCCGCAGGCGCGCCAGGCGTTGGGCCTGCCCGACGGTGTCGAGGAGATGACGCCGCCGGCACTGATGAAGGCGGTGCTGCTGGCGCCGGTCGATCTGTTCTGGAACGGCGGTATCGGCACCTACATCAAGGCCGAGACCGAGTCCGACGCCGATGTCGGCGACCGTGCCAACGACCCCATCCGCGTCAACGGAAACCAGTTGCGGGCCAAGGTGATCGGCGAGGGCGGCAATCTCGGCGTGACCCAGCGCGGCCGCATCGAGTTCGACCTGGCCGGGGGTCGGGTCAATACCGATGCGCTGGACAACTCGGCGGGGGTGGACTGCTCCGACCACGAGGTCAACATCAAGATCCTGATCGACTCGCTGGTGACGGCGGGCAAGGTCAGCGCCGAGGAACGCACCCCGCTGCTGATGTCGATGACCGACGAGGTCGGCCGGCTGGTGTTGGCCGACAACATCGACCAGAACGATCTGCTGGGTACCAGCCGCGCGAACTCCGCCAGCCTGCTGCAGGTGCACGCCCGTCAGATCAAGGAGTTCGTCGCCGAGCGGGGGCTCAACCGTGAGCTGGAGGCGCTGCCGTCGGAGAAGGAGTTCCGGCGCCGCCACGAGCTCGGGCTGGGTCTGACCTCACCGGAATTGGCGACGTTGATGGCCCACGTCAAGCTCTCGCTGAAGGACGAACTGCTACGCACCGACCTGCCCGATCAGGAGGTGTTCGCGGTGCGGTTGCCGCAGTACTTCCCGGCGGAACTGCGGGACCGGTTCACCACCGATATCCGTTCCCATCAGCTGCGTCGCGAGATCGTCACCACCATGCTGGTCAACGATCTGGTGGACACCAGCGGGATCACCTACGCCTACCGGATGACCGAGGACACCGGTGTCGGTCCGGTCGACGCCGTGCGCGGTTACGTCGCCACCGACGCCATCTTCGGAGTCGGCGACATCTGGCAGTCGATCAAAGAGGCGGGCAATGCCGGGGTTCCGGTCGCGGTGACCGACCGGATGACGCTGGATCTGCGCCGGGTCATCGACCGGGCGGGCCGCTGGCTGATCAACTACCGGCCGCAGCCGCTGGCGGTCGGCGCCGAGATCAACCGTTTCGCCCAGAAGGTGGCGCAGCTGTCGCCGCAGATGTCGAAGTGGCTGCGGGGTGACGACAAGGCCATCGTGGCCAAGGAGTCCGGTGAGTTCGAGGCGCAGGGGGTGTCCGAGGAGCTGGCCTTCACGGTCGCCACCGGCCTGTACCGCTACAGCCTGCTCGATGTCATCGATATCGCCGATATCGCCGACCGGGATGCCGCCGAGGTGGCCGATGCCTACTTCGCGCTGATGGATCACCTGGGTATCGACGGCCTGCTCACCGCGATCTCTCAGCTGGAACGCGATGACCGTTGGCATTCGTTGGCGCGATTGGCGATTCGCGATGACATCTACGGCTCGCTGCGGGCATTGTGCTTCGATGTGCTGGCGGTCGGCGAGCCCGATGAGACCGGCGAGCAGAAGATCGAGGAGTGGGAGCTGACCAACAGTTCCCGGATCGACCGCGCGCAGCGAACCCTCGACGAGATCCACACCGAGGGCCAACGCGATCTGGCGACGCTGTCGGTCGCGGCACGCCAGATCCGCAGCATGACTCGGACGACAGGAACGGGAACAAGTGGCTGAGCGGTTCACCACACCGGTGCCGGTGCGTTGGTCGGATATCGACATGTACCAGCACGTCAATCACGCCAC
>JBPPMV010000004.1:0-3674 GCA_051306235.1 Mycobacterium sp. | reverse complement strand
TGGAGCTCACCGATCCGACATGAGCCTGATTGCCGCGACGCACCACCGAGATGACGGTGGTGCTGCGGCCCCGGGATTCGCCGTTGGTGGTCATGGAGTTCCCGGCCCAGCGCAGGGCAGCGTCGGCGCGGTCGGTGACGATGACGGTGGTCTCATCGGCGCGACCCAGTCGGGCGGCCTCGGCCAGCACCTGGTCGACGAGCTGCTGCGCGGCGATCATGAGCGGCCCGATTCGGTCTGGGTGTTGAGCACATTGACTCCTCGGAACAGTGCGGACGGGCAGCCGTGGCTGACCGGGGCGACCTGGCCGGGCTGCGCCTTACCGCAGTTGAACGCCCCGCCGAGACGCCAGGTGGACGGGCCGCCGACGGCCTCCATCGATCCCCAGAAATCGGTGGTGGTGGCCTGATAGGCGACATCGCGCAGCTGGCCGTCCAGCCTGCCGTCCCGGATCCGGAAGAACCGTTGCCCGGTGAACTGGAAGTTGTACCGCTGCATGTCAATTGACCAGGACTTGTCGCCGACGATGTAGATGCCATCGGACACCCGGGCGATCAGGTCGGCCGTGCTCAGATCCTCGGTGCCCGGCTGCAGGGACACGTTGGCCATCCGTTGGATCGGCACGTGGTGGGCGGAGTCGGCGTAGGAGCAGCCGTTGGATCGCGCCTCCCCCAGCCGCGGCGCGAACACCCGGTCCAGTTGGTAGCCGACGAACAGCCCGTCGCGCACCAGGTCCCAGCTCTGTGTGCGCACCCCTTCGTCGTCGAAACCGATGCTGGCCAAACCGTGTTCGACGGTGCGGTCGGCGGTCACGTTCATCACCGGCGAGCCGTACTGCATGATGCCCAGCTTGTCGGGGGTGGCGAACGAGGTGCCGGCATAGGCGGCCTCATAGCCGATGGCCCGGTCGTATTCGGTGGCGTGCCCGATGGATTCGTGAATGGTGAGCCACAGGTTGGACGGGTCGATGACCAGGTCGGTGGGCCCGGCGTTGACGCTGGGCGCCTTCACCTTCTCGGCCAGCAGCGCGGGCAGCTCGGCCAGTTCGGCACTCCAGTTCCACACACTGTCGTCGGCGACGGCCTCCCAGCCGCGGGCGGTCGGCGGGGCCAGGGTGCGCATGCTCTCGAAAGAGCCCGCCGACGGGTCCACACTGGTGGCCTCCAGCGACGGCTGCACCCGGACCCGCTGCTGGGTGGTGGAGGTGCCGAAGGTGTCGGCGTAGTAGGTCTGCTCCTTGACCGCCTGCAGGCCGGCCGACACGTGGTCCACGCCGTCGGCGGCGAGCAGGCGCTCGGAGTAATCGGCGAGCACCGCGATCTTGTCCGTCCCCGGGACCGTGAACGGATCGATCAGGTAGTCCGACACCCACGTCACATCGTCGTAGACCGGTTCGGCGGCCAATTCGATGGGCTCGGCGTTCAGTGGTGCCAGGGTGGTGGCGACCCGAACCGCGCGGCGGGCGGTGTCGGCGGCGACGCCGGGGTCCAGCTCGGCATGGGAGGCGAAACCCCAGGTGCCGTCGACGATGACGCGCACCGCAAGGCCGACCTCGCGGTCGACGGTGGAGGTCTCCAGCTCACCGTCGCGCAGGTGCACGACTTCGGTGGTGAGGCGATGGATACGCAGATCGGCGTAACTGGCGCCGGCGGCGCGGGCCGCCGACAGCGCGGCATCGGCCAGGGCCCGGCGGGGCAGCGCGAGGAAATCAGGATCCACGGATCGGGCTGTCACGGGACCCACCGTAGCGAAGCCCGTCGCGGTCAGGTGACTCAGAGGTTTGTCGTCAGGGGCGGGTCAACACGCTCCGCCCCTGACAACGGGAGGAAAGATCTCAGCGCAGCGGATCGAAGGCGCGCAAGGCTTCGGGTTGCTTACCGGTGGTGATCTGTTCGGTCAGCAGGCGGCCAGTGACCGGTCCGTGTGCAAGCCCCCACATGCCGTGCCCGCCGGCGACATACACACCGTCGCTGACCTGCCCGATCACCGGCAGGCCGTCCGCACTCACCGGGCGCGGGCCGACCCAGATATCGCTACGCGCTTCCCAGCGCACGCCCTCGAGCAGGCGCGCTGCCGAGTCGACGATCGAGCGCACCCGGGCGGGGTCCGCAGGATCGTCGGGACCACGAAATTCCATGGTGCCCGCGACACGCATCGCACCGCGGTAGGGCGTACAGGCCACTCGCTCGGTCGGCAGGTAGATCGGGCCCGGCATCGCACGGTCCAGCGGGACGGTGAACGAGTACCCCCGGCCGGCGCGTATCGGCACCCGGACCCAGCGCTGAGCGAGGTCGGGCAGCCAGGCTCCGGTGGCCAGGACGACGGCGTCGGCGGTCAGGTCCTGACCTCCGATGGTGCGCAGGAGCGCACGGCCGTTGGTGCTCACATCGACGATGCGCTCGGTACGTAGGGTGGCGCCACGTTCCACCACCGCCCGTCCCAGTGCGGTCACGAACCGGCCGGGGTCGACATAACGCTGTTGTTCGACAGCCAGCGCCACCGTCGCTTCGGGCGACGCCAACGGCACCGCGTCCTGCAAGGCTGAACCGACGAGTTCGCGCATCTGCACCGGTAATCCGGCCCGCTCCAGTGCCCCGATCTCGCCACGGAGTACATCGGCACGTTCGTCGTTTTCGAACAGCGCGATGATCGCCGAGTCGGTGACCGGTGCGTCCACGCCGTTGGCGATGAGGACGTCGAAGGCCTCCACGCATTCGGCGTTCAGCGGTTGGTTGGCGCTCACAACCCGCTCGGCGGACGCACGACTACTGTGGCGGGCGAAGGTGGCGAGGAACCGCGCCAGGCCGACATCGGCGCGCAATGGGATGTGCAGCGGGGCAGATGCATTGAACATCGAACGCAACCCGTATCTGAGCGTGCCGGGCTGGTTGAGCGGAATGGTCAGCGCCGGTGAGACCCACCCGGCGTTGCCCCAGGAGGAACCGGCAGCCACCCCCTCGCGGTCCACCACCGTGACCTCGACACCGCGTTCCTGCAGGAACCACGCCGTGGACAACCCGACGATGCCCGCTCCGACCACGATGACACTCCGCGGCCCTTCGCCGACGCGATCGACGCCGACCATGATGACCTCCACTCTTTGGCTGGTAGTCACACCATCATCGGAGGCACGCAGCGAAAAGGCGCTGCGGAAACGGCCAATAGGACGATCGCCGGTTGTCGGGTCCCGACAACCCGGGGGCATGGTCGATCACGGAGCGTCAGGTGGTGGCGAGGAAGGTGAACCCTTCGAGGTATCCGGCGGTGCCACACACCACGACCAACACGGTCAGCGCCACATAATCGGCGACACCGGGCCGCGGTGGGGCAGCCGCGATCTGGCCCGCGCCACCGCGTGCGGTGATCGCGTCACCCATCTCATCGGCGCGCCGCAGCGCCACCGTGACCGCCGCGGCCAGCAGATCGATCACCTCGGAGACGAACTGTTTGCGACGCTCGCGACGGGTGTCGGCCTTCACTCGTGGCCGCAGCCTGCGCGCCGCATACAGCACGCTGAACTCGTCCATGAGCATCGGGAACGCCCGTAGGGCCAGTTGGAGGGTGGCCGCCCAGTCATCGATCGGCAGTTTGAACCAGCGCAGCGGACGGCCCAATGTGGATACCGCAGGCGCGATTTCGGCGACGTTCGTCGTCCACGACACCAGCGCGCCCAA
>JBPPMV010000003.1:0-2124 GCA_051306235.1 Mycobacterium sp. | reverse complement strand
GACGACGGCCCATCCGGCGCCCGCATCGGCGGCCGGTCGGCCCCAGCACTGGCTCATAAATCGAGGATGGCACGGTGGTCTGACAACACCGCACCGCGGCACCGCGTGTCGGGCCGCCAAAATTCACCGGGTGAACACGCCTGCCGCCACCGCGGCCAGTGCGGCGGCCACCGCGCGATCGGCATCGGCCCGGCGCAGCGGCGCCGTATCGGTCAACAGCCGGTAGTACAGCGGCGCGGATACCTGCCGGATCACCTCGGCAGGGTCGGTTCCCTGCGGAGCGTGGCCGCGAGCGATGGCATCGGTGACGATCGGTGCCAGCTCCTTCACACGGGTCCGGTAGAACCCAGCCAGCGCTTCCGCGCTGCGGGCATCACATGTCCCGGCCGCGAGAATCGCTTTGAACAGGCTGCCCTGCCGACGGTCGGCCAGGGTCCGTTGTATGAGCCTGGCCACGCTCAGCAGATCCTCTTCGAGGCTTCCCGTGTCGGGTCGGCGCTGCGAGGTCTCGGCCATCTCCACGAGCAGATCGTCGACGATGGCACCCACCGTGCCCCAGCGCCGGTACACCGTGGACTTGCCCACGCCGGCACGCTCGGCCACGGCGGTCAACTCCAGCGCCACCAATCCCGACTCGATGAGCAGATCGGCGGCAGCGGACAGCACGGCCGCCCGAACCGCTGCTGTCCGCCCTCCGGGCCGCGCCGCCATACGTTGATCTTAACGGGACGGGAGTTCCTTTAACGCCAAGACGTGCTAGCGTTCGTTAACAGGAACACAGTCCCTTTAAGGAGTTGCGATGGAGTACCGGAATGTCGGTCGATCAGGTCTGGTCGTATCCGAATTGGCCTTCGGCGCAGCCACCTTCGGTGCGAGTGGAGAGTTCTTCGGCGCCTGGGCCGGTACCGGCGTCGACGAGGCCAGGACCATGGTGGACATGTGCCTCGACGCCGGGGTCACCCTGTTCGACACCGCCGACGTCTATTCCGACGGCGCCTCCGAGTCTGTGCTCGGAGCCGCCCTGGAAGGGCGCCGCGATTCCGCACTCATCTCGACCAAAGCGGCACTCCCCACCGGTGCAGGGCCCGACGACGCGGGCACCTCGAGGCGGCGCCTCATCGCCGCCGTCGAGGCGGCGCTACGCCGGTTGCGCACCGATCGCATCGACCTGTTCCAGCTACACGCATACGACAGCGCCACGCCCATCGAGGAGGTGGTGCAGACCCTCGATACCCTTGTTGGACAAGGCAAAATCCGCTATACCGGTGTGTCCAACTTCTCGGGATGGCAGCTGATGAAATCTCTGTCGGCCGCCGATGCCTTCGGTCGGGTTCGGTACGTGGCACATCAGGTGTACTACTCGCTGATCGGCCGGGACTACGAGTGGGACCTGATGCCGCTCGGCCTCGATCAAGGTGTCGGGGCAATCGTGTGGAGTCCGCTGGGCTGGGGGCGGCTGACCGGACAGATCAGACGCGGAACCGGACTGCCGGCCGTGAGCCGCCTGCACGCGACCGCCGCCGCCGGGCCACCGGTCGATGACGATGTGCTCTTCGATGTCGTCGACGAGCTCGCCGTCATCGCCGAGGAAACCGCACGATCGATTCCGCAGGTAGCCCTGAACTGGGTGCTGCGCAGGCAGACCGTCGCGTCGGTGCTCGTCGGCGCCCGCACCCCCGCTCAGCTGCGCGACAACCTGGGCGCCGTGGGGTGGTCGCTGAACGAGGAGCAGATCGCCCGGCTCGATGCCGTCAGCGCTCCGGTACCGGCGTATCCGCACTTCCCCTACGTGCGCCAGGCAGGCTTCGCGCAACTGAATCCGCCGCTGTACGCCTGATGCCGGTCGACGCAACGCACACCCCGGTGAGCAGCACCGGATCGCGGCACTGTGGGCGGGGCACCTAAAATTCGCAGGATGGTCACCACACGCGGTCGAGTTGCGCTGGGCGCCGGTGCCGCCGCGCGCTGGGCCTCCCGGGTCACCGGTCGCGGCGCCGGGGCCATGATCGGCGGTCTGGTGGCGATGTCACTCGACAAGTCGATCCTCGGGCAGCTGGGCACGGGCCGCCGCACGGTCGTCGTGACCGGCACAAACGGCAAATCCACCACCACCAGGATGACCGC
>JBPPMV010000002.1:0-18466 GCA_051306235.1 Mycobacterium sp. | reverse complement strand
CCCCGCTGGCGCCCGGCACCCAGGACCCGCTCGCGGACGCCGACGAGGCCGTCGCCTTCGCGGAGGAGCACGGCCTCCCCATCGCCATCAAGGCGGCCTTCGGTGGCGGCGGGCGCGGCATGAAGGTGGCCCGCACTCTCGAAGAGATCCCCGAGCTGTTCGACTCCGCGACCCGTGAGGCCGTCTCGGCCTTCGGCCGCGGTGAATGCTTTGTCGAGCGCTACCTGGACAAGCCGCGCCACGTCGAGGCACAGGTCATCGCCGACACCCACGGCAACGTCGTCGTCGCGGGCACCCGCGACTGCTCGCTGCAGCGTCGCTTCCAGAAGCTCGTCGAGGAGGCGCCCGCGCCGTTCCTGACCGAGGCGCAGCGCAAGGAGATCCACGAGTCCGCCAAGCGCATCTGCAAGGAGGCCGGCTACTACGGCGCAGGCACCGTCGAGTACCTGGTCGGTCAGGACGGGCTGATCAGCTTCCTCGAGGTCAACACCCGCCTGCAGGTGGAACACCCGGTCACCGAGGAGACTGCTGGCATCGACCTGGTGCTGCAGCAGTTCAAGATCGCCAACGGCGAGGCCCTCGACATCACCGAGGACCCGACGCCGCGCGGGCACTCGTTCGAGTTCCGGATCAACGGCGAGGACGCCGGTCGCGGCTTCCTGCCCGCCCCCGGCCCGGTCTCCAAGTTCGAGCCCCCCACCGGTCCCGGCGTCCGCATGGACTCCGGTGTCGAGAGCGGTTCGGTCATCGGCGGCCAGTTCGACTCCATGCTCGCCAAGCTGATCGTCACCGGCGCCACCCGCGACGAGGCCCTGGCCCGCTCGCGTCGCGCGCTCGCCGAGTTCAACGTCGAGGGTCTCGCGACCGTCATCCCGTTCCACCGCGCCGTCGTCTCCGATCCCGCCTTCATCGGTGACGACAACGGTTTCACCGTGCACACCCGCTGGATCGAGACCGAGTGGAACAACACCGTCGAACCGTTCACCGCCGGTGAGCCCCTCGACGAAGAGGACAACCTGCCGCGGCAGAAGGTCGTCGTCGAGGTCGGTGGACGCCGCCTCGAGGTGTCCCTGCCCGGCGACCTCGCCATCGGTGGCGGCGGCGGTGGAGCAGGTGCTGCGGTCCGCAAGAAGCCCAAGGCCCGCAAGCGCGGCGCCGGCGGCGGCGCTGCGGCGTCCGGCGATTCGGTGACCGCCCCGATGCAGGGCACCGTGGTCAAGGTGGCCGTCGAAGAGGGCCAGCAGGTCTCGGCGGGCGATCTGGTCGTGGTCCTGGAGGCCATGAAGATGGAGAACCCGGTCACCGCCCACAAGGACGGCACCATCACCGGCCTGGCTGTCGAGGCCGGCGCTGCCATCACCCAGGGCACCGTCATCGCCGAGATCAAGGACTAGAACCCTTTCCCGAATGGCCACTCATTGCACGCTTTTCCGAATAGCCCGTGCGATGAGTGGCCGCTCGTCGGGTTGACGCCATGGAACCTGTCGAAATCAACAACGGTCAGTGGTACCTGCGGGGACTGCGCTACGACGACCGCGTCGACGACCGCCCCGCCCTCGCCGATCTCGGGGAGAGCGACCTCGACTACATCGACGAGGCCGCCGACGGCTGGGAGTCCGACACCTTCTACACCTGGGCGGTCTGCGAGCCGAGCACCGGTGAGCTGCTGGCCGAGGTCACCCTCGACCGCACCACCGGCTTCATGGCCAGCCGGGCACGGCCCGGCTTCGAGGACGCCGCCGCGATGTCCGAGGACACCGTGCGACGCTACGCCGCATCCGCCCTCGGCCTGACGGTCTACACCTGAGTCGAGCCATCCCTGAGTCGAGCCGTCATCTGCGGCGGTCGATATCAGCGCCGGTGGCCAGATCGCCGCATTCCACCGCGATGACGTCGGCGCGGGCCCGTAGGAACGGCCCGGCTCCCACATCACCGCTCAGTCCGTCGAGCAGTGCGGGCCAATGCTCGCGCGCGATGACCACAGGATGCCCAGGTCGGCCCCGGTACACCGCCCTGGCCAGTCCGGACGGCGCGGAGCGCGCGGTGTCGAGCACCCTGCGCACTGCATCGGCGCCGATATCGGGCGTGTCCACGAGGTGCACCACGGCGTAATCGGCATCGAGGGCCTGCAGTCCGGCGCGCAGGGATGCCGAAAGCCCGTCAGACCAATTCGCGGCGGTGACCGCGCGCGCCGGCGCCGGGACGACGACAACGTCCTCCCCGGCGGCGCCCAGCACCACGATGACATCATCGCAACCACCCAGATGCAACGCCGCGACCGCCGCATGCAGCCAATCACCGTTATCGGCAACAACTTTCGGCATCCCGTACCGGGAGCCTGCACCGGCGGCCAAGACCAGGCCTGCAGCAGCGACTCCACCGGTCATGGCATCAGTGTGGACCGCAGACCGACCGCGATATCCACCGGGTAGCTGATGATTGCGTCACAGCCCGACGATCCTGCGGCTTTGGTGAGAGTCCTGCCGGCGACTGTTCGCCACCGGGCATGTGGCGTAGGGTCAGGGTTACAGGTTGAGTTCACAGCCGGTTGCACGCGTCACCGCACGTGCGGGGTTTACGCAATCCCGGCACGATAAACCTCCAGGTCACAGAGTTTTTAACTTTCAGGACCGGAACACGCGGACGCGCGCACCACGATCAGGTTCATTTGATTGCGTTCCGACTGATGGAGTTCCCCATGTTGAACATCAATTCCGCCGCACGCGAGGCCGCGCCGCAGCACCGCACCCGCGAGCGCGCCAGTTACAACACCCAGGCCCTGCCGCCGTCGACCGTCGTGGTCACCGTCGAGGGTGAACTGGACGCGTCCAACACCAACCAACTCAGCGCGTACATCCAGTTGCGCCTACGTAATGCCGACAAGCTCGTCGTGGATCTGAGTGGTGTGACATTCTTTGCCGCAGAAGCTTTTTCGGCCATTCACAAGATCAGTGTGCAAGCTGCCGCACAGGATGTGCAGTGGAGCCTGCTGACGAGCGCCCCGGTCGACAGGATGCTGGAGATCTGCGATCCCGACCACGCGCTGGGCGAGTTGCGCCGCGCCGGCTGAGACGAAGCCCGACCGCCTTCGCCTCGCAGCTGTTACTGCAGCTCGTCGCGAAGGCGTGCCAGGGACTTGGCCAGCAGCCGCGACACGTGCATCTGCGATATGCCCACCCGTTCGGCGATCTGCGACTGAGTCATCGACTCGAAGAACCGCAGGATCAGCACGGTGCGTTCACGCTCGGGCAGGGTCGCGAGCAGCGGCCGCAGCGCCTCCCTGTTCTCGATCTGGTCCAGCGCGTCATCCGGGGAGCCCAGGGTGTCGGCGATAGCGGGTGACTCGTCGTCACCGGACCCACCACTGTCGATGGACAGCGTGTTGTACGAGCTACCGGCGATCAGACCCTCGACCACTTCTTCACGGTCCATCCCGAGCTCGGCGGCGAGTTCGGATGGGGTGGGGGCGTGACCCAACCGCTGCGAGAGCTCTGCGGTTGCCGCACCCAACCGCAGATGCAGCTCCTTCAGCCGCCGCGGCACCTTGACCGACCATCCGTTATCGCGGAAGTGCCTGCGCACCTCGCCCATGATGGTGGGGACGGCATACGACGCGAAGTCCGATCCGGCGTCCACATCGAATCGGTTGACGGCATTCACCAGACCGACGCGGGCCACCTGCACCAGATCGTCGCGTGCTTCACCGCGGCCTTCGAACCTGCGCGCGATGTGATCTGCCAACGGGAGGCAGCGCTTGACTATCCGCTCTCGCTGACGCGCGAATAGTGCTGCGTCATCGGACACTTCGCGGAGCTCGCGGAACATCTCGAGGACATCGGCGTATTCCGAGGTCACTGCAACAGGCTCGCTCGTCTCGCAGTGAGCGAAATCCCGAAGACCCGGCCGGCGCCGGCGCTCTGCCCGTCGGTGAAGGTGCTGACCTCGTCGGTCAGCGATTTGAGCACGTGCCAGCTGAAGCTGCCCGGCGCGACGATCTCGTTCTCATCGGTATCGCACGTCGTCGATGCGTGCACAACCAGCGAGTCGTCGCGCGGTTCGACGCGCACCACCAGATCCGAGCCGACGACCGCCGACCGGATGAGACGGGTAGCGGCTTCGTCGACTGCGAGACGAAGATCGGACACCGCGTCGAAATCCAGGTCTTCGAACGTCGCGACCGCGGCGACCAGCGCGCGCAGCACGGCCAAGTTCTCCACGGTGGCCGCCACCCGGAGTTCGACCGTTCGATCCGCCACGACCGCACCATCGTGCGAGTCCGTTCCCTGCACCATCTGACCTCCCGCTGAGTCCGCTCGGAGGTTACCCCACATCGACCGGTTGCTAACCAGCGGTGCGGCGACCCCTTCGCGTCTGTCACCCTGTCGCGCGCTGGGCATTCCCAGCGCGTCAGCAACGTGCTGCTGCGCCGAATACCCATCGCGGTCGCTGTGGTGCTGACCGTTGCCGTACTTGTCGCCATCCCGGTGCAGGCCGTCGCGTTCGTCAAGCTCGGGCCGATGATGGCGGGACATCTGCATACCGCAGTCGGTACCCGCCCACGGTCGTTGCTCAAACCTGTTGCGGCACCGACGACTTTCCCGCACACAGCAACGCGTCGTGGCGTTTGGCAGTCCCCGACGCCGGGTATTCCCCATGTCCCACTCTCGCGGAGGTTGCAGTATGTCGACAGGCCGCACACCCACAGATGGCACGCCGCACCCGCTGACCCGGCTCCTCAACGCCGTCACACAGGCGGCCGGTTCACGATGGGTGGCCGTCTTCGTCACCCTCGCGATGCTCGCGTATCTGGCGGTGGGAGCCGTCACCGGCTTCGGAAAAGACTGGCATCTATGGATCCATTCGACCGGCGCGCTGGTCACCCTGCCGATGTTGTTCATCCTGCAACACACGGCCAACAGGGAGAACCGGGCCATCCTCATCAAACTCGACGAACTGATCAGCGCCAGCACCGAGGCCGAGGACGATGTCATCGACATCGAGGAACATGAGGTCGACGATCAGGAAGACCTCCGTGACGAACTCCAACACGACGGTGGGCGGTGACCCTGGGTTACCTTGCGGCCGAACGAGATCAGCGATCAGCTGAGCCAGTGTTTGCATTCCTGTAGACGTGGGCATACCCGGGAGCATGTTGGTTCGCAGAATAGCCCGCCCCCTGTTGTCAGCCGCCTTCATCGGACAGGGCATCGAAGCCCTCACCGATGTCAAACCTGCCGCAGAAGTCGTCCAGCCCACGCTGGACGGTCTGCAGTCGTTACCGAGTGCAGTTTCGGACAAGGTGCCCGATAACGCCGTCACCGTCGCCCGCATCAATGCCGCCGTCCAGATCGGCGGCGGTGTCCTGCTGGCCACCGGCAAGGTGCCGCGCGTCGCGTCGGCGCTGCTCGCCGCGACGGTGATCCCCGGCAACCTCGGCAGGCACATGTTCTGGGCCGAGACAGATCCGGTCGCCAAGGCCGACAAACGCCGCGCTTTCCTCACCGATGTGAGCTTGATCGGCGGTCTGGTGCTCGCCTCCGCCGATACCGCGGGTAAGCCGTCGCTGGGATGGCGCGGTCGTCGCGCCGGCCGCCGCGTCGCCGAGCGGGTGTCATCGGCATTGCCGTCCTCCAACGACAGCCTGATCGACGCGGAACTGGCCGACAAGCTCAGCCACGGTGTGCAGGCCGGCGTCGAGCGCGGCCGCGAGTTCGCCGAAACCGCCTATGACAAGGCCGCACCCCTGGCCGCTCAGGCCTATGAGCGCAGCGCACACGCCCTGCTGAAGAGTGCCGACAAAGCTGCCCCGTTGGCCGCCGAGGCCTACGAGCGCAGCGCCAGCGCCCTCAAACGGGCCGAGGACAAGGCTGCACCGCTCGCGGCTCAGGCCTATGAGCGCAGCGCATACGCCCTGCAGAAGGGCGCCGACAAGGCCGCGCCGCTGGCGGCCGAGGCACGGCGCCGTGGTGCAGAACTGGCCGAGACTGCCCTGGATCAGGGTGGCGAGCAGGTGGCCTCCCGCTGGCGCCGGGTGCGCTCCAAGATCTAGCGGATATCACCGGCTGCGGGTGTGCTCCTCATGGGAGCGCATCCGCAGTCGCTTTTTCGGGTCAGGCTGCTTTGTCGGCCCGGATCACGGTGAGCGTCTCTTCGCGTCGACCCACGGTGAGTCTGCCCGTCTCTTCGAGCCACGGTGCCTGCTCGCTGAGAGCCGGACGGAACGGAATACTCTGGCTCAGGACCACCTCGGCGCTCAGGCCGCTGGTACGCAGCTGCGCCAATGATCGTTCTATATCGGCGAATTCGGACTGCACCAGCAGCAAAGTACCGCCGGCACAGAGCATCTGCGCGGCCACCTGACACAGTGGGTCCAGCAGCAGCCGGCCATCCGGGCCGCCGTTCCACGGCGTGCTGGCCGCGCTCCAGGTCGCCGCGGGCCCGCCACGGTCCTCGGGCCGGGTCGCCACGCTCGGCGGATTGCACACGATGACGTCGAACGGGGCGCATTCCAGCGCCTGGGTCCATGAACCCAGCCGGATGTCGATGCGTACGCCCGCGACCGACGCACGGGTACGGGCGTAATGCACGGCGCGGGGGCAGATATCGAGGCCGGAGACGTTGGCCGCACCAAGCCCGGCGGCCGCCATGGCGACCACACCGCTGCCGGTGCACAGGTCCAGAACCCGGCGTCCCGTCAATGGCCCGGCTTCTTCCATCGCCTCGATCAGAAGGTAGGAATCCTGCTGGGGCCGGTACACACTGGCGCCATCGGATGCAGCCCTGGTCAATGGTGTCCTCATTCGAGTTCCGAGCGCAGCGCCGCCAACAGCGGTTTCGCCGCGTCGGACAAGAACAGGTCCTGCGTATCGCCGCCGACCTGGACCAGCGCGATATCGGTGAAACCCGCATCGCGATAGGGCTTCACCGCCGCCACGATGGCGTCGAGGTCCGGTCCGCACGGTATCGACGACGCGACGTCCTCGGGTCGGACGTGCTTGCTCGCCGCGGCAAACCCGGCCGGAGTGGGCAGGTCCGCGTTCACCGCCCAACCGCCGGCGAACCAGCTGAACTGCTCGTGCGCTCGCGCTATTGCGTTGTCCCGGTTGGGATCCCAGCATATGGGTAGCTGACCGATGATCCGGCCGTCGAGCAGGCCCATCCCCTGGCGCTCGGCCTGCCAGCTCTTCACGACGCCGGCGTCGGGTGCGGTGTTGACCAGATGATCGGAGAGCACCGCGAGTTGTTCGACCGACCGGCCTCCGGCCATCGCCACCGCCAACTCGACCGGGTCCTGCGGGAGGTCCCACAGCCGCGCGGAGTCGACCGTGAAGTACTCGCCGCGAAAGTCGACCAGGTCCCCGCCGAGCAACTCGCGGATGATCTTGATCGCCTCGGCCAACATGTCCAGGCGGCGGCCCGCGGTGGGCCAGCCCTGGCCCACGACATGTTCGTTCAGGTTCTCCCCGCTACCCAGTCCCAGCGTGAACCGACCGTCGGCGAGAATCTGCACGGTGGCGGCCTGCTGAGCGACAACGGCGGGGTGATAGCGCATCGTGGGGCAGGTGACGTAGGAGTAGAGCTCCACCTCGGCGGTCGCGTGGGCCACCGCGCCCAGCACGGGCCAGGCGTTGGGCGCGTGCCCTTGCGCGACCAGCCACGGCGAGTAGTGGTCACTGCAGACTTCGAAGTCGAACCCCACCTGCTCTGCGGAGACAGCGTGGCGAACAAGATCTTTCGGACCAGCCTGCTCGGTCATCAACGTATAGCCGAATCTGGTCATGACCTCGGCATACCCGATCGGTGAGCCCGCAAACTCAGTCTGGCCGGCGCCCGCAGCTGTCAGGGAACGTAAGTGTGGGCAGTCGGCCGTCGGGTCTGCATCACCGGCAGTTCCTGCAAAAGGCTGGACCAGTTACGGTCCAGCCTTTGCATGCTCGTCTCGTTACGGGCGACTTCATTCCAGCGCCGATAGCGCTCCAAACCGTCCACGCCGATTCGGCGGTTCTGTGCGTCTACCGGGGTCAGTACCAGGCGCGGCGGCCGGCGACCGGCCGCCCGATCGCTCCCAGGATCCAGAAGACAGCACCGACCACCAGCAGTACGACGCCGACGACCCACAGCAGGTAGACGTCCAGGACGAGTCCGAGAATCAGCAGCAATGCTCCGACAACTATCACGCCACCCTCATTTCCATCGATCCCATCGCACTGGGCTCCGGCAGATTGCAGTTCGTCACCTTCGGATTGACACCGCCGTAGTTGAGCGGGCCGGCGACCACGGTCAGCGCTATGGTCCCTGCCGTCGCGCAGTTGGCTGTCCCGCTGTCGAAATAGTCGCGCTGCCATGCGGCGAACACTCCGATCAACAACCAGATCAACACGAGCGTGCCGATGAGTCCGCGTCCCATGGAAAGCCTCCGTTGCGTTGGATGAATGCTGACAGCGGGTACCCGTTTGACGGTTACGTCAAACCTCGATTCGGACTCGAAAACTTTTGGCCGTGCCGAGGTTTGGCCGTCGGGATTTCGGCAGACCCCGCCTCAGCTGGCGGGTCGCTGCCGGATGGCTTCGGGGTGCTCTGCGTACCAACGCTCTTCGATACGGCGCACCCGCACATGCTCGACGGCGATCCAGATCGCGCCGATGACCAGACCGGCGGCCGATAGCGAAGCCAACAACAGGCCGATGTCGTGATGGCGGGTGGCGAATGCGGCCAGGCAACCGACGAACAGCCCGAGCGAAAGGCCGATCACGATGAGGGCTGGCATGATGACGTTGTCTTTCATCGACTCGCCGGCGTGCGTACGCGTCGTGCGGGTGTGATCGACAGGGTCTTTGGGGCCTTTCATGGGGATTCTCCTCTTCCGACCGACTACTTGCGTAACCGACTTTCTTCCCCGACCTGGTTGTCTCACCTCCACCCGTTGCGGGCTGCTTTCAGGGTAGATCTGTCCGCAGGTGCTTTCGGCCGAACGGGCTCATCCGATGAAACCCGCCAAGGCGGGCAGGCTCATGGTGAGCACCGACAGCATCAACAGCATCAGGAACCAGCCGGCGCCCTGCCACGCCCACCAGGTTTCATGACGTTTCCAGGTTCGGTAGGTGCGCACGAATGCGCTCAGTCCGCTACCGAACAGAATGATGGGTGCACCCAGCGCCAGGACAAGTCGTTGGGGACGTCCGCAGGTGACCGAATCGATGAGAACGTCGGCACAACTGCGTGCCAGCACCGCAGCGACTACCAGGAAACCAACCCCGATCAGCGCCGCCACCAGACCGAATCGCACCGCGGCCCGCACCTCGGGGTCGTCTTGGCGCAGATTCGGATCGGCGCGCATCGGCGCCGTCATCCCGCCGCGCAGAGTGTGACGCCGATCACCATGACGTGAGGATGCCCTGGCGGACCGCCGGGTAAACGTCAGGATTCGACCCGGAGATGCGCGGTGAGCAGCAACCGGTCGTACACGCTCCGGTGCGGCAGCAGATCCTGATAGCTGAGCTGTAGGAAGTCTTTCTTGATCTGCTCGGAAAGCGACGCGAGTTTGGTGTCGGTCTCCTGCGAGCGCCACTTCAGGAGTTCGAACGCCGAGTCCGAGCTGATCCGGTAGACCAGCATGAGCATGCCTTTCGTCTGTTCGATACCGCTGCGCGCCTCGGCGATCTCGGCGACGGCCTCACTTACCCGCTCGTCCTGTTGGCGGAAACCGATCTGGGCGAAGGGCGTGACATCGACGTAGAAACCGTGCGTGCCGATGACAGTCCCCGTGTCATCGTCGAACAGCTGATCGGCGACGACCACGACATGATGGGTTTGGCCGTGCGTGTCGACGATCCGGTGGCGGGTACTGAAGGCCGAACCGGTCTGCCGGATCTCGTCCAGGGTCGCCGCGACCTGTCCGTGGTCGTCCGGATGTTTGTGCGCGAGCACAAGTTCGGTGGTGGCTGTACGGTGCCCGGTTCGTAACCGTGCATACGGGCCACCTGCGGGGACCATTCCCAGCGCTCGTCGGCGAAATGGAAGCGGAACCAGCCGACATGCTGAGGCTCGCCGCCGGCGAGCGCCGCCTCGGCCGGAACCCGCCCCCCAATGTGCTGTCCATCGGTCATCTCACGGTGAATTATGCCGGGTCATCCAGCCCTTCGGCGATGCGCTTGATAGCCATAAGGCGACGATCCCATTGCTGACCGATCACTGTCAGCTGCGAACCCAGAGCGCTCAGCTGGGCGCCGAGCGCGCGGTAACGGATTTCACGCCCGACCCGGACCGGTTCGACCAGACCGGAATCGGCAAGAACCGCCAGGTGCTTAGCAATCGCTTGTCTGGTGACCGGGAGCTGGGTGGCCAGCGCGCTGGCCGACAGCTCGCTGGCGCCCAGTTCGGTGAGGATGCGCCAACGGGTTTCATCGGCCAGCACGGCGAGCAGTGCCGTCGGCTCTGGGGCGGGAGGCCGCGCCGTCACGGCGCCGCCGTCACGAAGTCGACGAGCTCCCCGAGCTCGGCAGTCCATCCGCCCTGGTTCTCGGCGTGTGCTGTCTCCGGGTTGCGCAACTCCTCAAAGCCGCTCTCCACCAGGGAAAGCCGGGTGCCACCGGCGATCTCGGACAGTTCGATGCGCACGAGGGTCGAGTTCCCGGCCACCGGGTCAGCGTCGGAATCTCTGGCCCATCGATAGACCAGCAGACGAGGAGCGTCGGCCTGTTCGACGAGCACCCGGAACTTGCCGTGCTCGGGCCAGCCGAAGAATCCGGTGCCGCCGGCCACCGGATCGAACTCGGCGCTGTCGCCGAGCCACTGACAGATCAGGTCGGACTCGGTGAGGGCCGCCCACACCTTGGTGATGGGTGCGGAGATGTCGATGCTGCGGGTGATGTCGAGTGTGTCCATGCGCGTCTCCCTGGTAGTTGTTATCTGCAACTCCAGAATTGCACAAAGATCGCAGTAGCGCAACCCACGGGTTGCATGTTGTTCGGCGCGGTGTCGGCGCCGACCTCTACCATGCGATCGTGCGGACCAAGATCCTTCTCGCGGCGGCCATCACGGCCGGTGGCATCGCCCATATGGTGGGCGCCGAATGGCCGGTCGCGGTGGCCGCCGCACTGCTCGCGCCGATACTCCTGGCGGCCATCCCGCATTTCCTGACCGGGTTGCGCACACCGGCGGCGAACGAGAATCCGATCGACACCATGTCGGGCACCGATTTCGAGGACTACATCGCGCGGATCGCCCGCTCATGTGGCGCACCGGTGATCATGACATCGATCACCGGCGACTGGGGTGTCGACCTGATCGTCGGCCTGCGCCCGAATCGGATTGCCGTTCAGTGCAAACGGATGAGCCGACCGGTCGGCGCGGGTGCCGTGCAGGAGGTCGTCGCCGGTGCCGCCATGCAGGACTGCACCCGCACCATGGTGGTGACCAACAACGAGTTCACCCCAGCCGCAAGGAAACTGGCCGAACGACACGAATGCATACTGGTCACCGGCGCCGAGTTGCCGCGGCTCAAGGGCCTGATCCGCGGTCTGACTATCGCCCGCTGAGCACGTCGCGCACCGCTCCCACGGCCGTGTCGATCTCGGCTGCCGTCACCGTCAAGGCCGGCCGGAACCGCACCGAATCTGCGCCGCTGGCCAGCATGATCACCTGTCGATCCCACAGTCGCGCAACCAGTTCGTCGCGTTCAGCCGACGTCGGCATGCTGAAGGCGCACATCAGTCCGCGGCCTCGCGGGTCGAGCACCCGGTCCGGGAACTCGTCGGCCAACTCACGCAGGCGATCCAGCAGATGCCGGCCCATCGCGGCGGCATTGCCGATCAGGTCGTCGGCCTCGATGACCTCCAGGATGCGTCGTGCGCGCACCATATCGGCGAGGTTCCCACCCCAGGTGGAGTTGATCCGCGAACTGACCGCGAACACGTTGTCGACCACCTCGTCGACGCGCCCGCCGGCCATCACACCACACACCTGGGTCTTCTTACCGAACGCCACCACATCCGGTGTCACACCCAATTGCTGGTAGGCCCAGGCACTTCCAGTGATACCGCAGCCGGTCTGCACCTCGTCGAAGATCAACAGCGCATCGAACTCATCGCACAGCGCACGCATCGCGGCGAAGAACTGCGGGCGGATGTGCCGGTCACCACCCTCACCCTGGATGGGCTCGGCGATGAAGCAGGCGATGTCATGCGGATGGGCTTCGAACACGGCGCGCGCCTGGCGCAGCGATTCTGCTTCCAGCGCAGCAATATCCGCACCGGGACGCAGATACGGTGCGTCGATGCGCGGCCAGTCGAACTTCGGGAACCGGGCGACCTTGTTCGGGTCGGTGTTGGTCAGCGACAACGTGTAGCCGCTGCGACCGTGGAAGGCGCCGCGCAGATGTAGCACCCGGGTGCCCAGTTCCGGGTCGATCCCCCGGGCCTCGTTGTGGCGACTCTTCCAGTCGAAGGCCACCTTCAGCGCGTTCTCGACGGCGAGCGCTCCGCCGTCCACGAAGAACAGGTGCGGTAGTGCAGGGTCGCCGAGTACGCGGGCAAACGCCTCCACGAAACGCGCCATCGGCACGGTGTAGATATCGGAGTTGCTCGGCTTGTTGATCGCCGCCTGGGCGAGTTCGGCGCGGAACGCCGCGTCGTCGGCCAGTGCCGGGTGGTTCATGCCCAGCGCCGAGGATGCGAAGAACGTGAACATGTCCAGATAGCGCCGGCCGTCGCGGGCATCGACGAGTTCGGAGCCGCGGGACCGGTCCAGGTCGAGCACCAGGTCCATGCCGTCGGCCAGCATGTTGCGGCGCAGAACGTCGTGCACCCGATCGGCAGGCAGTTGGCCTTCAGCGTGTGATCGGGCGGTGTGCTGGTCAGCAGAGGTCAGAAGAGCCGTCATGCGGCCATCCTAACGCAATATTTACGGTGCACGCACCACCAAACAGTAACTATTCCGGCAGGTTGGTTCTTCCATCGTAAAATGTCTGTAAGATGATAGTGCTTCGAGTGCGGACATTGGCCGCCGTGCGGATGCGCTGCAGCAGGTCCTCCAGCGTCCGCGCCGAGGCGACGCGTACCAGCAGGACATAGCTTTCATCCCCGGCGACCGAGTAGCAGGACTCGATTTCATCGATATGGCGCAGCCGGGCCGGAGCATCATCAGGTTGAGAGGGATCAAGAGGAGTGATGGCCACGAACGCCGACAGCATGTGCCCAACCGTCTCGGGGTTGATCCTTGCCGTGTACCCGGTCACCACACCGCGCGATTCCAGCCTGCGCACCCGTGACTGCACCGCCGAGACGGACAACCCGGCCGTGGCCGCGAGATGGGCCAGCGTTGCCCGCCCGTCGGCGATCAGTTCACGCACCAGAATCCGATCGATATCGTCGAGGTGCTCGGTGTCGACCATGGCCGGAGACTATCGCAGATGACTGTTCCGACTTCACGGTTGCGCGCGGCCTTCGCCGCGTCACTGTCGCAGATGTACGGCGCCGAGGTCCCCGCGTACACCACCCTGGTCGAGGTCACCGCCGAGGTGAACCGCGACGTGGTGGGCGACGCGTCGCTCGGCTCACTGGAACGCGTCACCGCCGAACGGCATGGGGCGATCCGGGTCGGTAACGTCCGCGAACTGTCCGATGTGGCAGACCTGTTCTCCGCCTTCGGGATGTATCCCGTCGGCTATTACGATCTGCGGGAGGCGGCCTCGCCGGTGCCGGTGGTCTCGACCGCCTTCCGGCCGATCGACCCGATCGAGTTGGACCGCAACCCGTTCCGGGTGTTCACCTCGATGCTCGCCACCGCAGACACCCGCTTCTTCTCCCCCGATCTGCGCACCCGGGTGGAACGCTTCCTGGATGACCGGCAGCTGTTCGACCCGGCCCTGATCGCCGATGCCCGGCGCATCGCCGCGGACGGCGGTGCCGCCGATGGGGAGGCTGGGACGTTCGTCGCGCGGGCGACGGCCGCGTTCGCGCTGTCAGCGGACCCGATCGACACCGGCTGGTACACCGAGCTGTCGCAGATCTCCGCGGTCGCCGCCGATATCGCCGGTGTGCGGAGCACCCACATCAACCACCTGACGCCTCGGGTACTCGACATCGACGAGTTATACCGGCGCATGGTCGCGCGGGGCATCGTGATGATCGGCACCATCCAGGGTCCGCCCCGCTGGGACGGCCCCGATGTGCTGTTGCGCCAGACGTCGTTTCGCGCGCTCTCGGAACCGCGCCGGTTCTGCGATGCCGAGGGCACGGTCACCGAGGGCAACCTGCGGGTGCGGTTCGGTGAGGTCGAGGCCCGCGGCGTGGCGCTCACCCCCGCCGGTCGCGGACGCTATGACGCCGCCATGGCCGACCCCGAGCACTGGGACCGGTATTTCCCGGCCACCGATGCCGCCATGTCCGCGCAGGGGCTGGCCTATTACCGCGGTGGCGATCCCACCAAACCCGTTGTCTATGAGGATTTCCTGCCCGCATCCGCGGCCGGGATCTTCCGCTCCAATCTCGATCGTGACGCCCGACCGGTCGAGGCGCCCGATGAGTCCCATTACAACCCCGACTGGATGGCAGGCGCCATCGGCCATCACATCCACGACCCTTACGACCTCTACGAGAAAGCAGCATCATGACTGTCATGCAGACCACCGGCCTCCCCACCGCCGATGACATCCGCGACCGGGTGCGGGTCGCGCTGCAGGCGATGGGCGCCGACACCCACCTCGGAACCCCCGGTGAACCCGGTGTGCCCGCGAGCACCCCGATCAGCGGTGACGTGTTGTTCTCGGTGCCCGAGAGCACTTCCGAACAGACCGACGCCGCCATCGCCGCCGCCGCAGCCGCGTTCAGGACCTGGCGGACCACACCGGCGCCGGTCCGCGGTGCCCTGGTGGCGCGCCTCGGCGAGCTGCTGACCCAGCACAAGGAAGATCTGGCCACACTGGTGACCGTGGAGGCCGGCAAGATCACCTCCGAAGCGCTCGGCGAAGTGCAGGAGATGATCGACATCTGCCAGTTCGCCGTCGGCCTGTCCCGGCAGCTGTACGGCAAGACCATCGCTTCCGAGCGGCCCGGCCACCGGCTCATGGAGACCTGGCATCCCGTCGGTGTGGTGGGTGTCATCACCGCCTTCAACTTCCCGGTCGCGGTGTGGGCCTGGAACACCGCCGTCGCGCTGGTGTGCGGTGACACCGTCGTCTGGAAGCCCTCTGAGCTCACCCCGCTGACCGCCATCGCCTGTCAGGCGCTCATCGAGCGCGCCTGCGCGGATGTCGGAGTCGACAGTTCGGTCAGCCGGCTCATCCAGGGTGGCCGCGAGATCGGCGAACAACTGGTTGACGATCCGCGTGTTGCGCTGGTGAGCGCCACCGGTTCGGTGCGGATGGGACAGGACGTCGGGCCGCGGGTCGCCCGGCGTTTCGGCAAGGCGCTGCTGGAACTCGGCGGCAACAATGCCGCCATCGTCACCCCGTCGGCCGATCTGGATCTCGCGGTGCGCGCCATCGTGTTCTCGGCGGCCGGAACGGCCGGCCAGCGGTGCACGACGATGCGCCGGGTGATCGCGCACTCCTCGATCGCCGACGAGTTGTGCCGTCGGGTCGCCGCGGCGTACGAGACGCTGCCCATCGGGGATCCTTTTGTCGAGGGCACCCTGGTGGGACCGCTGATCCACACCCGCGCCTACCGCGATATGGTCGCCGCGCTCGACGCAGCCCGCGCCGACGGCGGCGAGGTTATCGGCGGGCACCGCCACGAGAACGGTTCCGAGGGCGCGTTCTACGTCGCGCCCGCTCTGGTGCGGATGCCCGCCCAGACCGAGGTCGTGCACAACGAAACCTTCGCCCCGATCCTCTACGTGCTGACCTATGACGATCTCGACACCGCGATCGATCTGAACAATGCCGTACCGCAGGGACTTTCGTCGGCGATCTTCACCACCGATATCCGCGAGGCGGAGCGATTCATGGCGGCCGACGGGTCTGACTGCGGTATCGCCAACGTCAACATCGGCACCTCGGGGGCAGAGATCGGCGGCGCGTTCGGCGGCGAGAAGCAGACCGGCGGCGGCCGTGAGTCCGGGTCTGACTCCTGGAAGGCCTATATGCGCCGGGCCACCAACACCGTCAACTACTCCTCCGAGCTGCCGTTGGCCCAGGGCGTGCAGTTCGGGTGATCGGGGCCGGGTCCAACCCCGGGTCGCTGCGCTCCTGCCCGCCGCACGTAATATCGCGGGCTGTGAGCGAGCAGGTCGAACAGAGGGAATTCCAGGCAGAGGCCCGTCAGCTGTTGCAGCTGATGGTGCACTCCATCTACTCCAACAAGGACTCGTTCCTACGGGAACTTGTCTCGAACGCCTCCGACGCGCTGGACAAGTTGCGGCTCGCGGCATACCAGGACAAAGACCTGGAGGTCGACACGTCCGACCTGCACATCGAGATAGCTACCGATGATGCCGCGCGCACGCTGACGATCCGCGACAACGGCATCGGCATGTCCCGCGACGAGGTCGTCGACCTGATCGGCACCCTCGCCAAGTCCGGTACCGGCGAGCTGCGCCGCAAGCTCAGCGAGGCGCAGCAGCAGGGTGAGGTCAGCGACCTCATCGGTCAGTTCGGCATCGGGTTCTATTCGACGTTCATGGTGGCCGACTCGGTCGTGCTGCTGACCCGTAAGGCGGGCGAGAGCACCGCCACCCGTTGGGAATCCAGCGGCGACGGCACCTACACCATCGCGACGGTCGACGACGCTCCGCAGGGCACGGCCGTGACGTTGCACCTCAAGCCCGAGGACGCCGACGACGAGCTGCACGACTACACCTCGCCGTGGCAGATCAGGCAGCTGGTCAAGAAGTACTCCGACTTCATCTCCTGGCCGATCCGGATGCAGGTCGAGAAGACCGTCCCAGCCGAAGAGTCGGATACCGGGGAAGCCGGGGAGCCGACCACCACGGTCGAGACTGAAACCATCAACTCGCAGACCGCACTGTGGGCGAAGTCCAAGAGCGAGGTATCCGACGAGGAGTACCGGGAGTTCTACCGGCACATCGCGCACGCGTGGGATGAGCCGCTCGATGTCATCGCGATGAAGGCCGAAGGCACGTTCGAGTATCAGGCATTGTTGTTCATCCCGTCGCAAGCTCCGTTCGACCTGTTCAACCGCGACGGGAACGTCGGCGTGCAGCTGTACGTCAAGCGCGTCTTCATCATGGGCGACTGCGAGGAGCTCATTCCGCCATACCTGCGGTTCGTCAAGGGTGTCGTCGACGCACAGGACATGTCGCTCAACGTGTCTCGTGAGATTCTCCAGCAGGACCGCCAAATCAAGGTGATCCGGCGCAGCCTCACCAAGAAGGTGCTGTCGGCGATCAAGGACCTGCAAGCCAACCGCCCGGACGATTACGCGACCTTCTGGACACAGTTCGGCCGCGCGTTCAAGGAGGGGCTGCTCAGCGACAACGACAATCGGGACACCGTGCTGGGACTCTCGTCGTTCGCGTCGACATCCAGTCCGGACACCCCGACGACCCTGGCCGAGTACGTGAGCCGGATGAAGGACGACCAGGAGCAGATCTTCTACGCAACGGGCGAATCACGTCAGTTGCTGGAGCACTCCCCCCATCTTGAGGCGTTCAAGGCCAAGGGCTATGAAGTGCTGCTGCTCACCGACCCGGTCGACGAGGTGTGGGTCGAATCGGTGCCGGAGTTCGACGGCAAGGCGCTGCAGTCGGTGGCCAAGGGCGAAGTCGATCTCGGCTCCGCAGATGACAAGGACGACACCGACCACAGCGATTTCGCCGATCTCCTGACCTGGCTGCAGGAGACGCTCGACGAGCATGTCAAGGAGGTGCGTCTGTCGACCCGACTGACCTCGTCGCCGGCCTGCCTGATCACCGACAGCTTCGGCATCACCCCGCAGTTGGCGCGCATGTACCGTGCCTCCGGCCAGGACGTGCCCGTCGGCAAACGCATCCTGGAGCTCAACCCCGATCACGCACTCGTCGCGGGTCTGCGGGACGCCTTGGCGTCGTCACAGGACGGCCTCAGCGATACTGCCGAATTGCTTTACGGCACGGCCCTTCTCGCCGAGGGTGGATCTCTCGACGATCCGGCGCGCTTCGCTGCCATTCTCGCCGACCGGTTGGCCAAGACCTTCTAATTGACCACTGCACAGGCCATCGGTCGCCTTTGACGTTGTCGCGCAGGCGTATTCGTCGTGGCGGGTCCGGCTCGGTGATTTGCGCCGGTTCCCGCCGCGTGTTTCTCTGTGTAGTTTTCAAGGTGCTTGAGCCTCGGGTTATGCGGCTACTGGTAGGTCGGTCATGGTGCGTCGGGCGTGAGACCGCAGGTGCGCCGGTTCGGGATCGCCCGGTTTGTGGGGCGGGATGAACCAGGGGTGGCGGTCGGGGCCGAGGTAGACCTGCCAGCCGCCGTGGTGGATCGCGGTGTGGTGGCGTCGGCACAGCAGCACCCCGTTGTCGAGGCACGTTG
>JBPPMV010000001.1:0-5030 GCA_051306235.1 Mycobacterium sp. | reverse complement strand
ACAACCGGCCGAAGTGGCTCAGTTGTGTGTGGGTGGGTAGGCCCTGGATCGATTCCAGCCAGTGCAGCACGGTGAGTCTGCCTGCGTATTGCGCCGCGAGTTGGCGGAGTTCGGCGGCGAAGATCACCGACGCCTCGTCACGGTTGGCGTAGCACAGCACGACGCGGCCGGTCCCGACGGCGAGCGCCGATTTGAGGATCGACATGACGGGAGTGATACCGCTACCGGCTGCCCACAGCAGAAAGTCACCATCGAGATCGTGTGGCGTGAAGACTCCGGACGGGGGCAATGAGTCGATGGTGTCGCCAACAGAAACGTTGTCGCACAGCCAATTCGATCCGTAACCACCGTCGGTGCGCTTTACCGTGACCTTCGGGGCATCGTTGGTGTGCGGCGAACTCGCCAGCGAGTAGCAGCGCGCCACCGAGCCGGATTGATCGCTGGGGATCCGCAGCGTCAAGAACTGGCCGGGTCGATAACCGAATCTCTCCTGGTGTTCGCCGGGGATCGCGAAGACCAGCGATTTCGAGTCGGAGCTCTCATCGATCACCTCAGTGACGGTGAGGGGCACTGCGCGGGTGGAAGCTGCGGGGCCGCTGTCGGTTTCGACGTCACTCATGGACAGCATTCTGGGTTGCGGTTGAACCCCGGTGAGGTGGTGCTACCAGTGGACGGGACGAATTCTGGTGACCGTTGACCGGGAGACGTCCGGGACCGAGGGCCGTGAAGGTCCTAGCCTTCACGGCGTGACTGCCACTCAGGATCATGTCGACGTTGTTGTGGTTGGCGCCGGGTTCGGCGGCCTCTACGCCCTGCACAAGTTCCGGGAACAGGGCCGCTCGGTGCGCGTCTTCGAGGCGGCGCCAGAGGTCGGCGGCACCTGGTACTTCAACCGGTATCCCGGTGCGCGGTGTGACGTCGAGAGCCTCGACTACTGCTACTCATTCTCCGATGAACTGCAGCAGGAGTGGACCTGGACGGAGAAGTACGCCACCCAGCGCGAGATTTTGGAGTACATCAAATGGGTCGCCGAGAGGCTCGACCTGCGCTCGGGCATCACGTTCGATACAAAAGTGGTGTCGGCCGTCTTCGACGAGCAGACCCTGCTGTGGTCCGTGGACACCGACGGTGGCGAACGCGTCACCGCACGTTTCGTGGTGATGGCCACCGGGCCGTTGTCATCACCGCTGACCCCCGATATCAACGGGCTCGATTCGTTCGGTGGTGCGATCTACCACACCGCTCACTGGCCGCACGAAGGTGTCGATTTCACCGGACAGCGAGTGGGTGTGATCGGCACGGGTTCCTCGGGTATCCAGTCGATCCCGGTCATTGCCGAACAGGCGTCGCAGCTCTACGTCTTCCAGCGCACCCCCAATTTCAGCGTGCCGGCCGGCAACCAGGTGCTCAGCTCGGAGGAGATCGCCGAGGCCAAGGCCACCTATGACAAGCGGCGCCGGATGTCATGGCGAAGCGGTGGCGGCTCTCCGCATGTGGCGCATCCGAAGCTGACGATGGAGGCTTCCCCGGAGGAGCGCCGAGAAGCTTTCGAGAAACGCTGGGAGCTCGGTGGCGTGCTCTTCTCGAAGACCTTCTCCGATCAGATGATCAATCTCGAGGCCAATGAGGAAGCACGTAAGTTCTATGAGGAGAAGGTGCGGGCGGTCATCGACGATCCTGCGGTCGCCGACCTGTTGATCCCCGATGATCATCCGATCGGGACGAAGCGTATCTGCACCGACACCAACTACTTCCAGACCTTCAATCGGCCCAACGTGACCCTGGTCAGTGTCCGGGAAACACCGATCGAGTCGATCGATGACACCGGGATCAACACCACCGAAGACCATTTCGACCTCGACGCCATCGTGTTGGCGACCGGGTTCGATGCGATGACGGGAACCCTGGCCAAGATCGACATCACCGGCAGGGGAGGCCGGAAGCTCGTCGACGATTGGGCAGGCGGTCCACGAACGTATTTGGGTCTCGGGGTCGACGGATTTCCGAACCTGTTCCTGGTGTCCGGACCGGGTGCACCCGCGGTGCTGGCGAATATGGTGCTGCACGCCGAGGCGCACATCAATTGGATCGCCGATGCGATCGACTATCTCGACGACCATGACCTCGCGGCCATAGAGGCCACGCCCGATGCGGTCGACAGCTGGGTTGCCGAATGCAATCAGCGCGCTGATGCCACCTTGTTTCCCCGGGCGAACTCCTGGTACATGGGTGCGAACGTGCCGGGTAAGCCGCGCGTCTTCATGCTTTTCATCGGCGGTTTCGCAACGTATCTGGGCATCTGTGCCGATGTGGCGAACGCCGGTTACAAAGGTTTCAGTCTGCTCAAGAGTTCGTAGCGTCGGGCCGTGAATGCCGCGGGGAGATGGAGGGACGCTGCGTGGGTACCTATGCCGTGACCGGTTCGGCTTCGGGAATGGGGCGCGCATCGGTGGAGAGGCTGCGTGCGGCAGGGCATTTTGTGATCGGCGTCGATATCAAGGATGCCGACGTGATGGCCGACCTGTCCACTGCCGGGGGACGACGCGCGGCGGCCGATGCGGTCCTGCAGCGATGCGATGGTGTGTTGGATGGCGCCATTCTTGCTGCCGGCTTGGGACCGATCGCGGGCCGTGATGAGCTGATTGTCCAGGTCAACTTCTTCGGCGTCGTCGACTTGTTGACGGCGTGGCGGGAGGCTTTCGCCAATGCGAGGCTCGCCAAGGTTGTGGTTGTCGCGAGTAATTCGACCACCACGACACCTGTTGTGCCGCGGCGCGCGGTGCGTGCGCTGCTGGCCGGGGATTCGGAGAAGGCGCTGAAGGCGGTTCGCTGGTTCGGGAAGCGGTCGGCTGCCATGACCTATGCCGCATCGAAGATCGCGGTCTCACGATGGGTACGCCGGCATGCGGTCACCGAGGACTGGGCGGGGTCGGGGATCCGGCTCAACGCGCTCGCCCCAGGTGCGATCATGACGCCGCTACTGGCCGAACAGCTGGCCAACCCGACCGAAGCCAAAGCAGTCCGTGCTTTCCCAGTACCGGTAGGCGGCTACGGTGAACCCGGCCATCTTGCGGACTGGATGGTCTTCATGCTCTCGGACTCCGCAGACTTTCTCTGCGGCAGTGTCATTTTCGTCGACGGCGGATCCGATGCCTACTTTCGGTCCGAATCCTGGCCGGTGCCCGTGCCGGCCAGGATGGTGCCCCGATATGCGGTGCGCTTCCTCGGCTATCGGCGCGCTAAGCGTCGGGCTGGGTGAGGAACGCCAGCACGGTGCGCTCGAACGCCGCTTTGGCTTCGATCATCACCCAGTGCCCGCAATTCGGGAACACGTGCAGTTCAGCGTTCGGAATCGTCCGCATGGGCATCAGCGCCATGTCCAGCGGGCTGACCCGGTCATCGCGGCCCCAGGTGAGCAGCGTCGGCGCAGCCACCTTGTGCATCGACGCCCAAGGCATCGGCGCATCGGCTTTGCGCATCATCTCCATCATGGCCGCAAATGCGGCCTTGCCGTACATGCGTCGCGCCGCGGTGAGGGTCTCGGGATCGGTGGCCAGCTCCCAACGTTCTTCGATCAGCTTCTCGGTCACCAGGTCCGGGTCGTAGACCATGGACCGCAGCCAGTCGATCAGTCGCTGCCGGGTGGGTTCCTCGGTGAACTCCTGAAGTAACCGGATTCCCTCGCTGGGGCCGGGGCTGAAGATGTTGGTGCCGATACCGCCGATGGTGACCAGCTTGCCGATCCGGTCCCGGTGATGAATGGCGAAATTGATGCCGACACCGCCGCCCATGGAGTTGCCGACCACATCGACACGCTCCAGGCCGAGCGCATCGACAAACTGCACGGCGGCACCCTGCGCATCCACCATCGGGTGACCACCGAAGTCGTCGCTGACTCCAAATCCGGGGAACTCCAGCACGAGGCAGCGGAAGCGCTGCGCGAACACGTCGAGGTTGCCTCGGAAGTTCCGCCAGCCCGTCACGCCCGGCCCGGAACCGTGCAGCAGCAGTAGTGGAGGACCGTCACCGGCCTCGTGATAGCGCAGCACACCTGATGGCGTGCTGACTTCACGCCGGGACTCGTGGTAATCGACTGTCATCCTGTGATTTCACACGATCACAGTGAGATCGGTAGAGGCGGTACCGCAGAGCGGGAACCGGCCGGCGGCATCGTCGGGGTGAGGGTGCACTGTGAGTCAGGCAACATCCGGTGAGTGGACGTCGGGCTTCACCTGTTCACCTGCGGACGCACAATCACAGGAACGGGCGGGAAACAGCTGGACGCTGACCTGACTGTCCGATAACGGTTTCCAGGAGGATGAGGTCGGATGTTATCCGCTGAGGTGCGTGATGAGCTTGCTGCCGATCTGGCCGAGGCGGAGCGTAGCCGGGTCCCGACCACCCCGCTGACCGACCGTTATGCCGATATCGATGTGGTGGATGCTTACGAGATCCAGTTGATCAACATTCGGCAGCGGGTGGCTGAGGGTGCGCGGGTGATCGGGCACAAGGTGGGTCTGTCGTCGGAGGCGATGCAGAAGATGATGGGTGTTGATGAGCCCGATTACGGTCATCTGCTCGCTGATATGGAGGTTTTCGAGGCGACTCCGGTGGCGGCGGGCCGGTTTCTGTATCCGCGGGTGGAGGTCGAGGTGGGTTTCATCTTGGCCGATGATCTGCCGGGTGCGGGGTGCACCGAGGATGATGTGTTGGCTGCGACGGCGGCGTTCGCGCCGTCGATTGAGTTGATCGATACCCGGCTCTCGGACTGGAAGATCAAGTTGTGCGACACGATCGCAGAGACCGCGTCGTCGGCGGGTTGGGTGTTGGGCCCGGAGCGGGTGTCTCCCAAGGACATAGACATCAAGGCCATCAATGCTGTGCTCAAGCGCAATGGCGAGGGGGTGGCCGAGGGTCGCAGTGATGCGGTGTTGGGCAATCCGGTGACGTCGGTGGCGTGGTTGGCGCGCAAGGTCGATCAGTTCGGGGTGCGTCTGCGCGCGGGGGACATCGTGTTGCCGGGTGCGTGC